>JADKCZ010000001.1:313637-627274 GCA_016718565.1 Anaeromyxobacter sp. | reverse complement strand
GGCCCAGGTGGGCGCCTTCCTGGCGGCGCTCCGGGTCAAGGGCGAGACGGTGGACGAGATCGCCGGCGCCGCCGAGGTGATGCGGGCCCGCGCCGAGCGGGTGCACGTGGCGGCCAAGGTCTTCGTGGACACCTGCGGCACCGGCGGCGACGGCCGCAACACCTTCAACATCTCCACCACCGCCGCCTTCGTGGTGGCCGGGGCCGGCGTCACCGTGGCCAAGCACGGCAACCGGGCGGTCTCCTCCCGCTCCGGCTCGGCCGACGTGCTGGCCGCGCTGGGCGTCAACGTGGACGCCCCCACCGCGGTGGTGGAGCAGGCCATCGCCGAGGTCGGCATCGGCTTCCTCTTCGCCCCGCGCCTGCACCCGGCCTTCAAGGCGGTGGCCGGCATCCGGCGCGAGCTGGGGGTGCGCACCATCTTCAACCTGCTCGGGCCGCTGGCCAACCCGGCCGGCGCTCGCCACCAGGTGGTCGGGGTCTACGAGCCGCGCTGGGTGCCCATCATCGGCGGGGTGCTGGCGGCGCTGGGGGCGGTCCACGCCTTCGTGGTGCACGGCGACGGCCTCGACGAGATCTCGGTCACCGGCATGACCCACGTGGCCGAGGTGAAGGACGGCGCGGTGGAGCGGTTCTGCGTGCTCCCCGAGGACCTGGGCCTGCCGCGCCACGCCGAGTCCGAGATCGCCGGCGGCGACGCCGACCGCAACGCCGCCATCCTGCGCGACGTGCTCTCCGGCCAGCGCGGCGCCCCGCGCGACGCGGTGCTGGCCAACGCGGCCGCCGCCCTGGTGTGCGCCGGCGCCGCCGACGACCTGCGCGCCGGCGTGCCGCTGGCGGCCGCGGCCATCGACCGCGGCGCCGCGGCCGACATGCTGCGGCGGCTGGTCGAGGCGACCCGGCCGGCATGACCACCTACCTCGACGCCATCCTGGCGCGGAAGCGGCTGGAGGTGGCGGCCCTGCAGGCGGCCACCCCCGAGCGCGAGCTGGTGGCGCGGCTGCCCGAGGCCCCACCGCCCCGCCCCCTGGCCGCCGCGCTGTCGCGCCGCGGCGGGCCCACCCGGGTGGTGGCCGAGGTGAAGCGGGCCAGCCCCTCGGCCGGCGCCATCGCGGCCGGGCTCGACGCCGTGGCGCAGGCCGCCGCCTACCAGGCGGCGGGCGCGGCGGCCATCTCGGTGCTCACCGACGGGCCGGGCTTCGGCGGGTCGCTGGCCGACCTGGTGGCGGTGCGCCGGGCCGTGGACCTCCCGGTGCTGCGCAAGGACTTCACGGTGGGCGGCTGGCAGCTCACCGAGGCCCGCGCGGCCGGCGCCGACGCCGCCCTGCTCATCGTGGCGGCGCTCGACGACGATGAGCTCAGGCGGCTGCACGACCGCTGCGGCGAGCTGGGCCTGGCGGCCCTGGTCGAGGTCCACGACGAGGCCGAGCTGGAGCGGGCGCTGCGCGCCGGGGCGGCCCTGGTGGGCGTCAACAACCGCAACCTCCACACCTTCCAGGTGGACCTGGGCACCTCGGTGCGGCTCATCCCCACCTTCCCGCCGGAGGTGCTGGCGGTGGCCGAGAGCGGCGTGCGCACGCCCGAGGACGCCCGCCGGCTCCGCGCCGCCGGGGCGCCCAACCTGCTGGTCGGCGAGGCGCTGGTGCGCGCCGCCGACCCGGGGGCGCTCCTGCGGGAGCTGTGCCGGTGAGCGGGTCACCCCTGGAGCGGGCGGCGCGCCCCCGCGTCAAGATCTGCGGCCTGACCCGGCTGGAGGACGCCCTGGCGGCGGCCCGGCTGGGCGCCCACGCCCTGGGCTTCAACTTCTGGCCGGGCTCGAGGCGCTTCATCTCCCCGGCCGCGGCCCGCGCCATCGTCCGCGCCCTGCCACCGTTCGTGGTGCCGGTGGGCGTGTTCGTGGACGCCGGCCGCGACGAGCTCCTCGCGGCGGCGGCCGTCTCCGGCGTGCAGGTGCTGCAGCTGCACGGCGACGAGCCGCCGGCGCTCTGCGCCCAGCTGCCCCTGCCGGTGCTCAAGGCCATCCGGGTGCGCGGGCCGGAGTCGCTGGCGCTGCTCGACCGCTACGCCGGCGCCGCCGCCGGCTTCCTGCTGGACGCCGACTCGGCCGGCTACGGGGGCAGCGGCGCGACCTTCGACTGGGCCCTGGCGGCCCAGGCCGCGGCGCGCTTCCCGGTGACCCTGGCCGGCGGCCTGACCCCCGCCAACGTGGCCGCCGCGGTGCGGCGGGTGCGCCCCTGGGCGGTGGACACCGCCAGCGGCGTCGAGGTCTCGCCCGGCGTGAAGGATCACGACAAGCTGGCCCGCTTCATCGGCGCGGCCGAGGAGCCGACATGAGCCCCACCCCCCTGCCCGACGCCCGCGGCCGCTTCGGCGCCTACGGCGGCCGCTTCGTGCCCGAGACCCTGGTGCCGGCCCTCGACGAGCTGGAGGCCGCCTGGCACGCCGCCCGGGCCGACCCGGCCTTCGAGGCCGAGCTCACCGAGCTCCTGGTGCGCTTCGCCGGACGCGAGACGCCGCTCGGAGAGGCGCGCCGCATGAGCGCCGAGGTGGGCGGCTGCCGCGTGCTCCTGAAGCGCGAGGACCTGTGCCACACCGGCGCCCACAAGGTGAACAACACGCTGGGCCAGGTGCTGCTGGCCAGGCGCATGGGCAAGACCCGCATCATCGCCGAGACCGGCGCCGGCCAGCACGGCGTGGCCACCGCCACCGCCGCGGCCCTCTTCGGGCTGCCCTGCGACGTGTACATGGGCGCGCTGGACGTGGAGCGCCAGGCGCTCAACGTCTTCCGCATGGAGCTCCTGGGCGCGCGGGTCATCCCGGTGCAGGCCGGGTCGAGGACGCTCAAGGACGCCATGAACGAGGCCCTGCGCGACTGGGTCACCAACGTGGGCCACACCCACTACATCATCGGCTCGGTGGCCGGGCCCCACCCCTACCCGGCCCTGGTGCGTGACTTCCAGAGCGTCATCGGCACCGAGGCCCGGGCCCAGTGCCTCGCCGTGGCGGGTCGCCTGCCCGACGCGGTGGTGGCCTGCGTGGGCGGCGGCTCCAACGCCATGGGCATCTTCTCGGGCTTCGTCGACGACCCGGCGGTGCGGCTGGTGGGCGTGGAGGCGGCCGGCCACGGGCTCGAGACCGGGCGCCACGGCGCGGCCCTGGCGCGCGGCACGCCGGGCGTGCTGCACGGCTCCAGGAGCTACGTGCTGCAGGACCCCAACGGGCAGATCATCGAGGCCCACTCCATCAGCGCCGGCCTGGACTACCCGGGCGTGGGGCCGGAGCTCTCGTACCTGAAGGACACCGGGCGGCTCACCCTGCGGCAGGCCACCGACGACCAGGCCCTGGCGGCCCTGCAGTACCTGGCCACCATGGAGGGGATCATCCCGGCGCTGGAGACCGCCCACGCGGTCCACGCGGCGCGTGACCTGGCCCGCGAGCTCGGCCCCGGGGGGCTCCTGATCGTCAACGTCTCGGGCCGCGGCGACAAGGACGTGGACACGGTGCGCAAGGCCCTGGCGGCGGGGAGCGTGGCGCCGAAGCACGCCACGGCGAAGGTGAAGGCGGGGGCGAGGTCGCAGCGCCCCTCACCCCGGCCCTCTCCCCGGAAGGGAGAGGGAAGTCCCCGACCGAGGGGGTCGAAGCCGGGATCGAAGCCGGGGTCGAAGCGCCCCTCACCCCGGCCCTCTCCCCGGAGGGGAGAGGGGGGTCCGCCACCGCGGGGGTCGAAGCCGAAGCCGGGGTCGAAGCCGGGGTCGAAGTCGGGGAGGTCCAGGTGAACCGGCTCGAGTCGACCTTCGCCCGCTGCCGCGCCGAGCGCCGCGGCGCGCTCGTCACCTACGTCATGGGTGGCGACCCGGACGTGAAGGGCTCCGCCCGCATGGCCCTGGCCTGCGTGGCCGGCGGCGCGGACCTGCTGGAGATCGGCGTCCCCTTCTCCGACCCCATCGCCGACGGCGCCACCATCCAGCAGGCGGCCGGCCGGGCCCTGGCCCACGGCACCACCCCGCGCGACTGCCTCGAGGTGGTGCGGGCCGTCCGGACGGTGAGCCAGGTGCCGGTGGCGCTGATGGGCTACCTGAACCCCATCCTCTCGGCCGACCCCGCCACCTTCTTCCCGGAGGCGGCGGCCGCCGGGGTGGACGCCCTCATCATCCCGGACCTCCTGCCAGAGGAGTCCGGCGACCTCGGCGAGCTGGCGGCCCGCCACGGCCTCGGGCTGGTCTTCCTGCTGGCCCCCACCTCCACCCCGGCGCGGGTCACGGCGGCGGTGCAGGCAGCCACCGGCTTCGTCTACTTCGTCTCGGTCACCGGCGTGACCGGCGCGCGCGCCACCCTGCCCACCGACCTCGCCGGCAAGGTGGCGGCGGTGCGGGCCGAGAGCCGGGTGCCGGTGGTCATCGGCTTCGGGGTCTCCACCCCGGAGCAGGCCCGGGCGCTGGGCGGCCTGGCCGACGGCGTGGTGGTGGGCAGCGCCATCGTCGCCAGGGTGGCAGGGCCCGGCCCGGTGACCAGGCGGGCCGCCGCGGTGAAGGCCTTCGTGGCGACGCTGGCGAGGTCGCTCCGGGCCTGAGCCCCATCCCGGGGCGTCCGGGTCACGCCGAAATAGTCCGCGCCTCCAAGGCGTAGGGTCCAGGCCGCCTGCGGAGGGCACCGCCTCGCCCGCCCACACCGAGAGGACCCCATGCGCCACCTCACCGCCCTCGCCGCCGCTGCGCTCTGCGCCTGCGCCACCACCGCCGCATCCCCCCGACCGGCCTCGCCGGCGCCCGCCGCGGCCGACGCCGGCCGCGGCGAGGTGAACCGGACGGCCCTGGCCGCCCTGCTCGCCGAGCACTGGGAGTACTTCCTGGCCCAGGCGCCGGAGTACGCCAGCATCCTGGGCGACCACCGCTACGACGACCGCTCCTCCGACGTCTCGGCCGCCGCGGTGGCGGCCGACCTGGTGAAGACCCGGGGCTTCCTGGCCCGCTTCCAGGCCCTGGACCCGGCCGGCCTCAGCGAGCAGGAGGCGCTGACCCGCACCCTCATGATCCGCGCCTTCGAGGAGGAGCTGGAGGGGGCGCGCTTCGAGGGCTGGAAGATGCCGGTCAACCAGATGGACGGCATCCACCTGATGGCGGCGCGGCTCCCCTCGATGCTGCGGTTCGGCTCCGCCCAGGACTTCGAGAGCTGGACCATCCGGCTCGGCCACCTGCCGCGGCAGCTCGACGACACCATCGCCAACATGCGGCTCGGCATGGCCGCCGGGCTCATGCCGCCCCGCTTCCTGCTGGAGAAGGTGGCGGCCCAGGCCGAGGGGATCGCGGCGCTCCAGCCCGAGGCCACCCCGTTCGCCCGCTGCCTGGAGCAGCTGCCGGCCGACCTGCCGGCCGCCGAGCAGGCCCGGCTGCGGGCCCGGCTGCTGGCCGCCGTGAAGGATGCCGTGCTGCCGGCCTACGCCCGCTTCGCCAGGTTCGTGCGGGAGGAGTACGCGCCCCGCGGGCGCACCGAGGTGGGGCTCTGGTCCCTGCCGGACGGCGCGGCCCGCTACGCCTTCCGGGCCAAGGAGTCGACCACCACCCCCCTCACCCCCGACGAGATCCACGAGCTGGGCCTGCGCGAGGTGGCCCGCATCGAGGGCGAGATGCGGGCGGTGGCGACCAAGGCCGGCTTCGCCGACCTGGCCGCCTTCCGCGCCGCCATCGCCGCCGACCCCGCGCTCCGACCCACCTCGCGCGAGCAGATCCTGGAGATCTACCGCGGGCACCTCGACGCCATGCGCCGGGAGCTGCCCCGCCTCTTCGGCCGGCTGCCCAGGGCCGACTTCACCGTGGCCGCCATCGAGGAGTTCCGCGAGAAGGAGGCGGCCGGCGCCCAGTACGTGCCGGCCTCGCCGGACGGCTCGCGCCCCGGCCGCATCGAGGTCAACACCGGCGACTTCGCCAACCGCAAGACCATCACCATGGAGTCGACCGCCTACCACGAGGCGGTGCCGGGCCATCACCTGCAGATCGCCATCCAGCAGGAGCTGGAGGCGCTGCCGCCGCAGCGCCGCTTCTGGCTGGGCTACAACGCCTACTCCGAGGGCTGGGCCCTCTACTCCGAGCGGCTCGGCCGCGAGGTGGGGCGCTTCCAGGCGGGCCCCAGCTACTACGGCCACCTGGAGGACGAGATGCTCCGCGCCATCCGGCTGGTGGTGGACACCGGGCTGCACGCCAGGCGCTGGAGCCGCGCCCAGGTGGTCCAGTTCTTCCGCGACCACTCGGCCATGGACGAGGTGGACCTGCAGGCCGAGACCGACCGCTACATCGTCTGGCCCGGGCAGGCGCTGGCCTACAAGGTGGGGCAGCTCCAGATCCTGGCGCTGCGGGAGCGGGCCACCCGTGAGCTCGGGCCGGCCTTCGACCTGCGCGGCTTCCACGACGTGGTGCTGGGCGGCGGCAGCCTGCCGCTCGACGTGCTGGAGGCGCGGGTGGCCGGCTGGATCGCCACCGAGAAGGGCAAGGCGGCGCGCGGCTGAGCCGTCGGCCCACCCGCCGCCACCCCGCCGGGCCGGGCGGCCCCGGCGGACGGGAGCCGGCCGCCTAGAGGAACTCGCAGAGGTAGGCCGCCGGGGCGGTGGCCTTCACGTCGAAGCCGCTCTTCCCCGGCACCTCGAAGCTGGTGCCGGCCGGGAAGGACCGGAAGGCCGGCTCGCCGGGCAGCCTGGCCAGGAGCTCGCCGGAGACCACCGTCATCCGCTCGGGCGCGTCGGTGCCGAAGTGGAACTCGCCCACGTCGATCACCCCGGCGGTGGCGCGGCGGCCGTTCCGCTCGAACCCGACGCTCTGGACCCTGGCCTCGAAGTAGCTGTTGTGCGTGAGCATGGCCCGGAGTCCTCGCACGGCGGCGGCGGGGTGGTCAACGGCAGGCCGGCGCGGCCCCGCCAGGCGGCCCGGCCTCGCGCCTGCGTGGCAGGCGCCACGCCCGACCGGTCAGGCGATGGCGCGGCCGACCGCGCTGGCGATGATGCGCACCTGCCGCATCAGCTCCACGAACTCCGGCGGGGTGAGCGACTGCTGCCCATCCGAGAGCGCCTGCTCCGGGCGCGGGTGGACCTCCACGATGATGGCGTCCGCCCCGGCCGCCACGCCGGCGCGCGCCATGGCGGCCACGTGGGCCCGCAGGCCGATGCCGTGGGACGGGTCCACCACCACCGGCAGGTGGGTCAGGGCCTTCAGGACCGGCACGGCGTTCAGGTCCAGGGTGTTGCGGGTGGCGGTCTCGAAGGTGCGGATGCCCCGCTCGCACAGCGCCACCTGGTAGTTGCCGTGGGCCACCACGTACTCGGCCGCCATGAGCCACTCGCGGATGGTGGCCGAGGGGCCGCGCTTCAGCAGGATGGGCTTCTTCACCGCGCCCAGCTTCTTCAGGAGCGAGAAGTTCTGCATGTTGCGCGCGCCCAGCTGCAGCACGTCGGCGTACTCCAGGCACATGGGCAGGTCGTCCGGGTCCATCACCTCGGTGACCACCTTGAGGCCGGTCTGCTCGCGCGCCTCGGCCAGCAGCTTCAGGCCCTGCTCGCCGAGCCCCTGGAACTCGTAGGGGCTGGTGCGCGGCTTGAACGCGCCGCCGCGCAGGAAGCGCGCCCCGGCCGCCTTGACCGCGTGGGCGGTCTCCAGGATCTGCTCGCGCGACTCCACCGAGCACGGGCCGGCCATGATCGCGATGGCCGGACCGCCCAGGAGCGCGCCGCCCACGTCGATGACCGTGTCCTCCGGCTTGACCTCGCGGCTCACCAGCTTGAACGGCTGCGACACGCGGATGACCTCGCCCACGCCGGGCAGCACCTCGAACGGCCCGCTCTCCAGCCCGCCCTTGTTGCCGGTGATGCCGATGGCCACCCGCTGCGCCCCGGGGATGGCGTGCGGGGTCAGCCCGAGGGCGCGGATCCGATCCACCACCGCCTCGACCTCGGCCTGGCTGGCGTGCGGCTTCATCACGATGAGCATCGGGCGGCTCCTGGGCGGGAGGCGCGGCGGCCGCCGGGGTGGGCGGGCGCGGCGGCCTGGGGCGGTGGGGTGCCGGGTATGTAGCCCGCGGCTCCACCGCCCACAAGGCAACCTGGTGACGCACGCTGGGGCCGTGGGCTGGGCTATGGTCGGGGGCGTGTCCTCCTGCGCGCCCGAGATCGCCGTGCAGCACACCCGCACCTCGCTCGAGGTGGCGGAGGCGCTCGCGCCCGGCGCGGCCGGGCGGATCCTGGCGCGCCTCCACCCCGAGGTGCGGGAGGCCCTGGACACCGCCGCCCGCAGCGACTTCCTGCCGGCCCGGGTGGACCTGGAGGTGGCCGGCGCCACCCACGCCGAGCTCGGCCTGGAGGGCGCCCGGCGGGTGGCGCGCGAGTGCCTGCGGCGCAACCTGACCGGCAGCCTGCTGGGCGGGCTGGTGCGCTCCGCCAGCTCGCTGTTCGGGCTGACGCCGCCCGGGCTGCTCCGCTGGGTGGGACGCGGCTTCGGGCACGTCTGCCGAGGCTGCGGCGAGCTCCAGGTGGCCGACACCTCCGAGGGGCTGGTGCGCATCGCCTACACCGGGGCGGCGCCGGGCCTCGACGGGCCGTCCTACCTGGAGTCGATGGCCGGGGCGCTCGAGGCCTTCCTGGACGTCTGCCAGGTGGACGGCGGCGTGGAGGTGGAGCCCAGGCCGGGGGGCGCCCACTTCCTGGTCCGCTGGGAGGCGCGGCCGGCCCGCGCCGGCTGAGGCCCGTCCCACCGGTCCGGGGCGGGGCCCCGGCGTCCGCCGGCTCCCGCCTCCCCCGGTCACGGGGCCGGCCTGGCCCTTGCGCTTCCGCCCAGGGGTCACGAGATCAGGGGTGCGGGAGGAGGTGACCATGGGGCGGCTGGGGCGGTTCCTCGACGACGCGCAGCAGACGGCCCGGGAGTGGCTCGACCTCGACGGGACCCACAACCTGGTCGAGAAGCGGACCGACCTCGACGGCCACCCCCATCCGGTGCTGCTGCTGCACGGCTTCTTCTCGACCCGGCGCACCTTCGACGTGCTGGAGGCGCGGCTGCGGCGCGACGGCTACGGCGTCTTCTCGCTCAACCTGGGCGGCCTGCGGCGCGCCTACAACACCCGCGGCATCGACGACCTGGCCGACTACGTGCGCGCCAAGGTGGAGCGGGTCTACGCGCGCTACCCGGGCCTGGGGCCGCTCACCATCGTGGGCCACTCCAAGGGCGGCCTGGTGGGCGCCTACTACGTGAAGAAGCTCGGCGGCTGGCGGCGCACCCGGGCGGTGGTGGCGCTGGGGGCGCCCTTCCACGGCACGCCGAAGGCCTGGCTGGGCCTCCCCATCGCGCTCCTGGCCCCCTCCATCCCGCAGCTGCTGCCGGGGAGCTCCTTCCTGCGCCGCTTCCACGCCGGGCGCTGGCCGCCCCAGGTGCGCCTCACCTCCCTCTGGTCGAAGCAGGACACCCTGGCCATCTGGCCCTCGCCGGTGCTGGACCCGGCCGGCAGCCCGCTGGTGCGCAACGTGGAGGTGGACTGCCGCCACCTCGACTTCCTCACCAGGAAGGGGATCTACCAGGTGCTGCGGCGCGAGCTGGAGGCCGCCGGCCAGCCGGCGCGGCCTCCCCTGGCGGTGGTGGCGGGCGGGCGGGCCGCGGCGCCGCCGGGTGCGCGGACCGTGGGGTAGACTGGCCGGGTGCGCGACCGGCGGTTCGACTGGCTGTACGAGCGGCAGAAGCAGCCGGTGAAGCAGTACATCCTGGAGCGCTTCGCCCAGGAGCTGGCCGACGAGCTGGCCGCCTGGCCGCCGGCCGACCTGGAGTGGGAGAGCGAGGCGCTGCGCGCCCGCTGGGGGCCCGGCGCCGCCGCCCCGCCGCGCCAGGCGGTGCTGCGCCTCTCCCTCGAGCTGGCCCGGCTCGACCTGGCGCGCCAGTTCGAGGCGGTGGAGCAGCTGACCCAGGCCGGCGGCGCACTGCAGGGCGACGCCGAGGCGGCCGCGGCCCACCTGCTGCTGCGCCTCCTGACCGAGCGCTGCCTGTCGCTCAAGGAGTACGCCGACGGGGCCCGCCTCACCCGCGAGGACCTGGTGGGCGCGCTCCACCTGGCCGAGCGCCGGCTCTTCCGGGTGACGGAGGGCTGAGGAGCCCGCTGGCAGGGGCGGTCGGCCGGATCGGCCCGGAGTGACCATGAGGCCAAACCTCAGTGTCGATGGATCATTTTCTATTCGACGCAGCCTTGGCCGGCCTTAGATCGAGCGCATGGACATCACCGGCACGAAGTGGCTGAGCAGGAAGACCTGGCGCCGGCTCGTCGAGCTCCACGCGACGGGCCGCATCACGCGGCGCGAGCTGGAGCGGCTGAAGGGGCTGCTGGCCCGCGTCCGCGGGCACGCCCCCACCCCCACCTCCCCCCCGGCGCGCCCGGCGCTCCGGCTGATCCGCGGCGGCGGCACCCCGGCGCCGCGCCCGTTCACCCCCGACACCCTCGAGGTGGCGTGACCATGTTCCTCAACCAGCTCAAGACCATCCTGCTGCTGGCCGCCCTCTCGGCGCTGCTGGTGGGCGCCGGCGCCGCCATCGGCCCCGGGGCCTTCTGGCTCTTCACGGCCCTGGCCCTGGGCATGAACCTGTTCTCCTACTTCTGGTCCGACAAGCTCGTGCTCCGGATGAACGGGGCCCGTGAGCTCCCGCGCGCCGAGGCGCCTCGCCTGCACGCCCTGGTCGAGGAGCTGGCCCTGCGGGCCGGCCTGCCCAAGCCGCGGGTCTTCTTCGTCGACGACCCGGCCGCCAACGCCTTCGCCACCGGGCGCAACCCGGAGCGGGCCGTGGTGGCGGTCACCCGCGGCCTGGTGGAGCTCCTCGACGAGCGCGAGCTGCGCGGCGTCCTGGCCCACGAGGTGGCCCACGTGCGGAACCGCGATATCCTGGTGGCCAGCGTGGCGGCCGGCATCGCCACCGCGGTCTCGTCGGTCGCCAACCTGCTCGCCTTCACCGGCCTCTTCGGTGGCGCGCAGGACGAGGAGGGCTCCCCGGGCGGCAACCTGCTCTTCATGCTGGTGGCCCCCATCGGCGCCACGCTGGTGCAGCTCGGCATCTCCCGCTCGCGCGAGTACCTGGCCGACGAGACGGGCGCGCGCCTCACCGGCGACCCGCTGGCCCTGGCCTCGGCCCTGGCCCGGCTGCAGCGCTCGGCCGAGGTGGTGCCCGCCCAGGCGGCGCCGGCCACCGCCAGCCTGTTCATCGTCAACCCCTTCGGCGGCGCGCTGGCCGGGCTGGCCCGGCTCTTCTCGACCCACCCGCCGGCCGAGGAGCGCATCCGCCGCCTCGAGGCGCTGGCCCGCGAGCTGGGCCAGCCGCCCCGGCTCTCGACCTCCGCCGTCCCTTCCGCCTTCGCCCGCGGCTGAGCGAGGCTCGAGCGGAGCGCCGCGCGGGATCCGGGCCCGCGCGCGCTCCCCCGGCGGCCGGCCCTCTCGCGAGGCGCCGGCCGCTGGCTTCTCGGGCGAGCGGGCGCCCCGCATCACCCCCCCTGGCCGGAGCGCCAGCGCCAGCGCCGGTGCCGACGGTCCGCGGCCCCGGGCGCCGACCCGCCCCGGACCAGCGCGCTGCCCGCCCGGGGCGGCCCCGGCCCGCGGGAGGGCGTCGTGCCTTGCCGGGTCCGCCGGACCGTGCGTCTACTCTCCCACAGGCATGGCCCCGGAGCGCCTCCGGGCGCCGGGCCTGGGGCGGGGGGCCTCGTCGGCATCCTCGCGCCAAGGACGCAGCCGCGCCAGGAGGTGCCGCATGAGCCGCCCAGAGCCAGGCACCGCCGACCGAGCGCCTGCGCCTGCCCCCACGCCGCGCCTGGACGCGGACCACCTGCGCGAGGCGCAGCGCATCGGCCACATGGGCAGCTGGGAGCTGGACCTCGTCCGGGGCGAGCTCCGCTGGTCCGACGAGCTGTTCACGCTCTTCGAGCTCGACCCCAGCCGGTTCGGCGCGTCCTACCAGGCCTTCCTGGCCCTGGTCCACCCCGAGGATCGCGACCGGGTGGACCGCGCCTACCGCACGTCCGTCGCCGACCGGGCGCCCTACGACACCATCCACCGGCTGCTCATGCCGGACGGCCGCGTCAAGCACGTCCAGGAGCGTGGCCAGACCTGGTACGACCCCGACGGTCGGCCCCTCCGCTCCATCGGTACGGCGCACGACGTGTCCTCGATCGTCGAGATGGAGCAGCAGCTCCTCATGCAGCGCGAGGCGCTGGCCCACTCCCCGGCGGCGGTGGCCTTCGCCGGCCTGGACGGCGTGCTCACCTTCGTGAACGACCGGTTCCTCGACATGTGGGGCTTCGACGGCGTCGGCGAGGTGGTCGGCCGGTCCGCCGTGGAGTTCTGGGCCAGGCCCGAGGAGGCGGCGGTGGTGCTGCAGCACGTGGCCCAGGGCGAGCGGGCCAACGCCGAGCTGCTGGCGCGCCGGCGCGACGGCCGCACCTTCCCGGCCCTGGTGCTGGCCAGCGGCGTGCGCAGCCCGTCCGGGCAGGTGGTCGCCGTGCTCGGGCAGTTCCTCGACCTGAGCGAGCAGCGCAGGCTGGAGGCGCAGGTCCGGCAGTCGCAGAAGCTGGAGGCGGTGGGGCGCCTGGCCGGCGGGGTGGCCCACGACTTCAACAACCTGCTCACCGTCATCAACGGCAACTGCGAGTTCCTGCTGGCCGAGCGGACCCTGGCGGGCCCGGTGCGGGAGGAGGTGGAGCTCATCCGCGCGGCCGGGGCCAGCGCCGCCGGCCTGACCCGGCAGCTCCTGGCGTTCAGCCGCAAGCAGGTGCTGCAGCCCGCCACGCTCGACCTCAACGAGCTGGTGGTCCGCACCGAGCGGATGCTCCGCCGCGTCATCGGCGAGGACGTCGACCTGCGGTGCCTCCTCTCCCCCGAGCCCTGGCTGGTGCGGGTCGACCCGAGCCAGCTCGAGCAGGTCATCCTCAACCTGGCGGTCAACGCCCGCGACGCGCTGCCGGGCGGCGGCCGCATCACCATCGAGACCGGCCAGGCCACGCTCGACGAGGCCTACACCCGGCGGCACGCCGACGTCCAGCCAGGGGACTACATGCTGCTGACGGTGAGCGACGACGGCGTCGGCATGGACCCCGAGACGCTCTCCAGGGTCTTCGAGCCCTTCTTCAGCACCAAGGGACCGCAGGGCACCGGCCTGGGCCTCGCCACGGTGTACGGCATCGTCCGCCAGAGCGGCGGGCACGTCGCCGCGTACAGCGAGCCGGGGCGAGGCACGACCTTCAAGGTCTACCTGCCGCGCGCGCCCGCGGCGGGCGCGGCGCCCGCGCCCGCGGACGGTGGGCCGCCCCCCGCCCCCACCCACGACGAGACCGTGCTGGTCGTGGAGGACGCCGAGGGGGTGCGGAGCCTGGTGGCGCGGACGCTCGGGGCGCAGGGCTACCGCGTGCTGCAGGCCCGCAGCGCCGAGGAGGCGCTGGCCGCCGCGGCGGGGCACGCCGGCCGCATCCACCTCCTCCTCAGCGACGTGGTCATGCCCGGCCTGGGCGGGCGGGAGCTGGCCGCCGAGCTGGCGCGGCAGCGCCCCGGCCTGGCCGTCCTCTTCATGTCCGGCTACCCGGCCAACGCCATCGCCCACCGGGGCGCGCTGGAGCCCGGCGTAAACTTCATCGCCAAGCCGTTCTCCCTCGACGCGCTGGAGCGGAAGGTGGCGGAGGTGCTGGCGCGGGCGCGCGGGCCCTGAGCGCCCTCCGCCCTACCGCTGCGGCGCCGCCGCGCTCCCCTGCGGCACCGCGCCGGCCGGGCCGCCCTCGGCCGCCCGCTCGGCCGCGCCGCGGTGGTCCTTGGCGATGAGCAGGTAGATGGCCGGCACGAAGAAGAGCGTGAAGGCGGTGCCGATGGCCATGCCGGCCACCAGCACCAGGCCGATGCTGTTGCGCGCCTCGGCGCCCGGCCCGGTCACCAGGGTGAGCGGGAAGTGGCCGCACACCGTGGCCACGCTGGTCATGAGGATGGGGCGCAGGCGCGTCACCGCCGCCTCGCGCACCGCGTCCACCTTGCTGTGCCCCGCCTCCTGCAGCGTGTTGGCGAACTCCACGATGAGGATGCCGTTCTTGGCCACCAGCCCCACCAGCGTGACCAGCCCCACCTGCGAGTAGACGTTGAGCGTGGTGGTCCACCCGTCGGTCCAGAACGGGAGGTTGGGGTTGGGCATCTTCAGGAAGGTCATGACGAGCGCGCCGAACATGGCCAGCGGCACCGAGCCCGCCAGGATGACGAACGGATCGCGGAAGCTGTTGAACTGGGCCGCCAGCACCAGGAAGATCAGCACCACCGCCAGCAGGAAGGCCGGCAGGAAGCGGTCCCCCTCGGTGCGCAGCTGGCGCGACTCGCCGGTGTAGTCGAGGGTGTAGCCCTTGGGCAGGATGGTGGCCGCCTGGTCCTCGAGGAAGCCGAGCGCCTCGTCGAGCGGCCGGATGGCCACGCCGCTGATCTTGACGGCGTTGAGCTGCTGGAAGCGGTTGAGGGCGCGCGGCGCCACCGTGTCGCGGAAGGTGGCGATGGTCCCCAGCGAGACCAGCTGCCCCCCCGGCCCGGTGACGTGCACCTCCGCCAGCTGCTCCGGGTTGAGCCGCTCCAGGCGGGTCAGCTGCGGGATGACCTTGTAGCTGCGCCCGGCCACCGAGAAGCGGTTGACGTAGTTGCCGCCCACCGCCGCCGAGAGGTCGCGCCCCACGGTGGCGAGATCCAGCCCCAGCTCGGCCACCCGGTCCCGGTCCACCTCCACCTCGGTCTCCGGCTGGTCCACCTTCAGGTCGATGAGCGGCGGGAAGGCGAACATGCCGCTCTGCGCCGCCTTCTGCTGCAGCTGCTCGGCGAAGGCCAGGATCTCGGTCGGCTCGGCGGTGGAGGCCAGCACCAGCTCCACCGGGAAGTTGCCGCCGCCCGGCAGCGCCGGCGGCAGGATGGCGAAGGTCTGCACCCCCGGGATGGCCGAGAGCCGCCGCTGCACCTCGGGCAGGACCTCGAAGGCGGTGCGCGTCCGCTGGTCCCAGGGCTTCAGGCCGTCGCCCCAGAACCCGCCGGCCGGGAAGGAGATCTGGAAGGTGAAGTTGGTCTCGGGGATCTCCAGCAGCTGCTGGTTGACGGCCTTCACCGAGGGGCCCACCTGGTCCAGGGTGGAGTTGGAGGGCGTGTTGACGATGCCGAAGATGACCCCCTGGTCCTCGGTGGGCGCCAGCTCCTTGGGCGCCATCACGAACATGGCCACCGCCAGCAGGCTCACCACGATCCAGGCGGCGTAGATGGCGCCGCGGGCGCCGAAGGAGACGTCCAGGTGGCGCGAGTAGGTGGCCTTGATGCGCTCGAAGGTGCGGTCCACCAGGCCGGCGAAGCCGCGGTGCTGGTGCTCGGCGCGCAGCAGCCCGGCCGACATGACCGGCGAGAGCGTCAGCGCCACCACCCCGGAGATGGTCACCGCGCCGGCCAGGGTCAGGGCGAACTCGCGGAAGAGCGAGCCGGTCAGGCCGCCCTGGAAGGCGATGGGGGCGTAGACCGCCGCCAGCGTGATGGTCATGGAGATGATGGGCCCCACCAGCTCGCGGGCGCCGGTGAGCGCCGCCTCCACCGGCGAGAGCCCCCGGCGCAGGTGGCGCTCGACGTTCTCCACCACCACGATGGCGTCGTCCACCACCAGGCCCACCGAGAGCACGATGGCCAGCAGGGTGAGCAGGTTCACCGTGAAGCCGAACACCTGCATGAGGAAGACCGCCCCGATGAGCGACACCGGGATGGCCACCACCGGCACCAGCACCGAGCGGAACGACCCGAGGAACAGGAAGATCACCACCACCACGATGAGCAGGGTCTCCAGCAGGGTGCGCACCACCTCGTCGAGGGCGCTCTGGATGTAGGCGGTGCCGTCGTAGGCGATGCGGGCCTCGATCTGCTCGGGCAGCTCCTTCTGCAGGCCGTCCATCTCGGCCCGCACCAGCTTGATGACGTCCAGCGAGTTGGCGTTCGGCAGGGCCCACAGGCCGATGAAGACCGCCGTCTTGCCGCTGAAGTTCACCTGGGCGTCGTAGTCCTCGGCCCCCAGGACCACCTGGGCCACGTCGCCCAGCCGCACCACCGCCCCGCCCTGCTCGCGCACCACCAGCCGCTCGAACTCGGCCGGCGAGCGCAGGTCGGTGTTGGCGGTGAGGTTGACCTGCACCAGCGAGCCCTTGGTCTGGCCCACCGCCGCCAGGTAGTTGTTGGCGGCCAGCGCCTGGCGCACCTGGGCCGGGCTGACGTTGAGGGCCGCCATCCGGTCGGCCTTGAGCCAGATGCGCATGGCGAAGGTGCGGGCCCCCAGGATGTCGGCGCGCTGCACCCCGTCCAGGGCCGAGAGGCGCGGCTGCACCACCCGCACCAGGTAGTCGGTGATCTCGTTCTGCTGGAGGAAGTCGGAGGAGAAGCTCAGGTAGGCGGCGGCGAACTGGCTGTCGGTGGACTCGATGTCGAGCACCGGCACCTGGGCCTCGGGCGGCAGGTCGCCGCGCACCTGGTCCACCTTGGAGCTGATCTCGGCCAGCGCCCGGGTGGCGTCGTGGTCCAGCTTGAGCCGGGCCCGGATGGTGGAGACGTTCTGGCGGCTCTCCGACTCGATGTAGTCGATGCCGTCGGCGGAGGCGATGACCCGCTCCAGCGGCGTGGTGATGAAGCCGCGCACCAGCTGGGCGTTGGCGCCCACGTAGGCGGTGGTGACCACCACCGCGGCGTTCTCGCTGCGCGGGTACTGGCGCACGTTGAGCGAGCGGATGGCCTGCAGGCCGGCGATGAGGATGAGCAGGTTGACGACGACGGCGATGACGGGCCGGCGGATGAAGAGGTCGGTGAACTTCATGGGGCCTCCCGGCGCGTCACTGCTCGGACGGCCGCGGCGCGAGCCGGGCGTCCGGGGCCAGATCGTTCCTCACCACCACGGCGGCGCCGTTGCGGAGCTTGAAGCCGCCGCTCGAGACCACCTGCTCGCCGGCCGCCACCCCCGAGGCCACCGCCACCAGGTCGCCGCGGCGCTCGCCCAGCCGCACGAAGCGCTGCCGCGCCACCAGCCCGCCCGCCTGGGCCGGCTTCCCGGCCGCCGCCGGCCCGGGCGGCGCCGCGCCCGGCTGGCCCGCGGCGGCGGCTGGCGCCTTGGCCGCGTCCTCGATGACGTAGACCGAGTCGCCGTAGGGGGCGAACAGGACGGCGGTGGCGGGGATCAGCAGCACCGGCCGCCGCTCGCCCGAGACCACCTCCACGTTGACGAACATGCCGGGCCGCAGCCGCCCGTCCCGGTTGGGCACGGTGGCGCGGATCCGCACGTTGCGGGTGGCCACGTCCACCTCGGGGTTGATGGTGTCGAGCTGCCCGTCCCACTGCTGGTCCGGGAAGGTGTCGGTCTTGAGCGCCACCCGCTGGCCCACCTTCAGGTCGGCCAGGGCCTGCTGCGGCAGCCAGAACTCGGCGTGGATGGGGTCGATCGACTGGAGCGAGGCGATGGGCGTGCCGGGCGCCACCACCTGGCCCACCTCCACCTGGCGGATGGCGATGCGGCCGTCGAAGGGGGCGCGGATGGTCTTCTTGGCGATGGTGGCCTTGAGCTGGGCCACCACCGCGTCGGCCTGGCGGGCCCGGGCCTGCACGGCGTCCAGCTCGGCCTGCGAGGTGGCGTCGCCCTGCCGCAGGCTGCGGGCCCGCTCCAGCCCCAGCCGCGCCAGCTCGGCGTCGGCCTCGGCGGCCTGGAGCTGGGCCTCCTCGGTGGAGGTGTCGAGCCGCACCAGCACGGCGCCGCGCCGGATGGTGAGGCCCGACTCGAAGGTGACCTCGCGGATGAGGCCCGGCAGCTCCGAGCCCAGCGTGACGGCGCGCACCGCCACCAGCGTGCCGATGGCCGGGCGGGCCGGCTGCCACGAGCTGGCCTCCACGGTGGCCGAGGTGACCGCCTCCGGGGGCATGCTGAAGCCCTCGCCGGCGGCCATCATGGTGCGGATCTGGCCGGCCTTCACGCCGACCAGCAGTCCGGCGAGGATGAGGAGGCCGGCGATGGTGCCGGCCCAGATCTTGGTCCTGGTCTTCATGGGCGCGCGCGTCCGGGTGAGAGGTCGTGTGGGGAAGAGGCCCCATGACCTAGACGGGACACGGCGCGCTGGCAAGCCAGCCGCGGCGACATTTCACGCTGGGGCGCAGCCGCGCGCCCCGCCCGGGATTCCGGCCGGGGGCGCCGGCACCCCCACGGAGCGTCCCGCTAGACCTTGGGGACCTTCTCCCAGTCGGCCAGGAACTGCTTGAGCCCCTTGTCGGTGAGCGGGTGCTGCGCCAGCTGCTCGATGACCTTGTAGGGGATGGTGGCCACGTCGGCCCCGATCCGGGCCGACTGCAGCACGTGGATGGGGTGGCGCACCGAGGCCACCAGCACCTGCGTCTTGAACTGGTAGTTGCCGTAGATCTCGACGATCTGCTCGATGAGCGCCATCCCGTCCTCGGAGACGTCGTCGAGGCGTCCCACGAAGGGCGAGACGTAGGTGGCGCCGGCCTTGGCGGCCAGCAGCGCCTGCACCGCCGAGAAGCACAGGGTGACGTTGGTCTTGATGCCCCGGCGGGTCAGCTCCTTGACCGCCTTCAGGCCCTCCACGATGAGCGGGATCTTGATGACCACGTCCTCGCCGAACCTGGCGTAGTGCTCGGCCTCCCGGAGCATCCCGGGGGCGTCCACCGAGGTCACCTCGGCGCTGATGGGGCCGGGCTTCAGCGCCACGATCTCGCGGAGCACGTCGTCGAACCTCCGGCCGGTCTTGGCCACCAGCGACGGGTTGGTGGTGACCCCGTCGCACAGGCCGAGGTCCAGCGCCTTGGTGATCTCGCCGAGGTCGGCGGAGTCGATGAAGAACTTCATGACGGGGGGCTCTCCGGGGGTGGTGGAGGCCAGGCAATAGCGCACCGCCGCGCCCTGCCGCAAGCCGACCGTGCGTGCCATACTGCGCGCCGCGATGACCACCCGCCGAGCCGTGACACGCGCCGCCACCCGGGCCGCGCGCCGCCCGCCGCAGTCCACCGGCGCCCGCCCGCGCCCGGCCGCCGCGCCCGCCCGCCCGACCCGCCCCGCCGCCCGGGCCGGCGGGGCCGCCGCGGCCCGGAAGCCCCGCGCCCCCGGCCCGGCCGGCGCCCGCGCCATGGCCGAGTACGGCCGCACCGTGCTGGCCGCCGAGGCCGCCGCCATCGGCCGGGTGGTGCTCGGCGACCCCTTCGCCCGCGCGGTGGAGTGGATCCTGGGCTGCACCGGGCGGGTGGTGGTCACCGGCATGGGCAAGCCCGGCTTCGTGGCCCAGAAGATCTCGGCCACCCTGGCCTCCACCGGCACCTCCTCCTACTTCATCCACCCGGCCGAGGCGGCCCACGGCGACCTGGGGCGGGTCTCGCGCGACGACGTGGTCATCGCCCTCTCCAACTCCGGCGAGACCGAGGAGATCCTGCGGCTGCTGCCGGCCCTGAAGAAGATCGGCGCCCGCATCGTCTCGATCACCCGGGACACGGTGAACCCGCTGGCGCGCGGCAGCCACCTCGCCATCGCCATCGGCAACGTCGAGGAGGCCTGCCCCATGGGGCTGGCCCCCACCGCCTCCACCGCCGTGCTGCTGGCGGTGGGCGACGCCCTGGCCATGACCGTGCTGGAGAACCGCGACTTCTCGCGCGAGGAGTACGCCCTCTACCACCCCGGCGGGAAGCTGGGGCGCGGCCTCATGAAGGTGCGCGAGCTGATGCGCCAGGGCGAGGCCTGCCCGGTGGTGGCCGAGTCGGCGCCGCTCTCGGCCGCGGTGGCGGTCATGACCGTCACCCCCGGGCGCCCGGGCGCCACCGGCGTGCACGACGCGGCCGGGAAGCTGGTCGGCATCTTCACCGACGGTGACCTGCGCCGCCTGGTGGAGCACGGCCAGACCGACTTCACCCGGCCCATCGCCACCGCCATGGGGCGCAACCCGCGCACCATCCGGCCCGAGGACCTGGTGGTGGACGCGGCCCGGGTGCTGCGCCAGGCCCGCATCGACCAGGTGCCGGTGGTGGACGGCGAGGGGCGCATGGTCGGCCTGCTCGACGTGCAGGACCTGCTGGCCGCCAAGATCATCTGACCCGCCGCGCCCGGAGGACCTCATGGCCCGCCCGCCCGCCCGCACCCCTGGCCGCCCGCGCGGCCCCGCCCCCACCCGCCCGGCGGCCCCCGCCCCGGCCCGGCCGGCCGGCCCCGCCTCCACCGAGGACCGCCTGGCCCTGGCCGATCAGGCCCTGCGCCACGCCCTCTGCGCCGCCGGCCGCCGGCTGTACGACCGCGACCTCATCGGCGCCGGCGAGGGCAACCTCTCGGCCCGGCGCGGCGACGGCACCTTCCTGGTCACCCCCTCCGGCGTGTCGAAGGGGGCGCTCCAGCCCGGCGACCTGCTGGTGGTGGACGGCGAGGGCGCGGTGATCTCGGGCCACGGCCGCCCCTCCACCGAGCTGGCCATGCACCTGGCGGTCTACGCGGCCCGGCCCGACGCGGCCGCCGCGGTGCACGCCCACCCCATCACCGCGGTGGCGCTCACGGTGGCCGGCGCCGGCTGGCCCGGCCACCTGGTGCCCGAGGCCGCCGTCTCGCTCGGGGAGGTGGTGGTGGCCCCGTTCGCCGTGCCGGGCACGCCCGAGGTGCCGGCCTCGCTGGCGCCGCTGCTGCCGGACCACGACGTGCTGCTGCTGGCGCGCCACGGGGCCCTGTGCCTGGGCGGCACCGTGGCCGAGGCGGTGGACCGGATGGAGACGCTGGAGCGGGTGGCGCGCATGGCGGTGCTGGCGCGCGCCCTGGGCAGCTGCCGGCCGCTGGCCGCCGAGCAGGTGGCGGCGGTGCTGCGGGCCGCGGGCCGGGCGTGAGCGGGCCTGGCGCGCCGCTGGCCAGGCTGGCCAAGCTCACGGTGCCCGGTCCCGGCGGGCCGGTGGCCCACCAGCACAGCCACGCCTGGCGGCTCGAGCCCGAGCAGCACGGCCCGGCGCGCCTGGTGGCGGCGCCCGACCGCGACCAGGTCGGGCTGCTGCTCGACCTGGCGCGCACGCTGCCGGAGCCCTTCCACGTGGTCTACGTGCTGCTGACCACCCGCACCCTGCGACCGCCCGGGCGCTACCAGGCCACCCGGCCGCTGCCGCGCGCCGCGCTGACGACCTTCCTGGCGCGCTTCCGGGACTTCCTGGAGCAGGACGGCCGCCACCACCTCTGGCTCGGCTCGGCGGTCGAGCCCTCCACCCTGGTCTACGACCAGCACCAGCTGCTCTACCTGTACGGGCGGCTGGAGGCCTACCAGCCCGTGCTGCGGGCCGCCGGCATGGACGAGGGGCCGGTGGTGCTGCCCGAAGGCCACCGGCACGAGCTGCACCCGGCCTTCGACCAGGCCGAGGCCGAGCTGTTCGCGGCCCAGGCCTGGACCTGGAACCCGCTCGAGCCCGAGGACGAGGAGGTCGAGTGAGGGGGCGCTGGCCCTACTTGGCCGGGAGCCCCGCCTTGACGTAGGCGGCCACGCCCGTGATCTCGGCGGGGGTGAGCTTGGCGCCGAAGGAGGGCATCTTGCCCTTGCCCTTGGCGATGACCTGCTCCATCTCGGCGGCGGAGAGCTTGGAGGTGAGGAAGCTCGGGGTGTTGAAGACCGCCTGGCCGCGGCCGTCGGGGCCGTGGCAGCGCGAGCACTGGGTGTGGAAGATGACCAGGCCCGACTCGCCGGCGGCGGCGAGCCCGGGGGCGGCGAGGGCGACGAGGAGGGCGAGGCGCTTCATGGCGGGCTCCTGGCGGGGGTGAGGTGCGGCGCTCGAGGCCGGTGCGGCCGCGGCCAGCCACCTAACACGCCGCGGGGCCGGGGTCATCCCCGGTCCGTGCGCCCCCCGTGAGAGGAGACGGCCGGACGGGCCGGGACATTCACCCGCGGCGGCCCGCCGCGGGGCCTCAGGCCGGGTAGCGCCCCACCGCCACCCCATCCCAGGGGGGCGCCACCGCCAGGAGCTCCGCCACGCTGCGCCCGTCGCCCGGCACCAGCAGCCCGGGCGCCAGCTCGCAGAGCGGGCCGAGCACGAAGCGGCGCGAGGCCAGGCCGGGGTGCGGCAGGGTGAGGCCGGGCAGCGCCAGGATCGCCGGGCCGCACACCAGCAGGTCCAGGTCCAGCGAGCGCGGCCCCCAGCGCACCGCCGGCCGGCGCAGCGCCTCGCGCTCGATGCGCTGCAGCTCGGCCAGCAGGGCCACGGGCGGCAGGGTGGTCTCCAGCTCCAGGACGGCGTTCAGGTAGCGCGGCTGCGGCGGCCCCAGCGGCGCGGTGTCGTGCACCCGCGAGGCCCGGGTGAGGGCCACCCGCGGCGTGGCCCTGAGCGCCCGGGCGGCCAGCGCGAGGTGGGCCCACCGGTCCCCGAGGTTGGTGCCGACGCCGACGTAGGCCCGCATGAGGGGGCGAGGTGTAGCGCGGGCGGGAGCGCGGCGCCAGCGCCCGGCGCGGGCGGGCGGGGCTCCCCGGCGGGGCTCAGGTCACCGGGTTGCGCAGGATGCCGATCCCCGGGATCTCCACCTCGACCCAGTCGCCGCGCTGCATGCGGCTGACCCCCTCCGGCGTGCCGGTGGCCACCAGGTCGCCCGGCAGCAGGGTCATGACGTGTGAGATGTAGGAGAGCAGGGCGTAGGGGTCGAAGGCCATGTCGCGGGTGTAGCCGCGCTGGGTCTCCACCCCGTTGAGCCGGCACAGCACCGTCAGGTCCACCGGGTCCAGGTTGGTCTCCACCACCGGCCCGACCGGGCAGAAGGTGTCGAACCCCTTGGCGCGGGTGAACTGCTTCTCCTCGCGCTGGACGTCGCGGGCGGTCACGTCGTTCAGGCAGGTCCACCCGAAGACCGCCGCCTTGGCCTCGGCGGGGCTGGCCCGGGTGAGCGCCCGCGCCAGCACCACGCCCAGCTCGGCCTCGTGCTGCACGTCCCTCGACTGCGGCGGGCAGACGATGGCCTCCTGGGGCCCGACCACCGCGGTGGAGGGCTTGAGGAAGATGAGCGGCTCCTTGGGCACCTCGTTGCCGAGCTCGCGGGCGTGGGCCACGTAGTTGCGCCCGACGCACACCACCTTGCTGGGGCGCACCGGCGCCAGCAGCACCACCTCGGAGAGGCGGACCGGCTTGCCCTCGGGCAGCCCGCCGGCCCACGGCTCGGCGGTGAGGGGGCGGACGGCGTCGCCCTCGACGAGCCCCCAGCGCTCGTCGATGCCGTGGCGGTAGCGGCAGGTCCTCATGGCGCCCTCACCCGCCCTTCCGGAAGCCGAGCACGTCGGCCATGTCGTAGAGGCCCGGCGCCCGGCCGCCCAGCCACAGGGCCGCGCGGACCGCGCCGCGGGCGAACTGCTCGCGGGCGGTGGCCCGGTGGGTCAGCTCCAGCCGCTCGCCCTCGCCGCAGAAGTAGACGGTGTGCTCGCCGACGATGTCGCCGCCGCGCACCGTCTGCACGCCGATCTCGCGGGCCGGCCGCTCGCCGATCATGCCGTGCCGCTCGAAGCACAGGTCCGCGGCCGCGTCGCGCCCCAGCGCCTCGACCGCCACCTCGGCCAGGCGCATGGCGGTGCCGCTCGGCGCGTCCTTCTTCTTCTTGTGGTGGAGCTCCACGATCTCCACGTCGTAGGCCTCGCCCAGCACCGCCGCGGCCTGGCGGACCAGCTCGAAGAGCACGTTCACGCCCACGCTCATGTTGGGCGAGAGCAGCACCGGCACCTTCGCCGCCGCCGCCGCCACCCGGGCCCTGGCCTCCGGCGTGAAGCCGGTGGAGCCGATGACCACCGCCACCCCGGCCGCGGCGCAGGCCTCGGCGTGGGCGGCCGAGGCCTCGAAGTGGGTGAAGTCGACGAGGCAGCCGGCGCCCGGCAGGGCGGCGGCCAGCCCCTCCACCACCGGCA
Organism: Anaeromyxobacter sp.; assembly: GCA_016718565.1. NCBI lineage: Bacteria > Pseudomonadati > Myxococcota > Myxococcia > Myxococcales > Anaeromyxobacteraceae > Anaeromyxobacter > Anaeromyxobacter sp. The sequence continues at coordinate 603,374 of JADKCZ010000001.1, read as the reverse complement.
CGCCGGCCGGCGGCAGGCCCGCCAGCTGGGCGGCGTCCTGGCCGATGGCGGGGCCGGCGCGCTCCACCGCGCCGTGCAGGCGCAGGCCCGGGGTGGAGAGGACCAGCCGGACGATCTCGCGCCCCATGCGGCCGGCGGCGCCGGTGACCACGACGTTGATCATGTGCTTCTCCGTGGGGGCGGCGCGCGGCCCGCGGGGCCGGCGCGCGCCGTCAGGGGGGTGCTCAGGCCAGCTTCAGGCCGAACCTCGACATGGCGGCGCGGACCTTCGCCAGGCTGGCCTCCGAGACCGGCACCAGCGGCAGGCGCAGCTCCGGCCCGGCCAGCCCGAGGAGCGCCACCGCGGCCTTGACCGGCCCGGGGTTGGTCTCGACGAACATGACCCGGTTGAGCTCGGCCATGGCCACCTGCTTCGCCAGGGCGCCGGCCAGGTCGCCGGCCCGGGCCGCCACCACCAGCTCCTTCATGGCCCGGGGGGCGATGTTGGCCACCACCGAGATGACGCCGTGGCCGCCGCAGGCGATGTAGGGCAGCACGGTGAAGTCGTCGCCGGAGAGGTAGGCCAGCGCGTCCTTCCCGCACAGCTCGACCAGCTGGACCTGGCGGTCCAGGTTGGCGGTGGCCTCCTTGATGCCCACGATGGCGCCGGCCTTGACCAGGCGGGCCACGGTCTCGGGCAGGAGGTCGACCGCGGTGCGCGAGGGCACGTTGTAGGCCACCACCGGGAACCCGGTGGCCCGGGCGATGGCCTGGTAGTGCTGGAAGAGCCCCTCCTGCGTCGGCTTGTTGTAGTAGGGCGTCACCACCAGGGCGGCGTCGGCCTTGAGCTCCCTGGCCGCCTTGACCCCCTCGATGGCCTCGTGGGTGGCGTTGGAGCCGGCGCCGGCGATGACGGCGGCGCGCCCCTTCACCTGCTCCACCACCGTCTTCACCACCTCGTACCGCTCGCGGGCGGTCAGGGTGACCGCCTCGCCGGTGGTGCCGCAGGGGATGATGCCGTCGGTCCCGCCGGCGAGCTGGAACTCGACGAGGTCGCGCAGGCTCCGGTGATCCACCGCCCCGTCCTTGAACGGGGTGACGATGGCGACCATCGATCCTTCGAGGCGCATCGGGGGCTCCTGGTGAGGTGAGAAGGGTTGAGGAGAGTAGCCTATCCGCGGCGGGCTTTGAACCGGCGGGCCCCGGGCAGCGCCACCTCGCCGCGCACCAGATCGGGGTAGGTCTCCCGGGCCCTGGCCAGGAGCGCCCTGGAGCCGTCCACCAGCACCTCGGCGGCGCGCGGCCGGGAGTTGTAGTTGGAGGACATGGTGAAGCCGTAGGCCCCGGCGGTGCGGACGCACAGCAGGTCGCCCTCGGCCGGGCGGACCAGCGCGCGGTCGCGCGCCAGGAAGTCGGAGGACTCGCAGACCGGCCCGACCACGTCGCAGGTGACCCGCCGGGCGCCCCTGGGTGGGGCCACCACCGGCTCGATGGCGTGCCAGGCGTCGTAGAAGGCCGGGCGGACCAGGTCGTTCATGGCGGCGTCCACCACCACGAAGGTCTTGGCCGCGGTCTCCTTCACGTAGAGCACCCGCGTCACCAGCACGCCGGCGTTGCCCACCAGCACCCGCCCCGGCTCGAGGTGCACCTGGCCGGTCCAGCCCCGCAGCGCCCGCTTGATGGCGGCGCCGTACTGCTCGGGCGTCGGCGGGGACTCGTCCTTGTAGGTGACGCCCAGGCCCCCGCCCACGTCGAGGTGGCGCAGGTGGATGCCGGCCCGGCCCAGCTCCTCCGCCAGCCGGCGCACCCGCACCACCGCGTCCACGAAGGGGCGCAGCGAGGTGATCTGGGAGCCGATGTGGCAGGCCACGCCGCGCACGTCGAGGTGCGGGTCCTGCACCGCCAGCCGGTAGAGCCGGCCGGCCTCCTCCACCGAGACGCCGAACTTGGACTCGCGCAGGCCGGTGGCGATGTACGGGTGGGTCTCGGGGTCGACGTCCGGGTTGACGCGCAGGGCGATGGGGGCCCGCACCCGGAGGCGCCGCGCCACCGCCGCCACCCGCTGCAGCTCCGGCCCGCTCTCCACGTTGAGGGTGCCCACGCCGGCGTCGAGGGCGAAGGCCAGCTCGTCGTCGCGCTTGCCCACGCCGCTGAAGACCACGCTGCGCGGGTCGCCGCCGGCCTTGAGCACCCGGTAGAGCTCGCCGCCCGAGACGATGTCGAAGCCGGAGCCGAGCCGGGCGAAGAGCGAGAGGACCGCCAGGTTGGAGTTGGCCTTGACCGCGTAGCAGACGGTGGCGTCGAGGCCGCGCAGCGAGCGGTGCAGCACCTTCCAGTGCCGCGTCAGGGTGGCGGCCGAGTAGACGTAGAGCGGCGTGCCGTGCTCGGCGGCCAGCGCCGCGAGCGGCACCCGCTCGGCGTGCAGGGCGCCCCGCCTGGCCAGGAAGTGGTTCACCGGCGGGCCTCCTTGGCGGGCTCGAGGACGTCGGAGACCGGGGACTTCTCCGGCGCGCCGGCGGCCCGGGGCGGGGCCTTGACGCCGCAGGCGGTCAGGGCGCCCAGGGCGGCGGCCAGCAGCAGCGCCAAGGTGCGGCTCACCGCTTCACCCCGAGCAGCTTCTGCCAGCGCCGGAGCTCGGCGCGCACCGCCCTGGGCCCCGGCGCGCCGGGCAGCTCGCGGCGCCCGAGCGAGCGGCGGGCGTCGAAGCACCGCACCACGTCCCGCTCGAACTTGGGGTGGAGCCCCTTCCACTCCGCGGCGGTCAGCGCCGAGAGCGGCTTGCCGAGCCGGGCCGCCAGCTTGGCGGCGGCGCCCACCGCCTCGTGGGCGTGGCGGAAGGGCACCCCGCGGTCCACCAGGTACTCGGCCGCGTCGGTGGCCAGCGCCTCGCCGCCGCCCAGCGCCTCCTCCATCCGCTCGACGTGGAAGGTGGCGGTCTCCACCGCGCCGGCCAGGGCGTCGGTGGTCAGGCAGAGCGCCTCCGGGCCTCCCAGCAGCGGCCGCTTGTCCTCCTGCAGGTCCCGGTTGTAGCTGAGCGGCAGGTTCTTCACGATGCTGAGCAGCGTCACCAGGTCGCCGAGGGCGCGCCCGGCGCGGCCGCGGGCCAGCTCGCCCACGTCCGGGTTCTTCTTCTGCGGCATGAGCGACGAGCCGGTGGCGAAGGCGTCGTCGAGCGACATGAAGCCGAACTCGCGGGTGGTCCAGAGCACGATCTCCTCGCCCAGGCGGGAGAGGTGCACCGCCGCCAGCGCCACCGCGAAGAGCAGCTCGATGGCGCTGTCGCGGTCCGAGACCGCGTCCAGCGAGTTGCGGGTCACCCCGGTCAGGCCCAGCGCGTCCGCCACCAGCTGCCGGTCGAGCGGGAGGGTGGTGCCGGCCAGCGCCCCCGACCCGAGGGGCGAGACCGCGGCCCGGGCCTTCACCTCGGCCAGCCGGGCCCGGTCGCGCCCCAGCATCTCCAGGTAGGCGAGCAGGTGGTGCGCCAGCGAGACCGGCTGGGCGCGCTGCAGGTGGGTGTAGCCGGGCAGCAGGGTCCGCTCGTGGGCGGCGGCCTGGCCCAGCAGGGCCCGCTGCAGCCGGGCCAGCGCAGCGTCGGTGCGGTCGCAGGCGCCCACGATGAAGAGCCGCTCGTCGAGCGCCACCTGGTCGTTGCGGCTGCGGCCGGCGTGCAGGTAGCCGGCGTCGGCGCCGGTCAGCTCGCCGAGGCGCCGCTCCACGTGGGTGTGGACGTCCTCCAGGGCCGGGTCGAGGGCGATCTTCCCGGCGGCGAACTCGGCCCGCACCTGGTCGAGCGCCTTCACCAGGCGCCGGGCCACCGCCCTGGGCACGATGCCCTGGGCCGCCAGCATGGCCACGTGGGCCTGGCTGCCGCGGATGTCCTCGGCGTAGAGCGCGCCGTCGTCCTGGATGGACACCGAGAGGGCCACGAGGCGCGGATCGGCCTCGCCGGAGAGGGCCGCCCGCGAGATGGGCCTGGCCTTGATCTTCGTGCGCATAGGGGGGCAGGAGGCTAGCACGCCGCGCCGGGCCGGGGCAGGATGGGGGGGCCCGACCACCACCCCGCACCAGGAGCGACCCGATGCCGTCCGAGCTCGTCGTGACCTTCCCCGGCAACCGGCGCGTCGACACCCGCGTCGGGGCGCACGTCATCCGGACCGACCAGCCGGTGGGCAGCGACGGGGACGACACCGCGCCCTCGCCCTACGACCTCTTCCTGGCCTCCATCGGGACCTGCGCCGGCGTGTACGTGGTGGGCTTCTGCCAGAAGCGCCAGCTGCCCACCGAGCGGCTGCGCATCCGCCAGGTGAACCGGTTCGACGCCGAGAGCGGCGGCCTCTCCAGCGTGGAGCTCACCATCGAGGTGCCGCCGGACTTCCCGGAGAAGTACCGCGAGGCCCTGGTGCGGGTGGCCGACCAGTGCGCCGTGAAGCGCGACCTGCAGGCCAACCCGGCCTTCCAGGTGCGCACCGTGGTGGTGGGCGCCGCCTAGAAGCTGAGGGCCAGGCCGGTGCGGATGGCGTGGGCGCGGGTCAGGCTGCCCGCCCCGCCGAAGCCGTCGAGCGGGAAGAGCACGCCGTACTGGAGCCAGGCGGTGAAGCCGTCGTCGGTGGCGTAGGTGAGCTTGCCGTCGGCCTCGACGCCCAGGGCGGCGCTGCCCCGCGAGGTGGCGGAGGCGCTCGGGGTCGACTCCGGGTAGATGGCCTGCGAGTAGACCAGCTGGGCGTCCAGGGCCAGGCCGGAGAGGATGTCCCAGCGCAGCGTGGGCTTCAGGTACCAGGCGTCGGTGACGGCCCCCAGGATCTCCCGCCACAGGATCAGGTCCACCCGGTAGGCCGGGTTGAAGCGGAAGTTGCCGATGGTGGTGTCGCCGGCCAGGCCGTACTGCGGCCCCTCCAGCGCGCCCGCGACCGGCAGGGTCTGGTCGCCGCCGGTGCCCGCCGGACCGAGCTGGCCGGGCCGGTTGCCGAAGCCCGGGGCCTTGTCGCCGGAGGCGAAGCCGAGCTCGCCGCCCAGGGTGACCTTGTTGGGCTTCACCTGGTAGGTGGCGCGCAGCACGCCGCCGAACTGCCGCAGGTCGATGCGCGTGCCGGGCGAGGCGAGGGTGGCGGCGTAGGGCCCAGGATCGCTCAGGTTGCCGTAGAGGCCGCTGCCCTCGGCCTCCAGGTGCAGCCGGCTGGTCCGCAGGCGGAGCCAGAGCGAGGCCTGGTGACGGTACTCGCCGCGGTCGTAGAAGGCGGCGCCGTCCCAGGCCCGGGGCAGCGTCGAGTAGGTGTACATCAGGCCGTAGTTGGTGCTGCGCTCGCCGCGCTCCAGCGTGCGGCGGAGCTCGTCGTCGGTGTCGAGGCGGAGGAACTTGATGCCCCAGGTGCGGCCGTTGGTGGAGGAGTCCAGGTTGACGGGCTGGCCGGCGCCGGCCTCCACCCTGGCGTCCACGCCGGGCGTGCCGGTGCGGTCGAAGTCGAGGAAGGGGACCAGGTTGAGCTGGCCGAAGGGCGTGGAGAGCGGCAGCGTGGCGAACTGCAGGCGGTCCCTGGAGTCGCCCAGGTCGTCGTCCAGCCCGTCGGCGGCCGACGCCACCAGCCCGAGGCCGAAGGAGGAGGGCATGCGGCCGAAGGAGAGCAGGCCCACCGGGGTCTCCACCTCGCCCCAGGCGCGCTTCACGTTGACGGCCGGCCGGTCGCTGGGTGCGGCGCCGCCGTGGACCGCGCCACCCGAGGTGCCCGGCAGGTAGTTGTCGAGCAGGTCGATCTGGGCGCGGGCCCGGACGTGCTCCGAGACGTTGAGGGTGGGCTCGAGGCGGAGCCGCAGGTTGGCGGAGGTCTGGGTGCCGGGGGGCTCGGTGTCGCCGGGGAAGCCGGGCACCAGGTACTGGAGGTTGGCGTCGAGGCCCCGGCGCAGCGCCAGGTTGTCGAGCAGGTCGCCGCGGGCCCGCAGGTAGCCGTCGAGCTCGAAGAACTGGAGCCGCGGCCCCTCGGCGGCGGCGCCCAGGAACTCGGAGGCCGACTGCACCGCCTGCACCTCGGCGCGGAGCTCGTCGCGCAGCTCCTGCCGCGCCTTCTCCACCGCCTGCTTGACGAGGGTCTCGACCCGGGGGTCGACGGGCGCGTCGGCCGCCAGCGGCCCCTCGGCGCGGACGCCGGCGGCGAGGACGAGGGCCGCGGTGGCGGCGAGGAGGTGGCTGCGGGACATGGACGACCCCTTGGTGGGTGGGCGAACCGGGTCCATACACCACGGGCTCCGCGGTCGGTCAAGGACGAGCGGGCCACCCGCCGCGGCGCCGCCGGGAGGCGCGGCGGCGGGGGTGGGAGGGGGGGGGCGGGGTCCGCGGCGCGGCCCGAGGTGGGCGCCGCGGAGCGCCCGGTCGGGAAAAAGTTCCGGGGGCGGCGGCCCGCCCGGCCGCCGCCCCCGGAGAGGACGAGGAGTGACCTCGCGAGCTACTTCTCGCCCTCCAGCTCGACCTCCTTGGCCGTCAGGACCGGGTCGGCGAAGGCGGCGGTGTCACGGCCCCGGCCCTTCACCACGGTCTCGCCGGGCGTGATGGCGGCGAAGAACTCCGCCTTCGAGATGCTGGCGCCGTCCACGCCGGAGGAGGGGTCGTAGTCGTGGAAGCCGCCGGACTCGACGGCCGAGGTGGAGATGGTCTTGCCGAGGATGGTGATGGTGCCGGCGGCCTCGTCCTTGGCGGTGACCACGCCCTGGAGGATGGGCCGGTCGTCGTTGCGCGCCTCGAGGCGGGTGGCCACCAGCGAGGCGCCGTCGCGGCCCAGGAACCCGCGCAGCTCGACCAGGTCGCCGGCCGCCAGGCTGGCCAGCGCGTCGCGCTGGTCGGTCAGGGCGTCCACCTTCACGGTCACGCCGTTGACCGAGAGCGAGCCGGTGCCGTCGGCGGCCACCACCAGCGCGGTGGCCACGCCCTGGAGCTTGGAGGAGTAGCGGAAGGAGACCTTGCGAGCGGCCAGCGAGCCGTCCGCGGCGAGCACGCCCTCGGCCTCGACCTTGACGCCGGGGATGAGGTCGGCCGCCACGCCGCCGGTCCAGAGGGTGGCGTCGGTGGTGGTCACGGTGGTGCCGGCGGCCACGAACTGGGACGAGGAGCCGGAGGTGACGATGCCCTCCACCTCGACCTCGCTCTGGGCGCTGCCGAGCCGGTCCTCCAGGGAGATGGAGGCCGCCTCGATGACGTTGCCGGCCTGCACCGGCTTGAGCGAGCGGACCTCGACGAAGCCGCCGCTGGCCAGGCCAGCCGGGATGGTGGCGCCGCCGGCCAGGGTGACCGTGTAGGTGTCGGCCAGGGCGGCGTCCAGCGAGGTCTTGAGGGTGAAGCCGGTGGCGGAGAGGTCGGAGACGACCCCCTTCACCTCGAAGTCGTTGGAGGAGCCGGCCTCCTTGTCGATGCGGGTGGCGCGCAGGCCGCCCTTGTCGTCGGGGACGCCGGAGACCCGGACGCGGTCGTCCACGCCCACCGAGCCGAGCCGGTTCACGTTGTCCTCGAACTCCGTGGAGTCGTCCACGCGGACCGTCTGGCCGCCCACCGAGAGGGTGCCGTTGGAGGACTTGGCCTCCACCTTGCCCTTGACCGCGTCCTCGAACTCCACCTCGGCGGCCTCGCCGGTGCGGCCGGAGGTGCGGGCCTTCACCTTGACCACCATGCCGGTGCGGAGCTCCGACTCGGCCTTCTCGACCTTCTCGATCTTGACCGTGGCCGGCGTGGAGAGGGTGAGGCCGTTCACCACGATCTGGCCGGCGGAGCGGGCCGTGATGGTCCCCTTGAGGACCACGTTCGGGACGACCGGGGGCGGGGTGGTGGCGTCGGAGGAGGAGCCGCCGCAGGCGGCCAGGGTGGCGGCGAGGGCGACGGAGAGGGCGTGCTTCAGGGTAGTCATGGCAGGGACCTTTCGGGTGGGGCTGCCTGAGTGACACCCGGCCCCGGCGAGATGGGACACCCGCCTCCAGACCGGGAGTTCCGCCGCGCGGACCTCCGTCCGCGCGGCGGTCCCTCGCCCTGGCAGGATCCCCAGTCCGCACCGCCACTTCCACCCGGCGCGACCCCTGCCCTGGGCCCCTCGTGACCGCCCCTCCACCGCCTGGCCTGCGCTCCCCGGCCCTGGACGCGGCGGCGCGGCGCCGCCGGGATCACGCCCGGCCGGGTTGACGGCCGCACCCTTCCGCGGTGCCATGCCCGCGTGCTCGCCGCCTTCCACCCGCTCGAGGAGCGGCTCTTCCTCGCCCTGAACCGCGACTTCGGGCCGGTGGTGGACTGGGTGACGGTGACCGTGTCCGACCCCTGGTTCGGGGCGGCCACTGGCGTGGTCCTCGCCGCCGCCATCCTGTGGCGGGTGGGGCTGGCCCGCTGGCCCCTCGCCGCGGCGCTCCCGGCGGCGGTCGGGCTCTCGGACCTCGTGGGCTCCCAGGTCTGGAAGCCGCTCGTTGGCAGGACCCGCCCCTGCTACGCGCTCGCCGAGGGCACGGTCCGGTGGCTCGTCCCGGCGGCCGACTCGGGCGCGCTGCCAAGCCTGCACGCCGCCAACTTCTTCGCCATGGCGCTGGTGGCCGGGCTGGCCGACCGGCGGCTCGGGCTGGCCGCGGCGGCCCTGGCGGCCACCGTCGCGTTCGCCCGGGTCCACGGCGGGGTCCACTGGCCGACGGACGTCCTGGCCGGCGCGGCGTGGGGGCTCCTGTGCGGCGGCGTGGCGCGCGGCGCGGCGCGGTGGGCGGTGCGGCGGTGATGCCGCACCGTGGTATCTCTCCCCTCCGCGAGGTCACCACATGCGCTGGCTCAAGAACCTCTTCTCCCGCAGCGAGAGCGCCGCCACGGCCGAGGCCCCGGCCGGGCCTGCGTCGTCCATGACGTCCGGTCCGGCCCCGGGGGCGGAGCCCGTCGACTGGGTCTCCCACCAGCGGGCCAGCCAGGCGGGACCGGTGGCCATCGCCGTGGACCTCTCGCTGGCGGGCCGGGCGCCGCTCGGCGACCACCCCAGGCTGGTGCGGATCCGCTGCGCCCTGCGCGCACCGCGCGCGGACGGCCTGCCGGAGCCAGCCGAGGCCGAGGCCCTGGTCCGCGTCGAGGACCTGCTGGTGGCGGCGCTCTCGCCCGCCGGCGCGGTCTACGCCGGACGCGTCACCACCGCCGGCGTCCGGCAGCACCTCTTCTACCTGCCCGAGGCGGCGGGCGTGGAGGCCGAGCTCGGGGCCGTGCGGGACGCGCTGGCGGAGTACGACCTCGGCGCGGCAGGCGAGGACGATCCGGCGTGGGAGGCCTACCGGCTGGAGCTCTTCCCGACGCCGCGCGCCCACCGCTGGCTGCTCGACCGGCGCGCCGTCGAGGCGCTGGCCCGCCGGGGCGACCGGGGCGCGGCGCCGCGGCCGGTGGATCACCAGGCCTCCTTCCCCTCGAGCGAGGCGCGCGAGGCCTTCGTGACGGAGGCCACGGCGTCCGGCTTCGAGGTGGTGGCGCGCCGCGACGACGGGCCGCCGCCTTCGGGCTTCGCCGTGGACCTCCGCCGCGCCGATCCGCTGGCGCTGCAGCACATCCACGGGGTGGCCTGGGCCCTGGCCGAGCAGGCGACGCGCCACGGCGGCAGCTACGACGGCTGGGAGGCCGAGGCCTCGCCGACCTCGCCCTGACCGGCCGGGGCCGCGCCCTCCGGGAGCGACCCGCCCAGGGCCACCGCGGGATCACGTCCGGCCAGGTCGGCGCCGACCTCGCCCGAGCGCCAGGCGCATCACCGGCCGGGTGCGCGCCTTGCGCGCCACCTCCACGAAGCCGGCCCGCACGAAGGTGGAGGAGACGCCGGTGTAGACGAAGGCGTCGCCGAGCGAGGCCTTCGAGTCCACCGGGTACCCCTCCAGGAAGGGCGCCCCGGCGGCCCGGGCGAAGTCGGCCGCCGCCGCCAGCAGCCTGGCGGCCAGCCCCTGCCCGCGGAAGCCGCGCTTCACGAAGAAGCAGGGCGCCGACCAGACCGGCGCGTCGTCCACCGCCACCAGGTTGCGGGCCTTGCCCAGGCGCGCGTAGGCGCTCCGCGGCGCCACCGCCACCCAGCCCACCGGCTCCTCCCCGGCGTAGGCCAGCAGCCCGGGCACCGCCCCGGCCCGCACCTGCCGGCGCAGCGCGGCCCGGTTCCTCGGCCCCACCCCGGCCCGGTACTCGGCCTGGGTCTGCTTCCAGAACTGGCACCAGCAGCCGCCGCACGCGCCGTTCGCGCCGAAGAGCGCCGCGACGTCGTCCCAGCGCTCCGGCGTGGCCGGGTGGATGGTGAAGGTGATCCCGTGGTCCATGCCGAACCGGTAGCGCCGGCGCCCCGCCCGGTCGAGCGGACGGATGGGGCGCCGCCCCGGCCGCTACTTCCGGGCCTTCTCCTGGCGCGCCAGGATGCGCTCCATGTCGTCCATGATCCCGTTCATCTCGGCCATGGCGGCGTCGAACGGCTTCGAGCTGGTCATGTCCACCCCGGCCTCCCGGAGCAGGTCCATGGGGTAGCGCGAGCCACCGGCCGCCAGCATGGCCAGGTAGCCGTCGCGCACCTTCGCGCCCTTGCCGGCCTTGGCCTCGTCGCGCATCGCCTTGGCGATCGAGGTGGAGGCCACCAGGCTGGTGGCGTACTGGTAGACGTAGTAGTCGCCGTAGAAGTGCGGGATGTAGGCCCACTCCAGGCCCATCAGCTCGTCCACCTGGCAGACCCCGGCGTCGTGGCCGTAGTAGTCGCGCACCAGCTTCAGGTAGAGCTTGGAGAGCGCCTCGCCGGTGACCGGCTCGCCGCGCTCGACCTTGCGGTGGGTCTCCAGCTCGAACTCGGCGAAGGAGGTCTGGCGGAACAGGGTGGTGCGCAGGTTGTCGAGCGCGTTGCCGAGCAGCGCCAGCCGGGTCGGATCACCCTCCGGCCCCTTCTTCGCCTTCCCCAGCATGTGGTGGAGGAGCAGGTTCTCGTTCAGGGTGGAGGCCACCTCGGCGACGAAGATCGGGTAGTCGGCCGTGGGGTAGGGCTGCTTCTGGAACGCCAGCCAGGTGTGCATCGAGTGGCCCGACTCGTGCGCCAGGGTGGAGAGGTCGTCGTACTTCCCGTAGAAGTTGAGCAGCTGGTAGGGGTGCACGCCGTAGACGCCGGTCGAGTAGGCGCCGGGCCGCTTGCCGGTGCTGGGCAGGAAGTCGGTCCAGCGGCTCTCGTAGCCCTTCTTGAGGGCGGCCACGTAGCCTTGCCCCAGCGGGGCGAAGGCCTCGAGCGTGACCTGGCGGGCCTCCTCGGGCGAGAAGGTCAGGTCCACCTTGCCGACCATCGGGGTGTAGAGGTCCTGGTAGCGGAGCTGCTCCACCCCCAGCATGCGGGCGCGCAGCTTGAGGGCGCGGTGGAGGGTGGGCAGGCTGCGCCGCACGTCGCTCACCAGCTGGGTGTAGACGCTGGTGGGGATGTTGGCCTGGAAGAGCGCGTAGGAGAGCGTGTCCGGGAAGCGCCGGGCCTTGGCGCCGAAGAGGTAGGCCTTGAGCGAGGCGTCGTAGGTGGCCCCGAACGTCCGCTCGTACCCCTTGAAGGCGCCGAAGAAGCGCTCGAAGGCCAGCTCGCGATCGGCCCGCACCGGCGAGGCGCGGTGGAGGGTGTAGGCCGCCGGGTCGAGCCGCACCGCCTCGCCCGAGGAGAAGGTCACGGTGGGCCAGGGGAGGTCGGCGTCCTTGAGGATGCCGTAGACCGAGCCGCCCGCGCCGGTCAGGTTGCCGGCCTCGGCGAGCAGCTGCTCGCCGGCGGCGTCGAGGGTGTGCGGGCGGGCCCGGACCACGTCGGAGAGGAAGACGCGGTACGGGGCGAGCCGGGGCTCCTCGGCCAGGTACCGCTCCACCTTGGCGGCGTCGAAGGTCAGGAGCTCGGGCTGGATGAAGGAGGTGGCGCTCGAGAGGTCGACCGCCAGCTTCTGCGCGCCCTGCCGGAGCTCGCGCGGGCGGTTGGCGCGGGTGTCCTCGTCGGAGCGGGCCGTGGCGTAGACCCAGAGCCGGGTCAGCTCCAGCTCCAGGCTGCTCTTGAGCTGCAGCGCCGCCAGCAGCGCGGCCGGCGAGTCGCCGAGGTGGCCCTGGTGCTGGGCCAGCGAGGGGACGCGGGCGCCGAGCGCGGTGCGCGCCGCCTCCCAGGCCGCCTCGCTCGGGTAGAGCTCGTCGAGGTTCCACTTGTAGGCGTCGGCGATCTCGGACCGCTCCTTGGCCGCGGCGGCGCCTGGGGCGGCGAGCGCGAGGCAGGCGGCGGCGAGCGCGAGCGCGCGGCGGGTGGCTCCGGCTGGGCTGGTGAGGCGCAAGGGGCACTCCTCTCGGGGGCACGGGCGGGAGGCCCGGCGTGCTTCGGGGCAGGGAGGCGGCCCGACCGAGTTCGTGACGTGCGCCCTCCGGACGGGGGGGGGTCGGCGGAGGCTGGGGCGTCCGCGCCGCGGACGCGGGGCCGCGCGGCGGAACTCCCGGTCCGGTCAGTCCTCCGCGGCGTCGCCCTCGCCCGCCGCGTCGCGCCTCCCGTAGAAGACCTCCTCCAGGCAGAGCCCCTGCGGCGGCGCGGTCGGGCCGGCCAGCCGCCGGTCGCGGGCGAAGAGCAGCCGCTCCATCGAGTCGGCGGCGCGCCGGCCCAGGCCCACCTCCACCAGCGTCCCGGTGATGTTGCGCACCATGTGCTTCACGAAGGCCGACGCCTCCAGCACCAGGTCGATGCGCCCGCCCGCCGCGCCCACCAGCTCGCAGCGGCGCAGGTCGCGCACCGCGTGGGCGCAGGCGCAGTCGGAGGCCTGGAAGCAGGCGAAGTCGTGGCGGCCCGGGAGCCGCGCCGCGGCGTCCCGCATGGCGGCCACGTCCAGCGGCCGGAACAGCTGCCAGGCGAGGCGGTAGGAGAGCGGCTGCCGCGTCGGCCCGTTCTCCAGCCGGTAGCGGTAGCGCTTGCCGGAGGCGCTGCGCCGGGCGTCGAAGCCGTCTGGCTCCAGCGAGGCGGACTGCACCGCCACGTCGTCCGGCAGGAGCGCGTTCATGCCCTGCACGTAGGCCTTGAGCGGCAGCGGCGCGGCCTCCACGAAGGAGCAGACCTGCCCGAGCGCGTGGACCCCGGCGTCGGTCCGCCCGGCCGCGGTGACCCGGCGCGGCGCCCCGTGCAGGGTGGCCAGCGCCCGCTCCACCTCGCCCTGGATCGACGCCCCGTTGGGCTGGACCTGCCAGCCCACGTAGCGGGTCCCTTCGTACTCGAGCAGGAGCTTCACCACCGGCACGGCGCGCAAGGTACCACGGGCGCGCCGGGCGCCGGCGGGGCTATCCTGGCGACGACTGCTCGTCGGGCCAGACCGGCCACGACCCCAGGAGGAACCCGTGCCCCCCACCCCCTCGCTCCACGTGGTCTTCGGCGCCGGCCAGATCGGCGCGCCGCTGGCGCGACGGCTGGCCGCCGCCGGTCACCCGGTCCGCCTGGTGCACCGCACCCGCGTCCCGGCGAACCTCTCCGGTGTCCAGCTGGTCCGCGCCGAGGCCACCGACCCGGCCGCGGTGGCCGAGGCCGCCCGCGGCGCCGCGGTGCTCTACCACTGCCTCAACCCGGCCTACGCCACCGCCGCCTGGGCCGAGCAGCTGCCCCGCTTCCAGGCGGCGCTGGTGGCCGCCGCCGGCCGGGAGGGCGCCCGCCTGGTGGTGCTCGACAACCTCTACGGGCTCGGCAGGCCGCGCGGCCGGAAGCTGACCGAGGACCTGGCGCTGGCGCCCTGCTCGAGGAAGGGCGAGATCCGGGCCCGCCTCCAGCGCACGCTCGGCGAGGCCGTGGCGCGCGGCCAGGTGCGCGCCGTCACCGGCATGGCCAGCGACTTCTACGGCCCGGGCGGCGTCATGACCCAGTTCGGAGACCGGTTCTGGAAGCCGGCCCTGGCCGGCACGTCCATCGGCGGCGTGGTCGACCCGGAGACGCCGCACACCTACCACTTCGTCGAGGACGTGGCGGCCGGCCTGGCCGCCCTGGGGCAGGACCCGGAGGCCGGCGGCACCTTCATGCTGCCGTGCCACCCGGCCGAGTCCACCCGGGCGCTGGTGGAGCGCTTCGCCGCCGCCCTGGGCCGGCCCATCGCGCTGGGCCGCATCCCGCCGCTGGCGCTCAAGCTCCTGGCCCTCTTCATGCCCATCCTGCGCGAGGTGAACGAGATGGCCTACCAGTGGGAGGAGCCCTTCGAGGTGGACGACGCCCGCTTCCGCGCCCGCTTCGGCGACCTCACCACGCCGCGCGACGAGGCGGCCCGCCAGACCGTGGCCTGGGCCCAGGCGACCTTCGGCGGCGCACCCGCCGCGCGTTGACCACCCGCGCGCGACCGGGCTATACGCCTTCAACTTTCCTTGAACGCGCTTCACGGAGGCGGCACCGGCATGGCCTCGGAGCAGACCATCGTCTCGCAGCTCAGCCAGACCGCCGAGCGCGGCGTCCGCCCGGAGCGCGCCCAGGCGGCCCTGGCCGAGGTGCCGGGCCTGCCCGAGACCCTGGCGGCGCTGGAGCAGCAGCTCAGCGACGCCACCCTGGACGCCGAGGCGCGGCTGCAGGCGGCCGCCCGCCACCTGGTCTCCGCCGGCGGCAAGCGCATCCGCCCCATGGTGACCCTGCTGGCCTGCGGCGCCAACGGCGGCGCCATGAAGGCCGCCATCCCCTACGCGGTGGCGGCCGAGCTGACCCACTCCGCCACCCTGCTGCACGACGACGTCATCGACGACGGCCCGGTGCGCCGCGGCCAGCCCGCCTCGCGCGTGCTCTGGGGCAACTCGGTGTCGGTGCTCTCGGGCGACTGGCTGCTGACCCGGGCCCTGGAGATCGTGGCCCAGGCCCCGGCCGCCAGGCAGGCCCTCCTGCCGCTGCTGGCCACCATGCGCCGGCTGGTCGAGGGCGAGGTGCTGCAGCTCACCTTCCGCGGCACCTTCGCCGCCACCGAGGCCACCTACCTGCAGGTGGTGGTCGGCAAGACCGCCTCGCTGTTCGGGTGGGCCACCGCCGCCGGCGGCTGGGCGGCCGGCGCGCACGGCGCCATCCCCGACGCCCTCTCGCGCTTCGGCGAGGGCATCGGGGTCGCCTTCCAGCTGGTGGACGACGCCCTCGACTACGCCGCCGACCCGGGCCTGCTCGGCAAGCAGCTGGGCACCGACCTCCTCGAGGGCAAGGCCACCCTGCCGCTCATCCGGGCGCTGGAGGCCGAGCCGTCGCTGCGGCCCCGCCTCTCCCTGCTCATGGAGGGCCAGGCCGACGGCGTGGCGGTGGCCGGCGAGGTGCTCGAGGCGGTGAGGCGCTCCGGCGGCGTGGACGCCGCGCGCGCCCTGGCGCGCCAGCACACCGGCGTGGCCATGGCGGCGCTGCAGCTGCTGCCCGACGGCCCGCACCGCCGCGCCCTGGCCGAGGCGGCCCGCTCGCTCACCGAGCGGGCGTTCTAGGCGGCGGCCTCCCGCCAGGCCGCGAGCACGGCCCGGACCAGCGGGGCCGCCAGCCGCGCCACCTTGGCCGGCGCGGCGGTGAGCGGCCGGAGCGGCAGCCAGGCCTCCACCAGGAGGTCGCGGCGCACCTCCACGCAGAGCACCCGCGGCGCCCAGCGGGCCGCGTGCCGGTGGCCGAGCGTGCTCGGGTGCAGCGGGTAGGTGGCGCTCACCTCGGCGGTGAGGCCGTCGGCCGCGAAGGCGGCCGCCACGGCGCGGACCAGCGGCTCGGCCAGGACGCGGCCGGAGGGCTCCCGCGCGATGAGGTCCACCTCGGGTCGGAGCGGCCAGGTGGGCTCCACCTCCGGCCGGTAGGCGCGGCGCAGCGCCTCCACCACACCGTCGTCCACCTCCACGTCCACGCTGCGCGGCGCGTAGGTGTGGGCCATCAGGCCGAACCCGCCCTGGCCACAGGTCCACTGGTAGGCGGCGCTGCTCACCTCCACCCAGGCCTGGTGGCGGGCCCGCAGGAGCTCGCGGTCCCGCGGGTCTCGCACGTACGGCGGCAGGCCGGGGGTCACCCGGCCGGCGCGGAAGTCCTCCGGCGAGGCCTCCAGGACCCGGTTGCAGTCGATGAAGGTGCGCGGGATCTCGCTCGAGAGGACCAGCACCGTCCGCCGCGGGTCCGCCGCCACCAGCGCCTCGGCCAGCGCCGCCGCGTACTCGGGCGCGCCGGCGTCGGTGTTGACGTGGAAGAACTCGGCCAGGCCGTCCGGGAACGGGCCGTACAGGGCGCGCCCCAGCGCCTCGAAGTGCGCCGCCCGCGTGGCGCCGTGCGGCACCTCGACCAGGAGATCCGGCGGCGCGCCCGCCGGCGCCGCCGCGCCGCGGAAGAGCCGCGCCTCGCAGACGCCGGGCAGGGAGCGGACCGGCTCCACCGGCGCGCTCACTCGGCGAACATCCGGACGTCGGTGGCGGCCGCCATGGCCAGCCGGTGCGCCTCGGCCCACTCCGGGTGGCGCACCATGAGGTGGCCGTCGGAGAGCAGGGTCTGCTTCCAGTTGCGCCGGTGGGTGCCCGGGCGGAGGAGCCGCTCCTCCAGGGCCCAGGGCCCGGCCTGGCGGAGCCAGCCGCTGAGCCCCTCGATGCGGGTGATGCGCCCCTGCCCCTGGGCGCGCTTGAAGATGATGGCGGCGTTGTACCGGCGGGCGGTGGGCCCCTCGAAGCGGCCGAAGCAGGCCACCCGCGCCCACTCGCGGAACAGGTCCACGTCGCAGGTGTAGTTCATCTGGTCGACCAGGTGCGCCCCGCCGGGCCGGCACCCGATCTCGCCGAAGACCGCCTCGCCCTTGGGCGTGAGGAACCACTCCATGTGCGTGAACCCGTCGCCCATGCCGAGCGCCCCCAGGACCGCGCGCCCCAGCTTCACCCCGGGGGCCAGGCGCGGCTGGTACATGTCGCGCACCGTGATGACCACCGGGCTGACCCACTCCTGGCTGCGCGCCTCGAGCGGCTTCGGCAGGTAGCTCGCCACGTTCTCGAAGGCCGGCGTGCCGCCGATGCAGACGGTGTCGAAGGTGAACTCCTCGCCCTCGACGTACTCCTCGCAGCTCGCCTCCGGGATGCCGCGCATGGCGGCGATGGCCGCCTCGAGCTCACCCTGGGTCCGCACCCGGTAGGTGTCGGCGCTGCCGGCGCCGGCGATGGGCTTCAGGATCAGCGGGAAGCCGATGACCTCGGCCGCCGCGCGCACCTCGGCCTCCGAGGTGACCCGCCGCGAGCGCGGCACCCGCAGGCCGGCCGCCCGCACCCGCTCCTTCATGAGCTCCTTGTCGCGGAAGCCGCGCACCACCTCGGGGGACATCCCCGGCAGCCCCCAGCGCTCGCGCAGCCGGGCCGCCAGCTGCACCAGCACCTCCCAGTTGGCCAGCACCCGGTCCACCGCCCGGCCGCGCAGCCAGGCCGAGGCGCGCGCCATGACGTCGTCCTCGTCGAGGATGCGCGGCACCTGGAGGTAGTCGTGCAGGTGCGGGCGCACCTCGGCCGGCAGCGCCTGGCGGGGCGTGTCGCCGATCCCGTAGACCTGGGCGCCGACCTCGGCCAGCCCCCGCGTGTACTGGATCATCTCCGGAGGGAAGGACGGCGCCAGGAACACGACTCTCATGGCGGCGAAAGCTACCACCGGTCGCGCCCGGGATCCCCTCCCCTCCCGCGCCGGGGCGCCGTTTGACGGGGCGCGCCGCCCCCTGCCAAGGTGCGCGGCCATGCCCCGCAACGTGGTCTTCGTCGCGCCCTTCCCGGTCGATGCCACCATGCGCTTCGTGCGCGCCGCCTCGCGGCACCCGGACGTGCGGCTGCTGGGGATCGTCCACACCCCGCCCTCGGGCGCCGACGCCGGCGTCTACGCCGACCTGGTCCGCGTCACCGATCCGCTCTCCGGCCAGGACCTCCTCGACGCCACCCACCTGCTGCAGCAGCGCCACGGGACGATCGACCGGATCATCGGCATCCTCGAGGCCCTGATGGTGCCGATGGCGCAGGCCCGGGCGGCCTTCGGCGTCCCGGGGACCCCGCCCGGCGTGGCCGACCTGTTCCGCGACAAGGCCCGCATGAAGGCCGCCCTCACGGCCGCCGGGCTGCCGGTGGCGCGGAGCCGGCTGCTCGCCGGCGAGGCCGACGCCCGGGCCTTCGCCGAGGCCATCGGCTTCCCCATGGTGGTGAAGCCGCCGGCCGGCGCGGGCGCCAAGTCCACCTTCCGGGTGGGGTCGCTCCCCGAGCTGCTGAACGCCGTCCGGGGCATGCGGGCGAGCCCGGCCAGCCCCATCCTGGCGGAGGAGTTCCTGCGCGGGCGGGAGTTCAGCTTCGAGACCATCACGGTGGGCGGCCAGCCGCGCCTGGAGTCCATCTCCCAGTACCAGCCCACCTGCCTCGAGGTGCTCGAGAACCCCTGGATCCAGTGGACCTGCCTGCTGCCCCGCGACGTCTCTGGCCCCGAGTACGAGCCGGCCCGCCGCATGGCCCGCGGGGCCATCGCCGCCCTGGGGCTGGAGGACGGGGTGACCCACATGGAGTGGTTCCGGCGGCCCGACGGGAGCACCGTCATCGGCGAGATCGCGCAGCGGCCGCCCGGCGCCAACATCTCGCTCATGACCGGCCTGGCCCACGACGTGGACCTGTACCGGGCCTGGGTGCGGGCGGTGGTGGACGGCGCCTTCGACGGCCCCTGGGAGCGCACGTACGCGGTGGGCTGCGCCTTCCTGCGGGGCCTGGGGCGCGGACGGGTGGCCGCCGTGGACGGCGTGCACCAGGTCCACGAGGCCATCGGCCCGCTGGTGATGGAGGCCCGCCTGCCGACGGTGGGCGCGCCGAAGGGCGAGAGCTACGAGGGCGACGGCTACGTGGTGGTGCGCCACCCCCGCACCGAGGTGGTGCAGCAGGCGCTCCAGACCATCATCGAGACCGTCAAGGTGCGCTACCTCGAGTAGCCGCGCCGCGGCGGCGGCCCGGGGCGCGCCGGCTCGGGGACCGTGATCTCCTCACGGTCCGTCAGCCCGCCTCGGGCGCCAGCTGCCGGTAGAGCTCGAGGTACTCGCCGATGCGGTGGCGCCAGCCGAGCGGCAGCCGCATCCCGTTCCGCTGGAGCCGGACCCAGCGCTCGCGGTCGGCGCCCGCCCCGCTGCCCCAGCAGTCGAGCGCCCGGTTCATGGCCCAGGCCAGGCCGGCCTCGTCGAAGTGCTCGAAGACGAAGCCGGTGCCGCGGCCGCTGGCCGGGTCCCAGGGCAGGACGGTGTCGGCCAGGCCGCCGGTGCGGTGCACCACCGGCGCCGTGCCGTAGCGCAGGCTGTAGAGCTGGTTCAGGCCGCACGGCTCGTAGCGCGAGGGCATGAGGAAGAGGTCGGCGCCGGCCTCGATGAGGTGGGCCCGGTGCTCGCTGAAGGCCGGGTCGAAGGCCACCTGCCGCGGGAAGGCCCGGGCCAGGTCGGCGAAGAAGCGCTGGTAGCGGTGCTCCCCCTTGCCGAGCACCACCAGCTGGAAGGGGCGGCGGGCCAGCAGGCCGGGCAGCACCCGGGTGCACAGGTCGAAGCCCTTCTGCCAGACCAGCCGGGAGACGATGCCCACCACCGGCACCTCGCGGTGCCAGGGCAGGCCGCTGGCCTGGAGCAGGGCCGCCTTGTTGCGCTCCTTGCCCGAGAGGTCGCCCTCGTCGAAGTGGTGCGGCAGGTGCCGGTCGGTGGCCGGGTCCCACTCGGCCTCGTCGAGGCCGTTCAGGATCCCCCGCAGCACGTCGCGCCGGGCCCGCAGGTCGCCGTCGAGGCCCACCCCGTGCTCCGGGGTCTGGATCTCCCGGGCGTAGGTGGGGCTCACGGTGGTGATGGCCCCGGCGTGCAGGATGCCGGTCTGCAGGTAGCCGAGGCGGCCGGCGGCGAGCGCGTCCTGGTGCAGCAGGTCGCGGGCCGGCAGGAGCCCGGTGTCGGGCAGGACCCGGGCGTCGAAGGCGCCCTGGTGCCCCAGGTTGTGGATGGTGAGCAGCGTCCGGGTGCGGTGGAAGAGCTGGTCCCAGGCGAAGACGCTGCGCAGCAAGAGCGGCACCAGCGCGGTCTGCCAGTCGTTCACGTGGGCCACGTCCGGCGCGAACCGCATGGCCTGGCAGGCCCGCAGCGCGGCCCACTGCAGCACCGCGAAGCGCAGGTGCTCGTCGGGCCCGCTGCCGTAGATCGAGGGGCGGTCGTAGAGCCCCGGGCAGCGCACGAAGTAGACCGGCAGGTCGGTGCCGGGGAGCGGCGAGGCGTGGATGGAGACCCGGATGCGGTGGGCGCCGAGGGTGAACGCCAGCTCCGGGACCACGGTGCGGAAGGCCCGGCCGGGCGCCTCGACCCGGGCGTACATGGGCAGGAAGGGCCGGACGTCGTGGCCGAGCCCGTGGAGCAGCCTGGGCAGGGCGGCGGAGACGTCCCCGAGCCCCCCCGTCTTGGCGAAGGGGGCCAGCTCCGACGAGAGGAACAGGATCCGCACGGCCCGGCACCCTAGCAAGCGAGGCGCCGGTTCCATATAACCCCCTCCCCATGGCCCCCGACGTCGTGTTCCTCGAGCCCTCCTTCCCCGCCAACCAGCGCGAGTTCGTCCGCGCCCTCCACGCCGTCGGCGCCCGGGTCAGCGGGATCGGGGAGCGGCCGCAGGAGTCCCTGGATCCCGAGCTGCGGCACTGGCTCTTCCACTACCACCAGGTCCGCAACGTCACCGACGAGGGGCAGCTCGAGCAGGCGGTGCGCTGGATCCAGGGGCGCGTCCCGGTGGCGCGCCTCGAGGCGGTGGTCGAGGCCCACGTCATGCCGGCCGCGCGGGTGCGCGAGCGCTGCGGCATCCCCGGCACCAGCGTGCACACCACCTTCCTGTGCCGCGACAAGCCGGCCATGAAGGACGCCCTGCGGGCCGCCGGCATCCCCTGCGCCCAGTCGCTCGGCTCGGCGGACGCCGCCGAGATCCGGGACTTCGCGGCGCGGGTGGGCTACCCGCTGATCGTGAAGCCGCGCGACGGCGCCGGGGCCTCCGGCACCCACCGGGTGGACGGCCCCGCCGAGCTCGAGCAGGCGCTGGCCGCCTCCGGGGTGGGGCGCGGCGCCGGCGTGGCCGTCGAGGAGTTCATCGAGGGCCACGAGGGCTTCTACGACACCATCACCATCGACGGGCGGGTGGTGCACGAGTTCATCACCCACTACTACCCCAACGTCCTGGAGGCCATGCGGACGCGCTGGATCTCCCCGCAGTTCGTGGCCACCAACCGGGTCGACGCCACGGGCTACGCGGAGCTCAAGGCCATGGGCCGCCAGGTGGTGGAGGTGCTCGACATCGGCACCTCGGCCACCCACATGGAGTGGTTCTTCGGCCCCAAGGGGCTGAAGTTCAGCGAGATCGGCTGCCGCCCGCCCGGGGTCCGGGCCTGGGACCTGCACGCCGCCGGCAACGACCTCGACCTCTACCGCGAGTGGGCCAACGCGGTGGTGCACGGCCAGCCGGGCGCACGGGCCTCGCGCCGCTTCGCCGCCGGGATGATCGCGCTCCGGCCCGACCGCGACGGCACCATCGCCGGCTACGAGGGGCTCGACGAGATCCACCGGCGCTTCGGCCCCTGGATCCTCGACCAGCACCTGCCGCCGCCCGGCGCCCCGACCCAGCCGGTCGAGGCCGGCTTCATGGCCAACGCCTGGCTCCGCCTGCGCCACCCCGACTACGACGAGCTCCGCGGCATGCTCGACGCCGTGGGGCGGACCGTGCGGGTGAGGGCGCGCTGACCGGCGGGCGGCCCGGCCTCTGCTATCGTCGGCGCCGCCGTCCAGCCAATCCCCCATGCCCGCCGCCGTCGTCCTCCTGGGAGCCCAGCGCTTCGACCCGACCCTGGGCGAGGCCGTGGCGGAGCTCGGCGTCCGCGGCCGCATCGCGGTCGTCACCGCCGGCTGGCAGGAGCGCGAGGACGAGGACCAGGACCTGCAGGAGCACCTGCAGGGGCGCACCGTCAACCTGCGGCTCCACGCCCTCGGCGAGCAGCTCTTCCGGGAGGACCCGGAGCTCCGCAAGGCGCACCGGGAGCGGCAGCTGGCGCTGCGGGTGCGGCGCGACTTCTACCGGATCCGCCTGGAGCACGCCCTGGAGGCCGACCGGGTGGTGCGGCACCGGGCCCCGCCGCCGGACATCGCCGAGGAGCAGGCCCGGGCCTCGGCCGAGGCGGTGCGCGCCCTCGACGCCGACTTCCTGCGCAGCTGCGCCCGGCTGCGCGCCGAGTTCGAGGCCCGCTGGACCCCGGCCGATCGGCCCGCGGTGGTGCGCCACCGGCAGGCGCTGGCCGAGCTGGTGGACGGCTGCGACGCGGTGGCCATCGCCGGAGGCAACGTGGCCACGCTCCTCAACCGCGTCTCGCTCTTCGGCCTGACCCCGCTGCTGCGTCACAAGCCGGTCTTCGCCTGGTCGGGCGGCGCCATGGTGGCCAGCGAGCGGGTGGTGCTCTTCCACGACCAGCCGCCCCAGGGGCCGGGCGCCCCGGAGCTGCTCGACGAGGGGCTGGGGCTGGTGCCCGGGCTGGTGCTCTTCCCGCAGCCCGAGGAGCGGCTGGACCTGACGCGGCGCGACCGGGTGCAGAACCTGGCGCAGCGCTTCGCCCCGGCCCGCTGCCTGGCGCTGCCGGCGCGCTCGCGGGTGACCTGGCGGGACGGCGCCCTCGGCTCGGCCCACGGCGTCCTCGAGCTCCTCGGCGACGGCGGCCACCGGCCCCTCCGGCCGGGCGCGGAGGCCGCGCCGTGACCGGCCCCCGCTCCGCCGTCCAGGCGCTGCTGGCCTCCCGGCCCGACCAGGCCCGGGCCCAGGCCTTCCTGGCCGGGCGCCGCATCCCGGTGGTGGAGGGCTCCTCGGTCACCTTCCTGTGGAACGGCCAGGCCGACGGCGTGAACCTGCGCCACTGGGTCTACGGGCTGGAGTCCGCCACGGCGCTCACCCGCCTCGAGGGCACCACCCTGTGGCACCTCACCCTGGAGATCCCGGCCGGCTCGCGCGTCGAGTACAAGTTCGAGGTCTGGCGCAGCGGCGGCAGCACCTGGGTGGAGGACCCGCTCAACCCGAACCGGGCGCGCGATCCCTTCGGCCACAACTCGGTGCTGCAGGCCGAGGGCTACCAG
Source organism: Anaeromyxobacter sp. (assembly GCA_016718565.1). Classification (NCBI taxonomy): domain Bacteria; kingdom Pseudomonadati; phylum Myxococcota; class Myxococcia; order Myxococcales; family Anaeromyxobacteraceae; genus Anaeromyxobacter; species Anaeromyxobacter sp. The sequence goes on along the minus strand of JADKCZ010000001.1, from coordinate 580,355 downwards.
GCGCCCGGCTGGAGCCGGCCCGACCCGCTGGCCCGCCCCGGCACGCTGGAGCCGTTGGCCTTCGACAGCCCCACCCTGGGGCGGCGCACCGGCCACCTCTACCTGCCGGCCCGCTTCCGCCGCAGCCGCCAGTACCCGCTGCTGGTGGTCCACGACGGCAGCGACTACCTGAACTACACCGGCCTGAAGACGGTCCTCGACAACCTCATCCACCGCCTGGAGATCCCGGACCTGGTGGTGGCCCTGACCGACTCGCCGGACCGGCTGCGCGAGTACGCCAACGACGCCGGCCACGCCCGCTACCTCACCGAGGAGCTGCTGCCGCACCTGGCCTCGCGCTTCCCGCTGGTGGACCGGCCGCAGGCCCGCTGCCTCATGGGCGCCAGCTTCGGGGCGGTGGGGGCCCTCTCCACCGCCTGGCGCTACCCGGGCCGGTGGGGGCGGCTGCTGCTCCAGTCCGGCTCCTTCGCCTTCACCGACATCGGCACGCACAACCGCCGCGGGCCGCTCTTCGACCAGGTGGTGGGCTTCGTCAACGAGTTCCGCGGGGAGCCGCGCGCCGTCAGCGAGCGGGTCTTCGTCTCCTGCGGCATGTACGAGTCGCTGATCTACGAGAACCGCTCGCTGGTGCCGCTGCTCGGCGCCACGGGCATGGACGTCCGCTTCGTCGAGGCGCGCGACGGCCACAACTGGGAGAACTGGCGGGATCGCCTGCGGGAGGGGCTGTCCTGGCTCTTCCCGGGCCCGCTGATGCTCGTCTACGAGTGAGGTCGACCATGGCCGAGGTGGTTCGCAAGATCGGGCTGTCCCTGGGCGCGGACCTGTGCTGGCCGCTGTGCTTCGAGGCGCTGGTGAAGCGGCTCGACCTGCGCGTGCCGCACCAGGGCGACACGCTGCGCTTCGAGGTCGAGCGGGTCACCATCGAGCCCTTCGACCTGCGCCAGCCCGTCAAGTACGACGTGGTGGTGGACCGCCTGACGCACTGGTTCCACACCAGCCGGGAGTGGATCAAGAAGGCCATCCTGGTGGACGACCTGTACGTCTTCAACAACCCCTGGAGCGTGCAGGCCAACGAGAAGCACACCTCCTACGCGGCCATGATGCGGCTCGGGATGCCCATCCCCGAGACCTGGATGCTGCCGCCCAAGAGCCACGAGCCGACCCCGGACCTGCGCCCCACCCTGCACCGCTACGCCCGGCTCTTCGACGTGGCCGCCATCGGCGACCGCCTCGGCTGGCCCTTCTACCTCAAGCCCTACGACGGCGGCGGCTGGCGCGCCGTCACCCGGGTGGCCGACGCCAAGGCCGCCTGGAAGGCCTACGAGGAGAGCGGCAAGTCGGTGATGCACGCGCAGGCCTCGGTGGAGGGCTTCGACCTGTTCGTGCGCTGCATCGGCTTCGGCCCGCAGACCCGCTGCGTCCTGTACGACCCCGGCGCGGCGCTGCACGACCGCTACACCATGCGGACCGGCTTCATGCCGGCCGCCGACACCGAGCACCTGCGCAAGCTCACCCTGACCATCAACGCCTTCTTCGGCTGGGAGTTCAACTCCTGCGAGGCGCTGCGCCGCGCCGGCACCTGGCACCCCATCGACTTCGCCAACCCCTGCCCGGACTCGCAGGTCACCTCGCTGCACTTCCACTTCCCCTGGCTGGTGAAGGCCTACCTGCGCTGGACGCTCTACTGCGCCGCCACCAAGCGCCCCATGCCCAAGAACCTGGACTGGGCCCCCTTCCTGGCCGTGGCGGCGCAGGACCTGCCCTTCTCCGAGAAGCTGGACCGCTACGCGGCCATCGCCGAGGCGCGCTTCGAGGCCGCCCGCTTCGAGGACTGGTGCGCCGCGCACCTCGGCCACCTCGACGAGGTGACCGACCAGTTCTTCACCACGCCGGAGGCCAAGGACGCGGTGCGCCAGAAGGTGACCGCCCTCTTCCCCGCCCACGAGGTCGAGCGCTTCACCGAGCTGTTCTGGGGCCGCATCCAGCAGTGGCGGCGGGAGGGCGGCCCGTGAGCTCCTTCCAGAAGGCGCGCTGGCACTCCTCGCGGCTGGGCTGCGACGTCACCCTGGCCCGCTGGGGCGACGTGGGCCAGCCGGTGCTGGTCTTCCCCACCGCCGGCGGCGACGCCGAGGAGATCGAGCGCTTCCAGCTCATCGCGGCGCTGCGGCCGCTGCTGGAGGCCCGGAAGGTCAAGATCTACTCCTGCGACAGCGTGGCCGGCGCGGCCTGGTTCAACCGGACCGGCAGCCCCGACCACCGCATGCAGCTGCAGCACGAGTTCCACCAGTACGTGAAGCACGAGGTGGTGCCCGCCATCCGCCTCGACTGCCAGGCCCCGGACGTCCCCATCTGGAGCGCCGGCGCCTCCATCGGCGCCTTCCACGCGGCCGCGGTGGTGTGCCGCTTCCCCGACCTGTTCCACCGGGCGCTGGCCATGAGCGGGACCTTCGACCTGATGCGCTTCATCGAGGTCCCCACGCCCAACCAGGCCTTCCAGGTCTCCTCGCCGCTGCTCTTCGTCCCCCACCTCGAGGGGCTCCACCTCGAGGTGCTGCGCACCCGCTTCATCCAGTTCGTCACCGGCGAGGGGCGCTTCGAGAACCTGGGCGAGAGCTTCGGGCTGGCCAACGTGCTCGGCGCCAAGGGGATCCCCAACCACGTGGACAGCTGGGGCCCGGAGTGGCACCACGACTGGATCACCTGGCGAAAGATGCTCCCCCAGTACCTCGAGCAGTGGACCCGCTAGGAGGGCGCCGCCATGGACGACACCCACGAGCACAAGCGGACCGACGGCGAGCTCTCCGGCGAGGAGCGGCGCCGCTTCATGCGCGCCGTGCTCACCGACATCCAGGCCCTGGAGCGGATGCAGGCCGAGGGGCTCTTCGAGCGGGGCGTCTCCCGCATCGGCGCGGAGCAGGAGCTGTTCCTGGTGGACCAGGCCTACCACCCGGCCCCGGGCGCGCTCGACCTGCTCCGGCGGCTCGACGACCCGCACTACACCACCGAGCTCGGCCTCTTCAACCTGGAGGCGAACGCCGACCCGCAGCCGCTCGGCGGGGCCGGGCTGCGGCAGCTCGAGGCGCAGCTGGCGCAGCTCTACGGCAAGGTGCGCGACGCCGCCGCCGCCATCGGCCAGCAGCCGGTGCTGGCCGGGATCCTGCCCACCATCACCACCAGCGACCTCGGCCTGCGCAACATGGTGCCGAACCCGCGGTACATGACGCTGAACCGGGTCATGAACGAGGCGCGCGGGCAGGACTACACCTTCTCCATCAAGGGCATCGACGAGCTGGTGGTGCGGCACGACTCGGTGATGGTGGAGGCCTGCAACGCCAGCTTCCAGGTCCACCTGCAGCTGGCCGAGCCGGAGCGCTTCGCCCACCACTACAACCTGGCGCAGGCGCTGCTGGCGCCGGTGCTGGCCTCGGGCACCAACTCCTCGGTGCTGTTCGGGCGCCGGCTCTGGGCCGAGACCCGCATCGCCCTCTTCGAGCAGGCGGTGGACATCCGCACCCCCGGCCTGCACCTGCGCGACGCGCAGGGGCGCGTCTCCTTCGGCACCCACTGGCTGTCCGGCCAGGTGGCCGACCTCTTCAAGGACAACGTCAGCCGCTTCCGGCTGCTGGTGGGCACCGATCCGGGCGAGGACTCGCTGGCCGTGCTGGCGAGCGGCCGGATCCCGGACCTGAAGGCGCTGCGGCTCCACAACGGCACCATCTACCGCTGGAACCGCCCCTGCTACGGCATCTCGGAGAACGGCAAGCCGCACCTGCGCATCGAGCTCCGGGTGCTGCCCGCCGGCCCCACCATCGCCGACGAGGTGGCCAGCGCGGCGCTCTGGCTCGGCCTGATGAGCGAGCTCGGGGCCACCCTCGACGACCTGCCGGCCAGGCTCGACGTGGGCCACGCCCGCGCCAACCTGTACGCCGCGGCCCGCGACGGCCTGGGCGCCCGCCTCACCTGGCTGGACGGCGAGGAGACGCTGGCCCAGCCGCTGCTGCTCGACCGCCTCCTGCCGCTGGCCCAGGCCGGGCTGGACCGCGCCGGCGTGGACCCGGCCGACTCGGCGCGCTACCTCGGCATCGTGGAGGCCCGGGTGCGCACGCTGCGCACCGGCGCCCGCTGGATGACCCGCTCGCTCACCGCCATGCAGGACCGCGGCGGCGCCGGCGCGCGGGCCACGGCGCTGGTGGCGGCCATGATCGCCCGCCAGAAGTCCGGCAAGGTGGTGAGCGAGTGGGAGGGCGCCCAGCTCGACGAGAACGACAGCGCCCGCACCGGCCACCACCGGGTCGGGCAGCACATGACCACCGACCTCGTCACCCTGCGCCCGGACGACCCGGTCGAGCTGGCGGCCGAGCTGATGAGCTGGCGGCGGCTCCGCCACCTGCCGGTCGAGGACGAGGCGGGGCGGCTGGTCGGGCTGGTGTCGAGGCGCGGCGTGGAGCGCCACCTCGCGGCGCTGGCCACCCACCCGCCGCCGCCCGGCGCCCCCAGCACGCCGGTGGCCGAGGTCATGAAGCGGAGCCTCATCACCGTGACGCCCGAGGCGCCGGTGCTGATGGCCCTGCACCTCATGAAGCAGAACCGCATCGGCTGCCTCCCGGTGAAGCAGGGGGAGCACCTGGTGGCCATCCTCACGGCCGAGGACCTGCTCGACCTGGCGCCCGGGGTGCTGGCGCCGGGCGCGGCCCCGCCGGCGGCGCCGTCAGAGGAGCGGTGACCGACCGGCCTGGCCGCCGGGCCGCCTGCGCCGGCGCCCGCCGCGAGGGCCCCGGCTCGACGGCCGGCCGCCCGGCCGGTCAGGGCCCTGCGGGCCCCGGCCGCTGGTACACCGGCACCAGGAACACCGCGTGGAAGTCGGGCCCGGGCAGGTCGGCCCACAGCTCCAGCTCCCAGTAGCGCGGCAGCACCTCCGACAGCGCCGTGCCGAGGACCCCCGGCCCCGGCGCGGGCAGGTCGAAGCGGATGGGCAGCCGCGCCCCGCCGCCGCCCGCCACCGCCCGGGTGGCGCTCCACCGCTCCACCCGCTCCAGGCGCCGCCCGCCGGGCGGGCCGGCGGGATCGTGCGGCCGCCCCACCGGCTCGCCCCACCGCTCCTCCAGGCAGGTGAGCCGGGCCGTGAGCCCCTCCAGCCGCGCCGTGGCCCCGTCGCGCACCAGCGTCACCTCGAGCGGCTCGCCCAGGAAGAAGGGGAGCCGCGCGAAGCGGAGCTCGGCCACGCCGTGGCGGGCGCGGCGCAGCACGGCCCGCACGCCGCGCCACAGGAGCCAGAAGCCGACGGCCAGGAAGACGCCCACCACCAGCGCCGGCAGCAGCGCCAGGCCGCCGGGCGCACCCGGCAGGATGGCCGCCCCCACCGCCGAGCCCACCCCGACCAGCAGGCCGCCGCCCAGGAGCGCCTGTCGCGCCTCGCGCCCCGACTCGTCGAGCGCCCCCTCGCGCCGCCAGGGGTGGTCGGCCAGCCAGGGCTCGGCTGGCCCCCCGCCCCACCCGGCCCGCGCCACCCGCGCGGCCAGGCGGCGCACCCGCCCCCCGCGCGGCGAGGTGAGGCGCGCCGGCGGGCGCGGCGGAAGGGCGGCCGGGTCCATCAGGCGTTCCGGAAGGCGCGCTCCGCGGCCAGCACCGCGCTGGCCACCGGCGCGTCGAAGGGCCAGGCGTCCACCACCAGCTTGCCCAGCCCCTCCGGCCGCTCCTTCCTGGGCGGCAGCACGCCCGCCTCCACCGCGGCCAGGTAGCCCGCCAGGGTGTCGTGGCAGGCGTCCAGCTGGGTCCGGCAGAGGGCGCAGCCGGGGTTGGCCTGCTCGGCCTCCACCTCGCGCAGGGCGGCCAGGAGCAGGGCGCGGGCGCGGTCGAGGCGAGGGGGCATGGGTCGAGGAGAGATACACGATCCCGGGCCAGGGCGGGGGCCCATAGACGCCCGGGCCCGCGGCCCCGCCCTTCCCTTCAACGAACGTTGAAAGGCTCGCCGCGCCGGGGTAGAGATCCGCGCGCCATGGCCTACCGCTCGCTCACCGAGTTCCTCGATCGCGCCGAGCGAGCCGGGGAACTGACCCGCTTCCAGGACCCCGTCGACCTCCGGCTCGACATGGCGGCGCTGGCCGACCGCGCCGCCAAGCAGGGCGGGCCGGTGCTGCTCTTCGAGCGCCCCTCCTCCGGCAGGTTCCCGGTGGCCATGAACCTCTTCGGGACCCGCCGGCGCACCAGCTGGGCGCTCTCCTGCGACGACTTCCAGGAGCACGCCGACGCGCTGCGCGGCCTCCTCAAGACCGCGCCCCCCAAGACCCTCTGGGACAAGCTGAAGCTCCTGCCCACCCTGGGCAAGCTCGCCACCATGGGGCCCAAGCTGGTCTCCTCGGGCGCCTGCCAGGAGGTGGTGCTGACCGGGGCGCAGGCCGACCTCTCCATCCTGCCGGTGCTCACCACCTGGCCGCACGACGGCGGCCCCTTCATCACCCTGCCGCAGGTCATCACCCGCGATCCGGAGACCGGCCTGCGCAACGTCGGCATGTACCGGCTGCAGGTGATGGGCCCGCACCGGCTGGCCATGCACTGGCAGCTGCACAAGACCGCCACCGCCCACTACCGCGAGTACCAGAAGCGCGGCGAGCGGATGCCGGTGGCCATCGCGCTGGGCGGCGATCCCGCCCTCACCTACTGCGCCTCCGCCCCGCTGCCGCCCAACATCGACGAGTACCTCTTCGCCGGCTGGCTGCGCGGCGAGGGGGTCCGCATGGTCAAGGGCGTGGCCACCGGCCTCGAGGTCCCGGCCGACGCCGACATCGTCATCGAGGGGTTCGTGGACACCTCGGCGCCGCTGGTGCGCGAGGGCCCCTTCGGCGACCACACCGGCTTCTACTCGCTGGCCGACGACTACCCGGCGCTCGACGTGGTGGCCATCACCCACCGCAGGGACGCGGTCTACCCGGCCACCGTGGTGGGGCCGCCCCCGGTGGAGGACCAGTGGCTCGGCAAGGCCACCGAGCGGCTCTTCCTGCCGCTCATCCAGCTCATCGCGCCGGAGATCGTCGACTATTGCATGCCGGTGGAGGGCGTCTTCCACAACCTCTGCCTGGTCTCCATCAAGAAGGAGCACCCGGGCCAGGGCAAGAAGGTCATCCACGGCCTGTGGGGCTCGGGCCAGATGGCCCAGACCAAGACCCTGGTGGTCTTCGACGAGGACGTCGACGTGCAGGACGTCAGCCAGGCCGCCTGGCGGGCCTTCGCCAACGTGGACGTGAAGCGCGACCTGGTCATCGCCGACGGCCCGGTCGACGTGCTCGACCACGCCGCGGTCCACTTCGCCTTCGGCGGCAAGCTGGGCGTGGACGCCACCCGCAAGTGGGTCGAGGAGGGCGGGCGCGAGTGGCCGGAGGTGTGCGTCCACCCGCCCGAGGTGGTGGCCCGCATCGACGCGCTCTACGACCGGCTGGTGCCGGGCGCGGCGCCGCTCACGCGCCCGAGGCTGGCCGCGCCGCCGGCCGCCTCCTGGAAGCCCAGGAAGGGCGGGATCCTCCAGTGAGCGGCCCCAGCCCCGGCGCCGGGCCGGGCCCCGCGGCCGCCAAGGCCGGCGCGGTGCCACTGCCCGGCGAGGGCCACGGCACGCGCGGCGCCGCGGTGCGGGCCATGTTCGACCGCATCGCGCCCCGCTACGACCTGCTCAACCGGGTCATGACGCTGAAGGTGGACCAGGCCTGGCGCCGCCGCCTGCTCGCCAGCCTGGCCCCGCGCGCCGGCGAGGCGCTGCTCGACCTGTGCGCCGGCACCATGGACGTGGCCGACCTGGCCCGGCGGGGCACCCCCGGGCTCTCGGTGGTGGGCGCCGACTTCTCCTTCCAGATGCTCCGCCGCGGCGTCGAGAAGACCGGCCTGCCGGCCAGCCAGGCCGACGCTCTGGCCCTGCCCTTCCACGCCGCCCGCTTCGACCTGGCCACCGTCACCTTCGGCATGCGCAACCTGGAGCGCTACGAGGTGGGCCTGGCCGAGCTGGCCCGGGTGCTCAAGCCGGGCGGCCGGCTCGGCGTGCTGGAGTTCTTCCGCCCGGAGTCGGCGGGCCCGCGGCTGGTGCACGGCCTCTACAACCGGCTGGCGCTGCCGGTGCTGGGGCGGGTGCTCTCCCCCGACCCCGAGGCCTACCGCTACCTGGTCGAGTCGATGGAGCGCTTCGCCTCCCGCCCCGAGTTCGAGGCGGCGGCGCGCCGCGCCGGCTTCGCGGACGTGCGCGGCCAGACCCTCTTCCCCGGCGTCTGCGGGCTGGTCACCGCGGTGCGCGCGTGAAGCTGGTGGTGGCGGTCAGCGGCGCCTCGGGCGCCCCCTACGCCAAGAAGCTGCTCGACTTCCTGGCCGAGCACGGCCCGGCCCACGGCGTCTCGACCGACCTGGTCTTCACCACCACCGGCAAGCAGGTCTGGGCGCAGGAGATCGGCGGGGCCCCCCGCTACCCCTTCACGACCTGGAGCAACCAGGACTTCACCGCCCCCTTCGCCTCCGGCTCCTCGCAGTACGACGCCATGGTGGTCATCCCCTGCTCGGCCGGCGCGCTGTCGCGCATCGCCTACGGCCTCTCGGTGGACCTGGTGGGCCGCGCCGCCGACGTCATGCTCAAGGAGCGGCGCCGGCTGGTGCTGGTGCTGCGCGAGACGCCCATCTCGCTGGTGCACGCCCGCGCCATGACCCAGGTCATCGAGGCCGGCGCCTTCGTCATGCCGGCCTCGCCGTCCTTCTACTCGGGGCCGCGCACCATCGACGAGCTGGTGGGCACGGTGGTGGCCCGGGTGCTCGACCGGGTCGGGCTGCCGAACGACCTCATGAAGCGCTGGACCGGCCTGGTGCCCCGCGCGCCCGAGCCGGTGGAGGACCCGTAAGCCCATGCCCCTCTCCCTCTTGGCCCACCGCGCCCTGGAGCGCGACGGCCTCGGCCCCATCCGCGACAAGGTGCTGGGCGGCGTCCGCCTCACCGACGAGGACGGCCTCACGCTCTTCGAGTCCACCGACCTGGCGGCGCTGGGGGCGCTGGCCAACCACGTGCGCGAGGCGCGCCACGGGCAGCTGGCCTTCTACAACCGCAACGTCCACTTGAACCCCACCAACGTGTGCGTGGCCACCTGCAAGTTCTGCTCGTTCGCCCGCCAGGACGACCAGCAGGCCTCCGAGGGCTACACCATGTCCCTCGACGAGGCGGTGGAGAAGGTGCTCTCCAAGCGCCCCCTCGGCATCACCGAGGTGCACATCGTGGCCGGCCTGCACCCCACCCTGCCGTGGGACTACTACACCTCGCTCCTGGGCCGCATCCACGCCGCCTGGCCCGAGCTGACCATCAAGGCCTTCACCGCCATCGAGTACCACTACTGGGCGGAGAAGTTCGGCAAGAGCTACGCCGAGGTGCTCTCCGAGCTGAAGGCCGCCGGCCTGGGCACCATCCCCGGCGGCGGCGCCGAGATCTTCGCCCCGCGGGTGCGCCGCAAGATCTGCGACGACAAGGCCACCGCCGAGCAGTGGCTGGAGATCCACCGCACCGCCCACGGCCTGGGGCTCAAGTCCAACGCCACCATGCTCTACGGCCACATCGAGCGGCTCGACGAGCGGGTCGACCACATGCGCCGGCTGCGGGAGCTGCAGGACGAGACCGGCGGCTTCCAGGTCTTCATCCCGCTGGCCTTCCACCCCGAGCACAACATGATCGGGAAGGCCTACCCCAAGCCCACCGGGTACGACGCCCTGCGCACCCTGGCGGTGGCGCGCCTGTACCTCGACAACTTCGACCACGTGAAGGCCTACTGGGTGAGCCTGGGCGAGCGGCTGGCGCAGGTGGCGCTGGCCTTCGGCGTCGACGACCTGGACGGCACCGTCCTGGAGGAGCGCATCTACCACATGGCCGGCTCCACCGTGCCGCAGGCGCTCTCGGAGCGGACGCTGCACGAGCTGATCCGCGCCGCCGGGCGGGTGCCGGCCGAGCGCGACTCCAACTACCACGTGCTGAAGGTGCACCAGCAGCCGCTCCCGCCGGCCGCCCCGCCGCCGCCGCATCTCTCGGTGGTCGCCTAGAGGTCCCCATGCCGAAGCTCAAGGCCGCCGCCGTCTCCTTCCTGAACGCCTGGCCCCTCACCGCCGGGCTGGAGCGCTCCGACCGCATCGAGCTGGTGCTGGCCGAGCCCTCGCGCTGCGCCGCGCTGCTGGAGGCCGGCGAGGTGGACCTGGCCCTGCTGCCGGTGGGGGCGCTGGCCGGCAAGGACTACGAGGTGGTGCCCGGCCTGGCGGTGGGCGCCGACGGCCCGGTGCAGACGGTGCTGCTGGTGGGCGACCAGTCGCCCGCCATCTGGGACGAGGTCTTCCTCGACACCGCCTCGCGCACCTCGGTGGTGCTGGCCAAGATCGTCCTCGACGCCATGGGCGTCCACCCGCGGTTCACGCCGCTGCCGGCCGAGCAGGGCGTGGCGCTGGCCACCGGCACCAAGGGGGCGCTGGTCATCGGCGACCGGGCCTTCGACGTGAAGAAGAGCCAGGTGCTCGACCTGGGGCGCGAGTGGAACAAGCTCTCCGGCCTGCCCATGCTCTTCGCCGTCTGGGCGGCCCGCCCCGGCGTGCTCACCCCGGAGGACGTGCAGGAGCTGGCCCGCGCCGCCCAGCACGGCCAGGGCCTCCGCACCGAGCTGGCCCAGAAGTTCGCGGCGCAGCGGGGCGGCGACCCGGAGCGCTACCGCCGCTACCTCACCCAGCGCATCCGCTACGGCGTGGGGCCGCACGAGATGGACGGCCTGGAGGCCTTCCTGCGGGTGGCGGCCGAGAAGGGCTTCCTGCCGCCCACCACGGTGCGCTACGCCGACGACCACGTGCGGGTGAAGCGGGTGCGCCGCCCGGTCTCGGTGGACACCGCGCTGGCCAAGGGGGCGGCCGGCGAGCGGCTCGACCCCGACGAGGCCGAGGCGCTCGACGAGCAGGCCCCGCTGCTGGAGCTGGGCCTGGCCGCCGACGCGCGCCGCCGCGCCCTGCACCCGGACGGCGTGGTCACCTACATCGTCTCGCGCAACGTCAACTACACCAACGTGTGCACCACCGCGTGCCACTTCTGCGCCTTCTACCGGCCGCGCGGGGCCGCCGACGCCTACGTGCTCACCCGCGAGGAGCTGGCGGGGAAGATCGAGGAGACCCTGCGGCTGGGCGGCATCGAGCTCCTGCTGCAGGGGGGGCTGCACCCCGACCTGGGCATCGAGTGGTACGAGGACCTGTTCCGCTGGGTGAAGTCGAGCTACCCCACCATCACCCTGCACGCCCTCTCCCCCGAGGAGATCTGGCACATCGCCCGCACCAGCGAGCTGGCGCTGGAGGCCACCATCCGGCGGCTCGTCGGCGCCGGGCTCGACTCCATCCCCGGCGGCGGCGCCGAGATCCTGGACGACGAGGTGCGGCGCCGCATCGCGCCGCTCAAGTGCTCCAGCGACGAGTGGCTCACGGTGATGAAGACCGCCCACCAGGTGGGCCTCAAGTCCACCGCCACCCTGATGTTCGGGGTGGGCGAGGAGCCGCGCCACCGCGTCCACCACCTGTCGCGCCTGCGCGACCTGCAGGACGAGACGCACGGCTTCACCGCCTTCATCTGCTGGCCCTTCCAGAGCGCCAACACCCGCCTGGTGGCCTCCGACGGCAGCGCCCACGCCTACCTGCGCACCAACGCGCTGGCCCGCCTCTTCCTCGACAACGTGCCGCACCTGCAGGCCTCCTGGGTGACCATGGGCGGCGGGGTGGCGCAGGCGGCGCTGCACATGGGCTGCGACGACTTCGGCCAGGTGATGATCGAGGAGAACGTGGTCTCGGCCGCCGGCACCACCTTCTCGATGGACTCCGAGGAGGTGGAGCGGCACATCCGCGACGCCGGCTTCCGGCCCTCGCGGCGCACCATGCGCTACGACCGGCTGGGCGGGGCCGGCGCGTGATCCGCGTCCTCTCGGCCCCCTGGGTGCTGCCCGGCCTGGCCGCCCCGGCCGGCCCCGATCACGCCGGCCCGGCCGCCGAGGCCGCCCCGCCCCTGCGCGAGGGGGCGGTGGCGCTCGACGGCGACCGGGTGGTGGCGGTGGGGCCGCGCGCCGCGGTGGAGGCGCGCCACGGCGAGGGGGAGCGGGTCGACGGCGTCATCTTCCCGGCCCTGGTGAACGCCCACCTGCACCTCGAGCTCTCCCACCTGGCCGGGCTGGTGCCCGGCGGCCAGGGGCTGCCGGCCTGGATCGAGCGGTTCGTCGGGGTGCGGCGCGCCACCGGCGAGGCCGGGGCCGTGGCCGCCATGGCCGCCGCCGCCGCCGCGCTGGTGGAGGCCGGCGTGGCCGCGGTCGGCGACGTCTCCAACACCCTCGGGTCGCTGGCGCCGCTGGCCGCCGCCGGGCTGGTCGGCACCGTCTTCCACGAGGTCTTCGGCGCCACCGACGAGCGGCTGGCCGCCGCCCGGGAGGCCGCCGCCGCCGTCCGCGCCGCCGCGCCGGCCGCGCCCCACCTGCGGGTGGTGGAGAGCCCGCACGCGCTCTACTCCACCGCGCCGGCCGGCCTGCTGGCGCTGCTGCGCGGGCCGCCCGCCTCGCTGCACCTGGCCGAGGACCCGGCCGAGCGCGAGTTCGCGGCGGGCGGCGCCGGCCCCTTCGCCGCCCTGCGCGCCCGCATGGGCGGCCCCCCCGGCCAGCCCGGCTGGGCCCGGTCCCCGGTGGCCCTGGCGGCGCCGCACCTGGCCCCCGGCTGGCTGCTGGTGCACTGCGTGGACCTGGACGACGAGGACCTGGGCCTGCTGCGGGGCGCCGGCTGCACGGTGGTGCTCTGCCCCCGCTCCAACCACCACATCTCGCGCGCCGCCCCGCCGCTGCTGCACCTGCTGGCGGCCGGCGTGCCGCTGGCCATCGGCACCGACAGCCTGGCGTCCTCGCCCTCGCTGGCGCCGCTGGCCGAGCTGGCGCGGCTGCGCCGCGACTTCCCCGAGGTGCCACCCGGCTGGCTCCTGCCGCTGGCCTGGAACGGCGCCGCGGTGGGGGCGCCCGGCCTGGGCCGCCTGGCCGTGGGCGCCGCGCCCGGGCTGCTGGCCGCGCCGCTCGACGGCCGCCCCGTCGGCGACCCCTTCGACCACCTGCTGGCCGCCTCCAGCCCCGGCGCGCCGCCGCTGCGCTGGCTGGCCCGGCACCACCCGGAGGCCCCCTCGCCGTGAGCGTCGCCGCGCTGGCCCGCATGGTGCGGCTGTCGCACTCCCTCTTCGCCCTGCCCTTCGTGGCGGCCGCGGTGGTGCTGGTGGCCCGGGACGCCCGGCTCGAGCCCGGGCGGCTGGCGCTGGTGGCGCTGGCGGTGGTGGCGGCCCGCACCGCCGCCATGGCCATGAACCGCATCGCCGACCGGCGCTTCGACGCCCTGAACCCGCGCACCGCCGGCCGCGAGCTGGTCACCGGCGCGGTCAGCCCGCGCGCCGCTTGGGCGCTCCTCACGGGCGCCGCCGGGCTCTTCGTGCTGGCCGCCGCGCTCATCTCGCCCCTGACCGGCTGGCTGGCGCCGCCGGTGCTGGCCATCCTGCTGGGCTACTCCTACGCCAAGCGCTTCACCTGGGCCTGCCACCTGTGGCTGGGGGTGGCGCAGTCCCTGGCCCCCATCGGCGTGGCGCTGGCGCTCACCGGCGCGGCGCCGCTGCCCTCCATCGTGCTGGGGGTGGGCGTGGGCGCCTGGATCGCCGGCTTCGACCTGTTCTGGTCGCTGCAGGACGCCGACTTCGACCGCTCGGCCGGGCTGCACTCCATCCCGGCCCGCTTCGGCGTGGCCGGCGCCCTGTGGTGGGCGCGCGGCCTGCACGTGGTGGCCGCGGTGGCGGTGGCGCTGGCCGGGCCGCTGGCCGGGCGCGGGGTGGCCTGGCTGGCCGGCAGCGCGGTGCTCTCGGCGGTGCTGCTGGCCGAGCACCTCTACGTGGCCCCGGGCGGCGCCCTGCGCCCCGACCGGCTCAACGTGGCCTTCTTCGACTACAACGCCTTCGCCTCGGTGGCCTTCGCCGCCTGCGCGCTGCTCGACCTGTGGGTGGCCTGACCGTGCCCGCCCTCTCCCGCCCGCCCTCGCGCGCCCCCGCCAGCTTCGCCCTGCTGCAGGCCGACCAGGCCGTGGCCGACGCGGTGGGCGGCCTGATGGAGCTGTGGGGCTTCAAGCGGCAGCTGGGGCGGGTCTGGGCGGTGCTGTTCCTCTCCGACCGCCCGCTGGCGGCGCCCGAGCTGTGCGACCGGCTGCAGATCTCCACCGGCCTGCTCTCGATGTCGCTGGCCGAGCTGCGCCAGTGGGGCGTGGTGCGCGGCGTGGAGGTGCCGGGCGACCGCAAGGAGCACTACCTCGCCGAGACCAACGTCTGGCGGCTGGTGACCCGGGTGCTCAGGCAGCGCGAGATGGAGCAGGTGAAGGGCGCCCTGGCCACCTTCGACCGGGCGCTCGGCGACCTGCGCGCCGCCCTGGCCGACGTGGACCCGGCGGTGAAGGCCCAGGCCCGCTTCAAGGCGCGGCGGCTGGAGCAGCTCATCGAGCTGACCCGCGCCGCGCTCACCGTGCTGCGGCTGCTGGTGGACTCGGCGCGCGCCGACGTGGGGCCGCTCAAGGCCCTGTCGGAGGCGCTGGCGCGCCGCCGCGAGTGAGGGGCGGCTCCGTGCGCGCCCTCCGGGCCGCCGGGGCGACGGCCGGGCGCAGGTCGGCCCGTCAGGGCGGCGACGCCACCGTGAAGGCGGCCGTCCAGAGCACGCCCTCGGCGAACGGCACGCCGGCGCGGTAGGGGGTGGCCTCGCCCGCGTCGGCCGGGCAGGAGCGGGCCGCCAGCCGGATGGCGTAGGTGCCGCCGGCCGCCAGGGTGCCCACCGGGAGCTCGAGCTCGGTGGCGGCGCCGGGCAGCACCCACCGGGCCACCCGCGCGCCCTGGGTGGTGAGGCCGTCGGCCGAGGTCAGCCGCCAGACCTCGAGGCGCATGCTGGTGGCCACGCCGGTGTTGGGCGGGAACCACTTCAGGAGCGGGGTGGCCGGCACGCCCACCCGCGCCACCAGGGCGTCGAGGTCGTTCAGGCTGGGGGCCTGGGGCGCGCCCAGGGCCGGCCCCACCGGGCTCGGCAGCGCCGTCAGGGCGTCGCGGCGCAGCACCTGGTTCACCGCGCCGGGCAGCGGCGCGGCCGTGGCGCTGAAGCGGACCGGCGCCGGCAGCTCGTAGGCGGCCTCCAGGTACTCCCGGTACTGGGGCGGCAGGAAGCGGGCGTAGGTGAGCGTGCCGGCGTCCACGTCGAGCGCGATGGCCGGGAAGCTGGCCTCCACCAGCGTGGCGGCGGCGGCGCCCAGCGGCGACGGGGCCGCCAGCGGCGCCGGGATGGCGTAGACCCCCACCCGGTGCGGCTCGCTGAGCGGCGCCGGCGCGAAGTCGGCGCCCGCCAGCTCGAACTCGGTCTGGCGCCAGTCGAGCGGCAGCAGGCCGGAGAGGTCGTGCACCAGCGTGGCCGCCGGCGGCGAGAGGGCGAACGGCTGGCCGTCGGCGATGGTCACCTTGGTGGCCTCGTCGAGGGCGGTGACGGCCACCGCCTCGCGGTACTCGATGGTGGCCACCTGCTCACCGACGCCGAAGCGGTACTGCGCCACCACCAGGTCGTCGCCGGCCACCAGCAGCGGGCCGAGCAGGGCGGCCCAGTCGAAGGCGTACGGCTCGGGGTCGCTGAAGCCGGTCCAGTCCGCCGTGGGCACCAGCGGCCGGGCCAGCTGCGCGCCCCAGGAGAAGAAGCGCAGCGAGTCGAAGCCCTGCCAGGTGTCGAGCCCGCCCAGGGTGAGCGTGGCCTGGGTGGGCTGCGTGGCCTGGGCCACGTCGGCCCGCCCGCCCCGATCCTCGCCGAGGTCGAGGTCGTCGGCGCTGCTCCCCACGGTGATGGAGCTCCCATCGGCGAAGGCCACCTTGGCCTGGTAGGCGCCCGGCTTCACCCCGGCGCGCCACCGCCCCGCCTCGGCCGCCGGCTTCATGGTGGTGACGGTGAAGCCGCCCGCGCCGTCCGGCTGCGACAGGACCACCGCGCTCACGCCGGGATCGGCCGCCACCGCGGTGGTGCCCGCCGCGTCCCCGGCCCAGTGGGTGATCAGCCTGGACACGGTCACCACCCGGCCCAGCGCCAGCTCCACCGCCACGGTGCGCGGCGAGTTGGGCGCACCGGCCGAGGCCACCGACAGGGTGGCGGTGTGCAGGCCAAGCGGCTGGCCGGCGGTGGCCGCGGTCACCGTCACGGTGTAGGGCGGCGCCGAGCCGGTCACGGCGGCGGAGAGCCAGCCGGTGGCCCCGCCCGCGGGGTAGCTGATGGAGGTGGTCGGCGCGGGCAGCGCCCCGGCGCCCACCTTGTCCACCTGCAGCGCCTGCGCGGCCGGGTCGGTGCCCACCGCCGGCGAGCTGAAGGCCAGGGTGCTGGCCGAGAGCGAGAGCGCCGCCGGGGGCGCCGCGCCCACCGTGAAGGTCACGCCGAGGGCCGGCGAGTTGTCCGCCCCCGGCGCGGTGAGGGTCACCGTGCCGGCGTAGCTCCCCTGGGCCAGGGCGCCTCGTGCGGCCGTGACCGTCAGCGTGAAGGGCGCGGCGGTGCCGCTCACCTCGGCGGTGAGCCAGCCGGCGCCGCCCTGGTAGGTCACCACGGCCTCCGGCTTCGCCAGCGTGCCGTTGCCGGCGTTGGTCACGGTGACGGCCCTGGCCGCCGGGTCGGCGCCCTCGAGCTGGGCGGTGAAGGTGAGGGTGGAGACCGACAGCTTCAGGCGGGGCGGCCTGGGGGTGGGCGTGTCGTGCTCGGAGCAGGCCGCGAGGGTCAGGGCGGCCAGGGTGGCGGCCAGCAGGCGGGGTGCCGTCATGGGTCTCTCCAGGTGCGCTCCGGAAGCGGGGCCGCAGCGGGGGCGCCGCGGGGGGCAGCAGTATCGACGGGCCGGCCGCTCAGGCCAAGAGGTGGGCCGCCGCCTGGCGCGCCCGGGCCGCCACCGCGGCCTCGTCCACGCCCAGCAGCCGCCCCTCGCGCAGCCGCACCTGGCCGCCCACGATGGCCCAGGCGGCCGGCGCCCCGGCCCACAGCAGCGCCAGGTCGCCGAGCGGCAGCGCCGGCAGCGGGACGGCCGGGCGCCAGTCGAGGATCACCACGTCGGCCACCGCGCCGGGGGTGAGCTCGCCGAAGGCCGCCCCGAAGGAGCGGCCGGCCAGCCGCGCCGCGCAGGGCCAGAGCGTGCTGCCGGCCAGGTCCTGGGCGGCGCGCGGGGTGCGGGCCTGGCCGCGCTGGAAGAGCACCGAGGCCACCAGCTCGCAGGCGGTGTCCGGGAAGAGGCCGTCGGTGCCGAGCGCCACCGCCACCCCCGCGCCGGCCAGCTCGGCCAGCGGCGGCATCTGGGTGCCCCAGAAGGCGGCGGCGCGCGGGGTGGAGGCCAGGGTGGCGCCGGCCGCGGCCAGGCGCGCCCCCTCCTCGCGGATGGTGGTGGCGCCGTGGGCCACCACGGTGCGCGGGCCCAGCAGGCCGCGCGCCGCCAGCAGGTCGATGGGGCGCAGCGCCCCGCGGAAGTAGGCCGCCGCCAGGTCGGTCTCGTCCTCGGCGATGGAGGCCAGCAGGCCGTGGCGCGGGGCCAGCGCCGAGAGGGCGGCCAGGAGGTCGTCGGGCGCGGCGTCCAGGCCGTCGAGGCCGGCCGCGCCGCGCAGCAGCGGGTGGTCGCGGTGGCGCTCGGCGAAGGCGGCCGAGGCCCCCGCCTCGCGCAGGCCCAGGCCGGCGCCGTCGCGGTCGCTGGCGCCGTAGGCCAGCACCGCCCGCAGCCCCACCGCCTCCACCGCCCGGCCGGCCGCCGCCAGCGACTCGGCGGCCCGCCCGGGCGCGGCCCGCAAGAGGTCGAAGGCGCAGGTGACGCCGCCGCGCAGCGCCGCCACCGCGCCGGCCGCGGTGAGCGCCTCGACGTGCTCCGCCTCGGCGCGCGGCTCGAGCGAGGTGCGCAGGCGGGACCGCCAGGCGTGCAGCACCGCCGGCGCCTGGCCCGGCAGGCCGGAGAGGCGCGCCAGCGTGCCCAGGGCCAGGTGGGTGTGGGCGTCCACCGCGCCCGGCACCACCAGGCGGCCGGCGGCGTCCACCTCCCAGTCGCCCGGGCGGGGCGGCACCACCTCGGGGGCCGGCACCACCGCCGCCACCCGGCCGTCCTCCAGCACCAGGGTGGCCGGCGCGGGCGCGCCGGCCGCGGCCACCAACCCTCCCCTGATCACCAGGCGTTCCGGCATGGGCGGCATCATCCCATACCGCGGGTGCTGCGGGAACCCGGCGGCTTGCCGCCCCCCGGCGATGCGGGTAAACAGGGGCGCCCACATGCTCTCCCCCCGAGGTCCTGAAGAGGCTCGACGCCATCGAGCAGCGGTTCGAGGAGCTGACCCACTCCCTGTCGGATCCGGCCGTGGCGTCCAGCGGGGAGCGCTTCCGCAAGGTCTCCAAGGAGCGCGCCGCGCTGGAGTCCACCGTGGAGGCGCTGCGCGCCTGGCGGCGGCTCACCGCCGAGATCGCCGACAACGAGGCGCTGCTGGCCGACGCCGACATGCGCGACCTGGCCAAGGAGGAGCTGGGGCTCCTCAGGCCCCGCCTGGAGCCGGCCGAGGCGCAGCTCAAGCTCTTCCTCATCCCGCGCGACCCGGCCGACGACAAGGACGTCATCGTGGAGGTGCGGGCCGGCGCCGGCGGCGACGAGGCCGGCCTGTTCGCGGCCGAGCTGGTGCGCCTCTACATCCGCTACGCCGAGCGGCGCGGCTGGAAGGTGGACCTGCTCGACACCTCGGCCGGCACGCTGGGGGGCGTCAAGGAGGCCACCCTCACCATCGCCGGCGACCAGGTCTACTCCTGGCTCAAGTACGAGTCGGGGGTGCACCGGGTGCAGCGGGTCCCGGCCACCGAGGCGCAGGGGCGCATCCACACCTCCACCGCCACCGTGGCCGTCATGCCGGAGGCCGAGGAGGTGGACATCCAGATCAGCCCGGCCGACCTGGAGATCGACGTCTTCCGCTCCACCGGCGCCGGCGGCCAGTCGGTCAACACCACCGACTCGGCGGTGCGCATGACGCACAAGCCCACCGGCACCATCGTGAAGTGCCAGCAGGAGAAGAGCCAGCTGAAGAACCGGGCCATGGCGCTCAAGCTGATGCGGGCCAAGCTCTACGAGCTGGAGCAGGAGCGGCAGCGCAGCGCCCGCGAGGCCACCCGCAAGAGCCAGGTGGGCACCGGCGACCGCTCCGAGAAGATCCGCACCTACAACTTCCCGCAGGACCGGCTCACCGACCACCGCATCGGCTACACCCGCCACAACCTGCCGGCCGTGATGGACGGCGACCTGCAGGACCTGGTGGACGCCTGCCGCACCTTCTACGCCGCCGAGGCGCTGCGCGAGGCCTCGCGCGGCGAGAGCAGCGGCGGCGGGTCGGAGCGGGGCTCCTGAGGGCCGCCAGGCCTGGCCGGCCCGCCACGGCGGGTCGCCGCCGGGCGGCCGAGCGCGGCGCGCCATGACCGAGGCCTGGACCCCCCTCAAGCTGCTGGGCTGGACCCAGGGCTTCTTCGCCCAGAAGGGCGTGGACGCCCCGCGCCTCACCGCCGAGCTCCTGCTGGCCAGCGCGCCTGGGCTGCGACCGGGTGCGGCTCTACCTGGACTTCGACAAGCCGCTCGGCGACCCCGAGCTGGGGCGCTACCGCGCGCTGGTCAAGCGGCGCGCCGAGGGCGAGCCCACCGCCTACCTGGTGGGCGCCCGCGAGTTCTACGGCCACCGCTTCCTGGTGGACGCCCGGGTGCTGGTGCCGCGCCCCGAGACCGAGCAGCTGGCCGAGGCCGCCCTGCTGGCGCTGCCCGAGGGCGGGGCGGCGCTGGACCTCGGCACCGGCAGCGGCGCCCTGGCGGTGACCCTGGCGCTGGGGAGGCCGGGGGCGCGGGTCACCGCCGTGGACCTCTCGGCCGAGGCGCTGGCCGTGGCCCAGGCCAACGCCGCGGCCCTGGGCGCCGCCGTGACCTTCCTGCAGGGCGACCTCTTCGCCCCGCTGCCGGCGGGGGCGCGCTTCGACGTCATCGTCTCGAACCCGCCCTACGTCCCCACCGATGAGCTGGCCGGGCTGATGCGCGAGGTGCGGCGCGAGCCGCGGCTGGCGCTGGACGGGGGACCGGACGGGCTCTCGGTGCTGCGCCGCCTGGTGGCCGGGGCGCCCGGCTGGCTCGCCCCCGGGGGGGCGCTGCTGCTGGAGATGCACGAGACCCACCTCGAGGCGCTGCCGGCCCTGTGCCGGGCCGCCGGCTTCGCCTCCGCCGAGGCGCGGCGCGACCTGGCCGGGCTGCCCCGCCTCACCGTGGCCCGGATGGCGGCGGCCCCCGCCCCCGCGTAGAATCCGCGCCCGCCCCAGCCACCCCCACCCGCCCCCCACCGCCGCACCGGAGCAGGACAAGTGGACAAGATCGTCATCGAGGGGGGCGTGCCGCTGCGCGGCGTGGTGCAGGTCTCCGGGGCCAAGAACGCCGCCCTGCCCATCGTGGCCGCCGCGCTGCTGGCCGAGGGCGACCACCAGCTCCGCAACGTGCCGGACCTGGCCGACGTGCGCACCATGGGCCGGCTGCTCGGCCACATGGGCTGCACCTTCGAGCGCAGCGAGGACCACCACGCCGTCTCGGTGCGGGTGCCCGCGGCGGTGACGCCCGAGGCCCCCTACGAGCTGGTGAAGACCATGCGCGCCAGCGTGGTGGTGCTGGGGCCGCTGGTGGCGCGCTGGGGCAAGGCGCGGGTGTCCCTGCCGGGCGGCTGCGCCATCGGGGCCCGGCCCATCGACCAGCACCTGAAGGGGCTGACCGCGCTGGGGGCCGTCATCGAGCTCTCCCACGGCTACGTCACCGCCACCGCGCCGCGCGGCCGGCTGCACGGGGCGGTCTTCACCTTCGACGGGCAGACCGTCACCGGCACCGAGAACGTCATGATGGCGGCGACGCTGGCCGAGGGGCGCACCGTGCTCAGGAACTGCGCCCGCGAGCCGGAGGTCATCGATCTGGCCGCCGCGCTGGTGCGCATGGGGGCCCGCATCGAGGGGGCCGGCAGCGACGAGATCCGGGTGGACGGCGTGGAGCGGCTGCGCCCGCTCGACCACACCGTCATCGCCGACCGCATCGAGGCCGGCACCTTCATGGTGGCCGGGGCGCTGCCCGGCTCCGACGTGGTGGTGCAGGGCTGCCTGGCGGCGGATCTCGAGTCGCTGGTGGAGAAGCTGCGCGCCGTGGGGGCCACCGTCACCGCGGTGCAGGGCGGCGTGCGGGTGGTGGGCGACGGGCGCCCGCGGCCGGTGGACGTCCGCACCTCGCCGCACCCCGGCTTCCCCACCGACATGCAGGCCCAGATGATGGTGCCGCTCTGCCTGGCCGACGGCTCGTCGCGGGTCACCGAGACGGTCTTCGAGAACCGCTTCATGCACGTGCAGGAGCTGCTGCGGCTGGGGGCCGACATCACCATCGACGGCAAGACCGCGGTGGTGCGCGGCGTGCCGGCCCTCTCCGGCGCGCCGGTGATGGCCAGCGACCTCCGGGCCTCGGCGGCGCTGGTGCTGGCCGGGCTGGCGGCGGCGGGCACCACCGAGGTGCTGCGCGTCTACCACCTCGACCGCGGCTACGAGCGCATCGAGGCCAAGCTGGCGCCCCTGGGGGCGCGCATCCGCCGGGCCAAGGAGTGAGGCGCCCGCCGCCCACCCGCGCGAAAGGGACCATGACCTCCGAGCTCATCACCGTGGCCGTGCCCAAGGGGCGCC
The DNA here is from genome assembly GCA_016718565.1 of Anaeromyxobacter sp. Classification (NCBI taxonomy): domain Bacteria; kingdom Pseudomonadati; phylum Myxococcota; class Myxococcia; order Myxococcales; family Anaeromyxobacteraceae; genus Anaeromyxobacter; species Anaeromyxobacter sp. Next base: position 558,597 of record JADKCZ010000001.1, on the reverse strand, counting down.
TCCTCGACGAGGCGTCCAAGCTCTTCGAGGAGGCGCTGGACGTCTCGCCCAAGGCGCTGCTCTCCGGCACCCGCAAGCTGGCCGCCGACGCCCCTGAGGCCGGGCTGCGCTTCATCTCCATCCGCGCCGCCGACGTGGCCAGCTACGTGGAGCACGGCGCCGCCGCGGTGGGGGTGGCCGGGCTGGACGTGCTGCGCGAGGAGCCGCGCGACCTCTACGAGCCGCTCGACCTGGGCATCGGGCGCTGCAGCGTCATCGTGGCCTGGCCCAAGGGGGGCACGCCGCTGCCCAAGGGGGTGGCCCCGCGCATCGCCACCAAGTACACCAACCTGGCCTCGGCCCACTTCGCCGCCCGGGGGCTGCCGGCCGAGATCATCCACCTGCACGGCTCCATCGAGGTGGCCCCCTCGCTGGGGCTGGCCGACGGGATCGTGGACATCACCGAGACCGGCGAGACCCTCAAGGCCAACGGCCTGGAGGTGGCCGAGACCGTGCTGGAGGTGTCGGCCCGGCTCATCGTCAACCGGGTGGCCCTGAAGCTCCACGCCGAGCGGCTGCGCCGGCTGATCGACGCCCTGCGCCGGGTGGTGCCCGCCGCCGGCGCCGGTGGGCGTTGATCGGCGGCGCGGTGTTCGACTAAGGTCCCGTACATCCAGCACCCCTGGACCAGAACGCGTGCCTCCCCACACCTCCCCTCGCAGTGCCCAACGGTCCCGAAGGAGGACCTGACACGTCATGGATTGCCCTCGGTGCAGCGTCGAACTCGCCGCCATCACGCAGGATGAGAGCTCCATCAACCGGTGCTCGGAGTGTGGCGGCTTGTGGGTCGACGGCACGGACCTGAACAAGATCCTGTTGCACAACAACCTCCCCGCCCTGACCGCCATCGGCGGCCAGATCAACGTGGAGGAGCTGGCCGGGATGTGCCCCGCCTGCAACGTGGACCTGGTGGTGGTGGAGGGCGGCGAGAAGCTCGGCCTGCACTACGACACCTGCGAGTCCTGCGGTGGCCTGTGGGTGGAGGGCGAGGACGTGGAGGTGGTCCCCGAGACCGCCTCGTTCAAGGAGGCCTCGACCGAGCTGGCCGGGTTCTTCAGGGCCTTCGCCAAGAAGAAGTAGGCGGGCGCGGGGCCGAGGGGGCGCGCCGCCAGCGCGCCCGGGCCCGCGGCGCCCCTCACCACATCCGGTCGTCGCGCCACGGGTGCGCCGTGTTGCTGTACCCGCGGATCTCCCAGTAGCCGCGCCGGTCGTGGGTCATGAACTCCAGCCGGTTGATCCACTTGGCGCCCTTCCAGGCCCACAGCTCCGGCACCACCATGCGCACCGGGCCGCCGTGGTCCACGGCCAGCGGCTGCCCGTCGAGCTGGTGCACCAGCAGCACCGCCGGCTTGAGCGCCTCCTCGAGCGGCAGGTTGGTGCAGTAGCCGTCGGCCGCGTGGCACATCACGTGGGTGGCCTCCGGCAGCGGCCGGGCCAGCGCCGCCAGGGTCTCGAAGCGCACCCCGCGGAAGGTCATGTCCAGGATCGACCAGCCGGTGACGCAGTGGAAGTCCTGCTGGTCGTCCACCTGCGGCAGGGCGTGGAACTGGTCCCAGGTGAAGGTGCCCGGGGTGGCCACCGCGCCGTCGACGGTGAGCTTCCAGGCGGCCGGGGCCACCTTGGGGGTGAGCCCGATGTCGAGCACCGGCCACTCCGCCTGCTCGAAGACGTTCTGGCCCGGCGGCTCCTGCGGCATGCCGTGGCGGTTCTTCGGCCCGTCGCCCTGCGGCGTGGCGTCGCTGCGGGCCGGGGTGGCGGCGATCCGGTCGGCGAAGCGGGCGCGCAGCTCGGCGAGCCCCTCTGCGATGCGGCGTTCGAGGTCGGTCACGGGGCCGACTCTACCCGCAGGGCGGGCAGGGCGCAGCGCCGCTCTTGCCTTGACTCGGGGCCGGGATCGGGGCAGATCAGGGGTCGTTTCGCGGGAATAGCTCAGTTGGTAGAGCATCAGCTTCCCAAGCTGAGGGTCGCCGGTTCGAATCCGGTTTCCCGCTCCAAATCTTCAAGGAATCGCGAGGGCTTCCAGGGCGACCTGGAGGCCCTTCGTCGTAGGTGGTGCCCCGGTCCAGCAAGGAGTCCAGCAAGCCGCCGCAGGCGGCCGCCTTGGCCTCCTCGGCCTTCGGCGCGGCCGGCGCCGCCATCGGGCCGAAGGTGAGCCGGTCGGCCTCGGACTTCAGGTAGCCCGGCGCCAGGTGACCGTAGATCTCGGTGGTGGTGCGGGGGTCCCGGTGGCGCATGAGGCGCTGGACGGCCGCCGGGTTGGCCCCAGCCATCATCAGCAATGAGGCAGTGCTGTGCCGGAGATCGTGGAACCGGATGGGTCGGATGAGCATCCGGGGCCAGAGCTTGTCGCCGTGGACGGGGCACCGGCGGGGCGCCCGGTCGGGCTGGGCCTCGACGTGCCCGCAGCGCGTGCCCTTGGGGTCCCTCTTGCCCTGGGCGTTCACCCGGGCCCGGCAGACGTGGCTGTAGCCCTGGACGATGCCAGCGCGGCCCAGTGCGCGCCGGAGGACCAGCTCCAGGCCGGTCTCCTTCGACATCATGGCGCCGTCGGCCGCCGGGAAGACCAGGCCGCTCGGGGAGGCCTCGACGGCCGCCTTGAGGTAGGGGGCCAGCTCGGCCGAGATGGGGATGACGTCGGTGTGGCCGCCCTTGGTGGTGTCGTGGTCGTAGGACCGGGCCACCAGGATCAGGCCGGCGTCGAGGTTCACGTCGGTCTTCCGGAGGCCGAGCAGCTCGCCCTTGCGGAGGCCGGTGAAGACCGCCGTCGCGTACAGCGCGCGCCAGCGAGGGTCCAGGGCCTCGATGACCGCCGGCACCTCCTCGGCCTTCAGGTAGTCGGGCAGGCGCCTGGGGATGCGGCGGCGCGCGGTCTCCTCGGCCGGGTTGGGGCCGGGCCACCGGCCGAGCTTCTTGGCGTCGTTGAAGGCCCGCACCAGGTAGCCGCGGACGTGGTTGACGGTCTGGGCCGCGAGGATCTTGTCGAGGCGGCGGAGGTGGGTCTCGATGCGTGGCGGTCTGACCTGGGCCAGCGGCAGGTCGGCAAGGTCGGAGGAGAGTAGGTGCTTCGTCACCGTCCCCCTCTCGGTGTCCCAGGACGGCGTGCCTTCCCGCGTCTCCAGCCACCACTTCATCAGCTCCTTCAGCGGCCCTCCACCGTCCGCGGGCAGCCCCACCTCCAGGCCGAGCCGGACCCGGGCGGCGCGCCGCTCTAGCTCCTCGGCCAGCCGACGGGCCTCAGTCTTGGTCTTGGCGCTCGACCGCTCGTCGACCCACTTCCCGGTGGAGTCGAGGTAGCGGAGGTACCAGGCGCCCCGCTCTCGGCGCTCGACCGGCGCGCCTTGCCGGATGAGGTCCCGCGCCTCCTCCTCCGAGAGGCGCTGACCCGACATGAGCCACCGGACCCTGCGGAACACGCTCGCCATGACTACCTCGCCTTCTTGGCGGCCGGCTTGGTCGGCTTCATGTAGCCGTTCTCGACCAGCCACGCCGTCATGACCGACAAGGTCAGGTTGCTCATGCTGCGCTGTTCGGCCTTGGCGGCCTTGGCGAGCGCCACCTTCACCTCGCTGGGAAACCTCATCATCATGATGGCGTTCAGAGTCATGACTTCGTTGTATAGCGGCACGACGTACACAATCAACGTGCGGCCCTATCCACCGGGAACGAGAGGATGTTTGAGGTCGGGACGGGCTGCCCGGCGGCAAAGGCCTTGATCTGCGCTGGGAGGAACCGGCGCAGGCCGAGGATCCTCACCGACGGCAGCGTCCCGGCCGCGGCGTGTAGGTAGGTCCAAGAGACCGACACCTTCAGGAAGGCCGCGGTCTCCTTGGCGGTCCAGAGGCCGTCGTCGACGACGGCGGCCATCAGGTCCCCTTCGTGAGGAGGCCCTGACGCCGGGCCTGCCTCGTGAAGATGTTCTCCTTCGGCGGCTCCATGGGGTGCGCGGAGCCCACCATCGTCAGGTGAACCTCGTACCCGTCACCGGGCACCGGCGAGCTGGTGACGATGGCGAGCACCTTGGCCCCCACGAAGACGTCGACGTTCAGCTCCTCGCCGCTCCACACGCCCATTCTGCCGGTGGCCTGGATCATCTTCCGTAAGTTGGACGTGCTCAGGCCGTAGGTGATTGTGAAAGTCTTGGCAGGCTCGGTCGGCATTGGGCCACCAGAGAAGTACCGCCTGGACACGAGCGTGAATGTGGCGCTCTCGTGGGGGGGCTTCCCGAAGATCGCCAGGTTCTCGATTCTCAAGAGATGGGCGCCCGGCGGGACGTAGGTCGTGGTGAAATTCAGCATTTCGCTCTCCGTGTTGGCTTTCAGGTTGGACTACGAAGACACGCTCGTCGTCGCGCGCCAGGTCTCGGCCGGCCGGCCAGCCGTAACCGTCTGCTCCACAACGGCCAGGCCACGCTGCTGGAGCACCGCCAGCGCCCGCGTGATCTCCACGGTCTTCTTGTGGCCTCCGAGGATGGCGCGGCTGATGTCGGTTCGGTTCAAGCCCTCCGGCCGCTGCCGCAGGGCCGCCAGTAGCGCGTCGGCCAAGGGATCGCCCAGCTGGTCTCCGAACACGATTCGGCACGACGTTTCTGTGTACTTCCAGAAGGCCAGCGCAGCTTCGAGATGTTCCTCGCGGATCACGGCGGACAGGTCGAGGAGCGCGAAGATCATGCTGAGGCGCACGACGTGCCCTTCGGCGCGGCAGGTCAAGGCGCCGACCAGGCTGTTCTCGTCTCTGGTCAGCTCCGGGTAGACGACACGCCATCGCGCCTTGGCGGCGGCGTCGCGCTGCATCTGGCCGACGGTCTTGGCGAAGTCGATGACCTTCCTGAACTCCATGACAAACGGCTCCAGGTCTTCCTGCCTGAGGTTGCCGCCTTCCGGCAGGAGCTTGGTGCGCTCGGCATAGACGAAGAGGAACCTGTTGCCCAAGCCGTTGGCCACTTCGGTTGCGTTGAGGAGGCGCCGCAGCTCGATGGCCGTGATGTGTGCCAGGATCGAGATGGCCGGCTCGGTTGCCTTGCAGCGGTTGTTCTTGGTCAGCGTCCCGAGATCCTCGCCGTCCCAGGCCATCCGGAAGATCGAACTCAAGATGTTCCCGTCGCGGTTCATCGCCTGGAGGGCGATCGCGAACTCGGCCATCTGGACCAGGAGCCGCTTGTCAGGGACGCCGGGGTCGACCACGACCTCGACTCCCTGCTTCTTGTCCAGCTCCTGAACCTCGTCACGGACTCGGTAGACGATGCCCTCTCCCGAGCTGGGAGAGTGCTCGATGTTGTCTGACACGAACTCCGGAACGAGCGCCTTCAGCATCCGTTGCACCCAGGCCCAGCTGGTCCCCTTCCTGGCTCGGGCGGAACGCCCCACGACGACCAGGAACTCGTTGCAGTGGTGCCTGGTCGCCTCGACGAGGACGAAGGGGGCTCGGCCGAAGACACTCCCCAGCGCCACCAGGAGCTGCGCCAGGATGGCGACGGTAGATGCTTCCGTGTGGGGCTCGATGGCCCGAACGAGCCGGCCGGCCAGCCCGTGGAAGAGGCGCGGGTCCGGCTCCGGGGCGGGAGCGTTCTCCGGGCTGATCACGACGGGCATGGTGTAGGGCGCCAGCCGGGCCGCGTCGATGGCCGCTCCGAATCCCGACTTCTGCCTGAACTCCTCCTCCCCAGCGACCTTCGTCCTGGCAGCGTTCAGCGCCCGCCTGACCTTGCCCTCGATCACGGCCATGGAGGGCGGCGGGTTCGACGGGTCCGTTCCGTTGGCCTCCATGGTCGCCACCGAGCCCGCGAAGAGCGCGGTGATGTCCTCGATGTCGGCCTCGGGGCAGGTGAAGGCGATGGAGCTGGCGATGCCGTGGGCCGCGGCGTCGCGACCACCCATGTCGGCGTAGGGCTGGCCGGCGAGCAGCTTCGAGATGCCGTCCGACCAGGCGTTCTGCACGCTACGGACGCGCGCCGCGATGTCGTCCCTTGTTGGCCTGGGCTTGAGGGCCAACGCGCCCTTCTTCTCGACCAGACCGCCGATGATGGAGACCGCCGGCGCCAGGGACGGCACGGCGGTTCGCGCCAGCGCCTCGGCGTACTGCGTCTCGGTCAGGCCCAGCGCGGCCAGCGGGTCGAGGGCGAAGACGCTTACCCCGTCGGCCGGGTGGTACTCCAGCTCAGTGTCAGTCGCGCCCTCGGGGGCCGCGGGCAGGTAGAAGAGCCTGCTCGCGTCCTTGGTGGCGGGGTCGACCGCGTCGGTCCCGACCATGTCCGCGACCAGGGCCCAGATCTGGGGGTGGAGCGAGGCCGGCAGCTCGCGCTCCAGGGCGATGATGGCGCGGAACCGCGGCTCCTCGGGGCGGTGTGAGTGCGTGGAGTAGAGGACGTGGTCGAAAGCCTTGAGGGTCTCACGCACCGCGGCCATGCGGGCCGGCGTGACGTGCTCCAGATCGAGGCCGACGGCGGTCACCACCTCGACGTTGTCGAGCGCCCTGGTGGTGCCCGGCCGGAAGACCGCGGGGCTGAAGGCCAGCCCGTCCTTGGCACCGCGTCGGTGGCCGGCGGCCACGAGGGCCTTGGCGAAGTCGGCGAAGGACGGCTCGCCCGACGGGTCCGGGTTGTTGTCGAAGCGGTTGTTGTAGAAGGAGAAGCGGAAGGCGCCGGCCGGCGTGACCGGCACGTTTGTGGCGGATGCGGTACTCTTGGAGTTCATCGCGTCTTCAGCGCGGTGATGTCGGCCTGCTCGGCCGACACGAACGCCTTCCCGCCCAACGGGAAGGCGTTCTGCTATCAGCGCTGCTCCTTTGAAGTGAGGGTTCCGGGGGAGAGGTGCAGCGCGTGCTCGACTTCAGACTCCAGGGACTCCGGTGCCGGCCTGGCCCCGCGCAGGTAGTCCGAGAGGGTGCTGGGCTTCACGCCCACCTTCTTGGCGAGCTGCCACTGCGCGAGACCGCGCTCCGCCAGCAGGCCCTTCAGCTTCGACTGGTCGATCATCCGAGGCTCCGTTCGGCGGCCGTCATCTGCCGCGTGGTAGCGTCGTTATGAATGAACATGCGGAAGGGCTCTAAGGGCACGGCCCGGACGACTCGTACCCCTGCGTCGGTGGCCCCTCTTGAGGACCAGGCGCCACATCAGACGGCGCTCGTCCATGTGGCTCTGCAAGGCGTCGGCTGTGCTGCGATCCCGCGCGCTGACCTGCTCCACCGAGACCACTTCGTCGTCTGGTCCCGGTTCTACGCCTCGCTAGGACCAGGCTATGACCTCTGGGGCAATAGCGCCTGGCGTGGTGTCGCTAGTGCGATCTTCCGCGCCGACCTGGAGGCCATCTCGGCCGGCGACCGACCGGCACTGAGTGTTATGCTTGTCAGCCTCCCCCAGTCCGTTGCGCTGACTGAGGTCCGGCTCGCGCTTGTCGATGTGTTGACCCACCGTGACAGGCAGACCCTGCGCGTCCTTCTTGCCGAGGTGCAGAAGCGGAAGGCACTGCGCCCCAACGGTCGACAGAGCGAAGACGCGGCCAGGGTCCAGGAGTCACTCAACGTCGAGAACTTCCGGAGGCAGTTCAAAGTGACGCAGCCTCGCGGGAAGAAGGCGTCCTTCCGTGGAGCGATCACGTCACTCTCGGGAGAGGATCCTGAAACCGATGGGGCGGCGCGGCGGCTGCACGAGAGCGCACAGGCCGGCAGCGACAGGGAGCGAACTCTGTACCGCGTGCAGCATGATGTCGGCCACTGCTCCTTCCACCTCAACGCAGAGGACGTCATCCTGCCGGATTTCCATTCTGACGAGCTGTGGAGTGATCCTGGGTGTCCCGGCATCAAAGATCCGGAGGCGGTTCCCAGGCGCCGTACCAGGAGGAGGCTCCCGCGACCGGAACTCCACCTAATCGCCGGGCTGGACGGTTGAGGTGATTTGCTGTGGCGCTCCGTTTTGGCGCGCGGCCATCTGAGCGTCGATCCGGACCCGCCCGTACTTCGATGCGGCCGGCCCCACCTGGCTGCCTCCATGCAGGCGCTCCCCATGAAGTTCGAAAGTGCGCTAGGGTTGCCAACCTCAAGGTTTGATATTATGAATGGAGCATGGATGCTCCGGTCACTACCAAGGCGGCCCTTCTTCAGGTCCTCATTTCGGGTCCTGGCTTCGGTCTCGACCTCATTGACCGTGCAAGAACTCGCACGGGCGGCGCGGTAAGGCTGAATCAAGGTTCCGTCTACCCTGCCTTGAGATCGCTGGAGAGCAGCGGGCTCATCGAGTCGTACGAGGAGGCCGATCCCACCGGGATTCGCGGCGGCCGCCCGCGCCGATATTACCGGATCACCGCCAAGGGCCACCGTGCTGCTACGGCGCAGAGCCAAGCCATCATGGCGCTCGTTCAGTTTCAGGTGGTGCGGCCATGAGCCCAATTCTCGCCTTCGCGCTTCTCAGTCTCGTTACCGCCGCGTTGACCTTCTGGCGAGCCTACAAGGCCTACAAGCCCCGCTGTGACGCTCGCCGAGCCGCGGCCCTAAGCGAAATCAAGGACGTGGTGCGGGAGATGGAGACCGTGGTGGGGATGCTGTCCTCAGCGCGGACGGGGGTCGGCGACCTGCGTCAGCGGGCCGCATTCAACGTGCAGCAAATGGAGGCTTGCCTCAAAGCTGGGCCGGCCCTGGTTCAGACCCGCGAGCCGGCGCTCATGCTTGAAGTGCAACAAGTAGCGGCCTGCGCAGCAGCACAAGGGGATGAGGTCGACTCCCTGTACACCCAGAGCGTGAGCAAGCTTCTGAGAATGAGGGAGGTCGCTGCTTCTCAAGTCCAGCGCCTGCAACCCCTCACAGCTCGAGAGTTGCTGCTCTTTGTCCTCGGACGCGAAAGGCCACGGCCGACAAATCGGCGCGTCTACTCGGCAACCGTGAGTGCGGAGCGGGTGTTCGGCTGGTTGGAATTGGTTGTCCCTCGCCGCATTGCGGATGAGCAACTCGGCGACGCACTCGAAGTTGTCCATCAGCTCGTTCGCGCTGGGCGACCCCGCAGCCACGTTCGGGCAAAGGTTGCAGCCACGGCATTTTGGGTTCTGGTCCACACCATCGGCGCCGTAGTCTCAGGAGTCACTGGGCGCAAGGGAGCCTGAGTAGGCTCCGACTCGGCTAGACCTCGAAGGTGCGGCCGCATCCACCGACTTCCGTCGGCCCGAAGTGGCCAGAAGCGACCGTCTGCGGCCAGCCTCCCCACCTCACCGCATGCGACCGCAAGAAGGCCGGCTGGGCGTTCTCGCCGGGCATCCGTTTTTCGCCAGGCGGCTCTGGCCCCCGCCGGTAGCCCGAGCCCCGCGCGATCCGGAACCTCGGCCATGTAGCGCCCTGTGCGCGACCGCCACCTACTCGGCGCCGTTCTCCGCCTCGTCCGGGACGTGGGGCGCCAAGTCCACCAAGAGCACCTTCCTCTCGCCACCGTTCACCTCGAAGGCGAAGAGCACGACGAGCCCTGGCCGAACAGCCGACTTCGGTACCACAAGGTAGTGGATCGGGCCCTTTGGCGTATTCGCGAGCACCGGATACCGCGTCAGATCCTGGGTTCGGACAAGCTCCCACTCCACGGCATCGATCACTTCGCCGAACGCAGCGTCAGCGGCGCACAGTTGTGCCGAGTGGCTTGTGTAGTCAGTCGAAGCGATCAGGCCCGGCATTCCTACATCCCCTTCCAGTTGAACTAGAGCGGGCGCACCAAGCTCGATTTCACGCCGAGGCAAACCGCTCGACCACTAGCCCAGCCCATGTCGCATCTCCTGTCGAGAGGGGTCCGACGTCCTCCGGCAGCAGCGCCGTGAAGTACGGAATCACCTCATTGTCCAATGCGAACTTCCACCCGGGCATGCGGTGGGAGAACTCGCTAACCGCTACCGCCGAGGCATCCTTGAATGCCTCGATGACTTCATCCACAACCGCAATCTCATCTGGCTCGAACCCCTTCAAGTTTGCGCGACGCAGGGGCACCAGGCGCTTCTCGGTATAGCCACCGGGAGTTACGCCTTCGCGCTTTACCACCGCCTGCAGAGCTACGAGCTGAGCTTGAACCGGAAGCAGCCGAACTGGAGCCGGCCCGTGGGGGAGCTTCTGGTACTCCGCCCCGGTGATCGGCTTGCCAAGGTTCTCGTACGCGATGAAGTCCGCGTAGAAGAGGATCTTGTTCAGTTTCGTGGCCCCAAAGCGGACGTGCTTCTCGCACTTGGAGGCGATGTAGACGATGAGTTCGCCGAGCTTGTGCTCGTCGTAGTCGAATCCTCGATTACGCATGGCAGTCCTCCAGGGACGGCGGGTCAAAGGGACCGCACGGCATCAACACGCAGGTGCGAGGGAGCCTTGCGAAGCTAAAGGAGCACCGCGCGGTAGCGGGCACGGCACGGGCAGAGGGTATCGGTCATCGCAGTCATCGTGGCCCCCAGGCTCATATAGTGCGAGTCCGACAGACACCGCCATCCCCGGCCGGTCCACGGCGCCGCGCTTCTCACATTCCGCTGCCGTCCGTCAAGCCAGGGGTGGCCCCTTCGGGTGGACGACCGAGAGTATAGACCAATCCCGCACCGGCTGTGTAGCTGGAGAGGCGCGATTCCCGTCGGGAATGCGCCATGAGTCTGCTCCCTTGCTACGATGTCGGCATGCCAGTGACTCCGAAGCACCGCCGCAAGGCCCTGGAATGCCTTGGTCGCGACCGCCTTCTCGAACTGGCCGACCAAGCCGAGGCCGCGGTCGCGGACAGGCGCTCGAAGGACGCCGCCATCGACGCCCTGGTCCGCTCCAAGAAGGTCGACTTCGGCGCCCTCCTGGCTGGCCTGTCCCGCGACGAGTTGAAGGGCATCTGCCGAGCGCTCGACTTGGACGACTCCGGCAAGGAGAAGGCCCCCATCGTCGAACGCATTCTCTCGGTCGGCGAGGAGCCGCTAGAGGAGATTCCCAGTTCGGAGGCGGAGCCGGAGGAGGAGGCGCCGCCCGAGCCCGCCCCTGCGAAGCGCGGCCGTGCCAAGAAGGCCGCGGAGGTCTCAACCTCCGGCACCGACCTGGGCTTCGAGAACAAGCTCTTCCAGGCCGCCGACAAGCTCCGCAACAACATGGACGCGGCCGAGTACAAGCACGTCGTCCTGGGGCTCGTGTTCCTCAAGTATATCTCCGACGCCTTCGAGGAGCTGCACGCCAAGCTTGAGGCGCAGCACGCCGAGGGCGCCGACCCGGAGGCGCGCGACGAGTACACCGCCGAGCGCGTCTTCTGGGTGCCGAAGGTGGCCCGCTGGGACCACATCCAGGCTAACGCCAAGCAGCCGTCCATCGGCCAGCTCGTCGACGACGCCATGGTCGCCGTCGAGCGCGACAACCCGGCCCTGAAGGGCGTGCTCACCAAGAACTACGGCCGGCCCACGCTCGACAAGCAGCGGCTCGGCGAGCTGGTCGACCTCATCTCGACCATCGGCCTCGGCACCAAGGAGCACCGCTCCAAGGACGTGCTGGGCCGGGTCTATGAGTACTTCCTGGGCCAGTTCGCCCTCGCCGAGGGACGCCAGGGCGGCCAGTTCTACACGCCCCGGTCGGTGGTGCAGCTCCTGGTCGAGATGCTCGCACCGTACAAGGGTCGCGTCTACGACCCCTGCTGCGGCTCGGGCGGCATGTTCGTGCAGTCGGAGAAGTTCATCGAGGAGCACGGCGGCAAGGTCGGCGACCTATCCATCTACGGCCAGGAGTCCAACCCGACGACGTGGCGGCTCGCCCGGATGAACCTCGCCATTCGCTCCATCGAGGCCAACCTCGGTGCCGAGAACGCAGACACCTTCCATCGCGACCTGCATAAGGACCTCAAGGCTGACTACGTCATCGCCAACCCGCCCTTCAACGTGAGTGACTGGGGCCAGGAGCGGATCCAGGACGACGTACGGTGGCGGTACGGGACGCCGCCCGCTGGCAATGCGAACTTTGGCTGGGTGCAGCACTTCATCCACCACCTGGCGCCGACCGGCCAGGCCGGCTTCGTCCTCGCCAACGGCTCGATGTCCTCAGGCCAGTCAGGTGAGGGGGACATCCGGAAGGCGCTCGTAGAGGCCGACCTCGTCGACTGCATGGTGGCGTTGCCTGGGCAGCTCTTCTACTCGACCCAGATCCCTGCGTGTCTCTGGTTCCTGTCCCGGGACAAGTCTGGCGGCCGGTTCCGCGACCGGCGCGGCGAGGTGCTCTTCATCGATGCCCGCAAGCTGGGCCGGATGATCGACCGGACGCAGCGAGAGCTGGGGCCGGAGGACATCGCCAAGGTGGCCGGCGCCTACCACGCTTGGCGCGGTGACAAGGGAGCGGCGAAGTACGAGGACGTTGCAGGGTTCTGCAAGGGCGCCTCGCTCGACGAGGTGCGCGGCCACGGGCATGTCCTCACGCCGGGCCGGTACGTCGGTGCCGAGGACGTCGTGGACGATGGTGAGCCGTTTGAGGAGCGGTTCCCGAAGCTCCTAGCGGAATTGGAGCATCAGTTCACTGAAAGTGCCAGCCTGGGCGCATCCATTCTGACCACCATGAAGAGGCTTGCTCGTGGAACGTAGGCTTCTCCTAGCGGAGGTCGCCGACATGACCTCCGGGGGGACTCCCTCCAAGTCCAACCCTGCGTTTTGGGGCGGTAGTATTCCTTGGCTGTCAGCAAAGGACATGAAGACCGCACGCATCTACGACACCGAAGACCACGTCACCGCCCTGGGTGCGGCGAACGGAACAAGGGTGGCTAAAGAGGGGGCCACTCTGCTCCTCGTACGAGGAATGACCTTGTTGTCCGATGTGCCGATTTGCTCGGCCGGTCGTGATCTAACGTTTAATCAGGACGTGAAGGCACTCGTTGCGAAGCCAGGGGTTGATCCCGATTTCCTCTTTTACTCGGTCCTCGCAGCAAAGCCGGAGTTGCTAGGCATGGTCGACTTGGCCGGTCATGGTACGGGGCGCTTACCGACCGACCGAGTCCAGTCACTGCCTGTCTGGGTCCCCGAGCTAACGGAGCAGCGCGCCATCGCCTCCGCGCTCCGGGCCCTTGACGCCAAGATCGACCTGAACCGCCAGATGAACACGACGCTGGAGACGACGGCGCGGGCGCTCTTCAAGAGCTGGTTCGTGGACTTCGACCCCGTGCGCGCCAGGGCCGAGGGGCGGGCGCCGGCGGGTATGGACGCAGCGACGGCTAGGCTCTTCCCGGACGGCTTCGAGAGGTCAGAGATCGGCGACATCCCGAGGGGGTGGCACGCAGGTGCCTACGGCCCCGGGCTTACGGTCGTAAAGGGTAAGTCCTACAAGAGCGACGAACTCCAGCCGTCACGCACTGCACTGGTCACTCTCAAGTCATTCCTTCGTGGGGGCGGGTACCGTGCTGACGGACTCAAGGAGTACGTTGGTCCTTGCAAGCTGGAGCAGGTAGTCAACCCCGGCGAGGTTGTTGTGGCATTCACCGACGTGACCCAAGCCGCCGAAGTGATTGGTAGGCCTGCGCGCATTCGGGCAGATGAACGGTACGAAAGGTTGGTCGCGTCGTTGGACGTTGGCATCATTCGTCCGTCTGCGCCGGAGTTGCCGCCCAACTTCCTCTACTACTGCTTCCTGGAGCCTGCCTTCCGGGACCACACCTACGCGCACTCGAATGGATCTACCGTCCTCCACCTGGCGGCAGGCGCCGTAGAGAAGTACGTCGGTCTCTGGCCGTCGGTGGAGTCCGCGTCGGCGTTCGCGGCCTTGGTGCGCCCATTCGTCGAGCACCAGGACGCGAACTGGCGCCAGAGCGATGGTCTGGCAGCTCTACGCAACGCCCTCCTCCCAAGGCTCCTCTCCGGCGAGCTTCGCGTCCGCGATGCCGAGAAGGCCGTGGAGCAGGTCGCGTGAGCCCTCCTGGTCCCATAGCGCACGCCGTCGCCGAGTCCGACGTCGAGGACCTGGCGCTCCAGCACTTCGCAAACCTCGGCTATGCCGTCATCAACGGCCCCAAGATCGAGCCCGAGGGGCCAGCGGCCGAGCGTGAGCGCTTCGAGGAGGTCGTGCTCCGCGGCCGACTGGAGGCAGCGCTACGGCGCCTCAACCCCGGCGTGCCGGCCCCCGCGCTCGACGAGGCGCTCCGGAAGCTGCTCAACCCGGAGCTGCCCTCGCTCCTTCGGAACAACCAGGCCGTCCACCAGCTCCTGCGCGACGGAATCGAGGTCGACGTCGCCGCCAAGGGTGGTGAGGTGCGCGGCGTCCGCGTCCGCCTGGTCGACTTCGACGACGCCGACAAGAACGACTGGCTCGCGGTCAACCAGTTCACCGTCGTCGAGGGGCACGCCAACCGCCGGCCCGACGTGGTGGTCTTCTTGAATGGCCTGCCGGTCGCTGTCCTGGAGCTGAAGAATGCCGCGGCGGAGAACGCGACCACCCAGGCCGCCTTCCAGCAGCTCCAGACCTACAAGAAGCAGATCCCGGCGCTCTTTACCTACAACGCCCTCCTGGTCATCTCCGACGGGATGCAGGCCCGCGTCGGCACGCTCACCTCGAACTGGGAGCGCTTCGCCCCCTGGCGCACCATCGACGGCGACGTGGTGGCCCACCCGGGCTCTCTGGAGCTGTCCACGCTCCTCGACGGCATCTTCGAGCAGCAGCGCTTCCTCGACCTCCTCCGCAGCTTCGTGGTCTTCGAAGACGACCACGGCGACCTCATCAAGAAGCTGGCGGGCTACCACCAGTTCCACGCCGTCCGCACGGCCGTCGATGAGACGGTCCGCGCCACGCGCCCCGGCGGCGACCGGAAGGTGGGCGTTGTCTGGCACACCCAGGGCTCCGGCAAGTCGCTGACGATGGCCTTCTACGCCGGCAAGGTGATCCTCGACCCGGCGATGGAGAACCCCACGCTGGTCGTCATCACTGACCGGAACGACCTCGACGACCAGCTCTTCGGAACCTTTGCCCGGTGCCACGAGCTGCTGCGCCAGAAGCCCGTCCAGGCCAAGGACCGCGACGACCTCACGGCCCTGCTCCGGGTCGCTGCCGGTGGCGTCATCTTCACGACCATCCAGAAGTTCCTCCCCGAGGAGGTCGGCGAGCGCTTCCCGCCCCTCTCCACCCGCCGGAACATCGTGGTGGTGGCCGACGAGGCCCATCGGAGCCAGTACGGCTTCCGCAGCCGTATGGTTGCCGGCGAGGGCGGGGGCCAGCTCGTGGCCGGCTTCGCGCAACACATGCGCGACGCGCTGCCCAACGCCTCCTTCATCGGCTTCACGGGGACGCCGGTCGAGAAGACCGACGCCAACACGCGCTCGGTCTTCGGCGACTACATCTCGGTCTACGACATCCAGCGCGCCGTCCAGGACGGCGCCACAGTGCCGATCTTCTACGAGAGCCGCCTCGCCAAGCTCACCCTCCGGGACGACCAGAAGCCGGTCATCGACAAGGAGTTCGAGGAGGTCACCGAGGCCGAGGAGGACCTCCGCAAGGACCGGCTCCGGTCAAAGTGGGCAGCACTGGAGGCAGTGGTCGGCGAGGAGAAGCGCATCCAGGTCGTCGCCGAGGACCTGGTCCGCCACTTCGAGAACCGCGTTCAAGCTATCGACGGCAAGGGCATGATCGTCGCCATGTCCCGCCGGATCTGCGTAGACATGTACGACGCCATCGTGAAGCTCCGGCCAGACTGGGGTGACGCTGATGACACAAAGGGCGCCATCAAGGTCGTCATGACCGGCTCGGCCTCCGACCCCGAGGCCTACCAGCCCCACTTGCGGAGCAAGCTGCGCCTCAAGGATCTGGCCGACCGCTTCAAGGACCCCGACGACCCGCTCAAGCTGGTCATCGTTCGGGACATGTGGCTCACCGGCTTCGACGCACCGTGCCTCCATACCCTCTACGTCGATAAGCCCATGCAGGGCCACGGCCTCATGCAGGCCATCGCCCGGGTCAATCGGGTCTTCCGCGACAAGCCAGGCGGGCTCGTCGTGGACTACCTCGGCCTCGCCGACGCGCTGAAGAGCGCGCTCGCGACCTACACCGAGGCCGGCGGCGAGGGCAGCACCGCGCTCGACCAGGCCGAGGCCGTAGCCGTCTTGCTGGAGAAGGTCGAGGTCTGCCGCGACATTTTCCACGGCTTCGACTACTCCAAGTTCCTCACCGGCGAGCCGGCCGACCGCCTCCGGCTCCTGCCGCCAGCTCAGCAGCACATCCTGGCGCTCGAAGACGGCCGGGACCGTTTTGTGAAGGCCGTCATGGATCTGGTGAAGGCCTTCGCCCTCGCCGTGCCCCATGACAGGGCCCTGGAGATCCGCGACGAGGTCGCCTTCATGCAGGCGGTCAAAGCGGCAGTGGTGAAGTCAACCACTGGCGGCTCCGGGAAGACCGACGCCGAAATGGACCACGCCATCCGGCAGATCGTTTCCAAAGCCATCTCGGCCGACGGCGTGGTGGACATCTTCGCGGCGGCCGGCTTGAAGCAGCCCGACCTCGGCATCCTCTCGGAGGAGTTCCTGGCCGAGGTGAAGGGGATGCCGCAGCGGAACCTCGCCGTCGAGCTGCTCCGAAAGCTGCTCAACGACGACCTGAAGATCCGGAAGAAGAAGAACCTCGTTCAGTCGGAGGCCTTCTCCGAGAAGCTAGAGAAGACCATCCTCAAGTACCGCAACCGTGCCATCGAGACCGTCCAGGTCATCGAGGAGCTGATCCGGCTTGCCAAGGAGATGCGGGAGGCCCAGGCCCGCGGCGCCGAGCTAAAGCTCACCGACGACGAGGTCGCCTTCTACGACGCCCTAGAGACCAGTGACTCCGCTGTGAAGGTCCTCGGCGACGAGGTGCTGGCGAAGATCGCTCGCGAGCTGACCGAGACCATCCGTAACTCGGTGACCATCGACTGGACCGTTCGCGAGAACGTGCGGGCGCAGATCCGGGTCCGGGTGCGGCGGCTGCTGGCGAAGTACGGCTATCCGCCGGACAAACGGGAGAAGGCCGTGGAGACTGTGCTCAAGCAGGCGGAGCTTTTGGCGGCGGAGTGGGCGGCGTAGTGCGCCACACGAAGCACCCCGCCTACTCTTCCAGCCAGTTGAGCAGAGCCTTTGTCGGGCACTCAATAAGGGACTCGCGCAACCTGCAATCTGCTTTGACCTGTTCGCCGAACTCCCTGGTCAGGTTGGCGTAGGCCTCGAACGACAGCGGCTTGCCGCCTTGAAGGTTGAGTTGGGCCCACAGCAACGAGTAGTCGAATCCCTTCGCCAATGCGCTCAAGATCAACTCCCGTCTTAGCTGGCGGAGCCTCGCTGGGCTCGCCGTTGGGACGAAGCAGTAGATGTTGTCGCCGTCCAGCATGTGCGTGCTGGGCATGATCGGGATGCCAGCCTTCCTCTGCTGAGCGTCGATCTTGAAGACACGAACGCTGGCATCCGGGTAGAGCGCGCCCAGAACAGCCGCGTAGCTCATGGCGCGCTCCCTAGAGGCGACTAACAGGTGGAGGTCCATGCCTCTGGCGGACCTCTCCAGGTGGAGGGCGCCTTCAAGGGCCATCTTCGGAGTGAACAGGCCGTTGGGCGACTGGACAGAGATCGCATACTGAATCCCGCGGAGCGGCCCTCCTGCGGCTCGATTCGATGCGCGACTCTTGGGCATTCGGGCTTTCCGAGTCTAGCAGCATCGCGGCCAGTCGTACGAGAACCGACCAGCTCGGGCGGCAGCAGCTCGCCGAGTTGCCGAAGCTTGCTAAATTTGGAGAGAGGCAGGCCCCGACGGATCCCGGTCTTGCGGTAACCAACCCGCGAATATCAGGCTGATCTGCCGTCGCTTCCAATCTCGAGGTCGTCCGTCGACTCGGTCCCCCGAGACAAAAGCAAAGAGCCGGCCCCGTGAGGAACCGGCTCCGTACTTGACGGGTCAAACCATATCAGAACGGCGGGTGGAACGGCTTACCCGACAATTCAAGTGCACCACTCAATCCATTTCGAACTGTCGTCCATGCGAACGGAAAAGCCCTCACCCAGACAGCTCTGGATGCTTGCGATGAAGGCCGAAATCGCTGCAGAAAGCGCGGCGCCGCCGGTTACATAACCCGCGATGATTGCCGCAACCAAGCCAGCAACAATGGACCTCTCGACACAACTGCGAGCCTTCGCCTCGTCAGGACCTTCGACCGTAAGTGTCAACTCGTGGTGCAGTTTCTTCATCTTGATCGAGCCGAATCCGCAGAAGCCGATGGGCTGGAAACTGTCGTCGTATGAGGCAATTGTACGCGTGTAAATGACATTGCCCGCTCTGGTTGTTCTCGAGAGTGCGGCTATCGGCGCTTCAATGGTTTCTTTGCCGCCAACCAGCAATGCATCAATGGCGTTTCCATTGGCATGCACACGCACGCCCTTTAGCCATGGCGGTGCTGGAAAGACGCCGCTCGCGTGAATTGGCTGCACGACCTGAAGGACGATTCCCGACGCAGCGTCGGCTTCAAACTCGAAGTCCCACATTCCGTCGCCAGGGGGCGTAATGTAGAAGCGCGGCGAGAGTCTTGGGCTTGACCAACCCGAGGTAGGTACAGTCCCTGCGGCGTGAACCAGCAGGCGATGAAATTCGCCGAGGGAGAAGTTGAAGGCTTCGGCGCTGACTACGGTTGGAACGAGGGCCATGAGATCTCCTCAAGATGCTGTTGATGGTGTGAGTCCGTCGAATTCCCGTTTGGTGCGGCCCCCGATGTTCGACGGTGCGGACGCTACTGTCCTGTTACCGAGGAAATGTTAGGCCGTGCGCAGCGTAGAACCACGCCCCGCATGGGTTCAAGGAGCCCGGAATCCCCGTCCCGAAACCCCCGAGCCCACGTCCCAAGACCAGATCCGCGCTTTCATGGGATGAGCTTTTTCGTGGCGTTCAGGGAGGCGGGGTCGGCGCCCGTAGCGCTCTCTGATGCTCGCCTGGATGGCGCACTTGGCCTGGAGCTGGGCGGGCCCGGGTAGTGACATGGGACTGGCCGTGGGTACCGTCGGCGTCGCCTTCTGGTCCACTGTCGCCGCCCGCCGGGTATCACGTTCTAGTTCTCCTTCCAGTTCGCGTTCCGCTTCGCGCGCTGCCGCACGCACTACCGTGATCCAGGCCGCGAGCCGGACCGCGGCGTCAGCGATGGCGAGCGCTGAAGCCCTGGCCGTCCGGAGCGCGCCGGCCCCGGGCGGATCTCATCACCCAGGTCGCTCCGGATGCCCTTCACCGCCCTCGGGTCTTGAAGTGGGCCGCAGTCGGCAGATGGGTACTAGCGAGCACCTTGAACCCCATCGGCCTGCCGGCCCGGTTGCGGTGCTTCTCACACCTGATGGCGGAGCCCTCCTCGACACGTTGCCGACCCGGCTGGCCGCACCGGTCGCAGGTCTTGTACGAGCGCGCCTCCGCCCGGTCGATGGCCGCACGCACCTCGGGGTTGGCCCTACCGATGTAGAAGCGGAGCCCGCCGAACTTCTCCTTCGCCTGCGCGAGCCGGCGGTTCCAGCCGAGCTTGATGAGGCGAACGATGAGCCGCTCGATCATGGGCAGCCAGCCAACCGGGAGCCAGTCCATCTCGCCGACTGGGTAGTGCCGCTTCGGATCGTGCTCCCAGCGCAGGTCGTACTTCACCACCAGCCGGATGAAGGCTGCGCCGGCCAGGCGCTCGGCCAGCGATGCGCGGGCGAGCATGTTCCGCTCGTTGCCGGAGGGAGGCGGGCATGGTCCGCAGCCCGCCAGGACGGCATCGTAGGTGCCCGCTGGCCGGGCCAGGAGGTCCAGTGCGAGGTCCATCATCCCGCGGGCGCGGGCGATGGTGGCGAAGCCGACCAGGAGCAGCGCGGGGTCGTTGGCGGCGGTGCTCTCAGCTTGGGCCGCCTCCCAGTATTGGACGACGTCGGCCCCGGGCCGCAGCGCGGCCGCTAGGTCCACCGTCATGGGCTTGCTCTTCTTCGTGGCCATCCGGCCTCCAGGTCTGGTTCGTTACTGGGACTGCCCCTGGCAGCATTTTGCGGAGCGCAGGGACACGCGGTCCGGCGCTCGCCCTGCGTTCCACTTGTCTGTGCCACACGGGCCCTCTACTGTGGCCTCGGGGTTCGACTGCTGGGGAACCGCGTGGGCAGCTTCCGGCTGCCAGCCTCCCGCATTTTCGGTCGAGCCCCTCTTCCTCTTCACCGGTTGCTGGGCGGCCTCGACCAAGCGAATCAGCCTTCCGAGGCCTTGGATGGAAGCGCGGTCCGGCGCTCGGCCATGAACCGCCGCAGCGTGGACCGCTTCACGCCCGAGCACCGGGCCGCCTCCGCGACCGCCATGCCGGCCGCCACCTTCTCGGCCGCGGCGTAGAGCATCACCGGGGAGTGCCGGGGCCTCCCGAGCGTCTTCCCCTGCCGGCGGGCTCGCTCCAGTCCGGCCTTGGTCCGCTCGATGAGCCGGGACCGCTCCTGCTCGGCGACCCAGCCGAAGATCGCGATGAGCAGGGGCCTCACCGGCCCGGTGGTGTCGAGCCAGCTCTCCCGCAGGCTGATGACCGGGACGCCCAGCCGGTCGCACTCCAGGATCGTCGTGAGGGCGCCGGTCATGGACCGGTGCAGGCGGTCGAGGGCCCACACCAGGATGGCGCTGACCCGGCCGGCCTTCACGTCCGCGATCATGGCCTCGAACACGGGCCGCCGCTTCGCGGCGCTCTCCGTCTCCGAGTAAATGACCGCGATGTAGCCCCTGGCGGCGGCCAGGCGCTGTAGCTCTTCGAGCTGGTTCTCGGCCGTCTGGTCGGCGGTGCTGACCCGGACGTAGAGGGCGGCGGTGGCTGGCATGGTCAGGGCCCACCTTTGTTCGCAAGTTCGCAGGAGGCGGCCTGGGGGGCGCCTTCCGGCCGGGGTAGGCCGAGGGCCAGGAGCGCCAGCCGGACGACCTGGAGGGCGTCCTGTAGCTCGGCTACGGCCCTGCACAGGTTCTCCCGGGCGGCCGCTCGGCGGTCGCGGACGTCGGAGACCCTGCACTCGCGGCGGCAGTACCTCGTGGTGGTCTTCGGAACACCAGCGAGGGTGGCGGGCAGCTCACCGCCGCAGCGGGCGCAGGAAGGGGGCTGGAGAGCTGGGAGGGGCATGGCGCAGGGGGTGCCGTTCGGGGTGTGCCGCACGCGAGCGCGGCTGCGAACATGCGAACTAAGTGGCCCCTCCCGGAAGGAGGCCGCACCGGGAGGGGCCGTTCACCGCCGGCCAGCGGCTACTTCTTGGACCGGCGGGAGGGGGCGACCTCGTCGCTCTCCTCCTCCAGGTCCTCGTCCTCGTCGTCCATCTCGTCGATGCCGTCGATGTCCTCATCGACGGAGTACTCCTCGGTGATCGTCCGCTTCACGAGCTGGGCCATGGTCTGCTGCTCCTCGCCGCCCTGGGCGGCATCTGTGGTCTCGACCGAACGTAACGAAGGGCTCTTGGCCGGGGCAGGGGTGGCAGCCAGAACGTGGCGACCACTGGTCGCCACTGCGCGCATACGGCGCTTGCAGAGGCGCTTGGCGAGCCGGCGTCGCCGGTCCACCGGCGCCGGTGTGCCTGCCAACGCCGCCAGCCGGTGGGCCACCGTGGTGAAGGGGACCCCTCCAGAGGCCAGCTCGGAAAGGATGGTGGCCTGCCGGGCCATGGACGAGCGCACGGCGTCGCGCGCCGACTCCTCCACCGAGCGCTCGGCGGCGAGCCGGTCGATGGCGGCGATCTCCTGGACGGTGAGCCTGACCGGCAGGGATCTGGTCCGCGGAGCCTCGGCGCGGGCTGGACTAGGGCGTGCCTGGTGGTTGGATTCTTCCGAGGGCCGGGGATCCCCGGGAAATGCTCCGTCGAGGTGCCCTGGCACCTCGGCCGTGGCCGAGGCAGGCGAAGGCGATGCGGAATCAGGAGCTTGGGCTCCGGCGGAGGCCCCCTTCCCTGCTGGGGGACCTGGGGAATCATGATTCCCCAGGCCCTGGGGTGTTCTCTGCCTGGCTTCAGCGGGTTCCCCTCCGCGGGCGCTCTTCCTGGCCCCTCTGCTCCCCCCGCCGCCAGCGCAGAGCCGCGCCTGGGCGCTGCCAGGGCCATCGAGCCGCCGGCCGGCCGCATCGACGCCGGCGGCGGCGTCCCGGGCCGCCCTGGCGGCCACCTGGGCGCGCTGCCGCTCCCGGCGAGCTGGGCAGATGCTCATGGCCCCACCCGCCCGCCTGCCAGGTAGGCCTCAAGGTCGGCCGGCGCCACCCGGATCGAGTTGGCCACCCGGGTGTGGGCCAGCTCGCCGCCATTGACCAGCTTGTACACGGTCGCCGTCGAGACGCGGAGCCGGCCCGCCACCTCGCGGACGGTAAGGAGCCGGTCTCGGCCACCATCGACGACGTACACCGCTGGTCCGCTTCTCGGCCCAGCAAGGAGTCCAGCAAACGGGTTGGGAAGGATTGTGTTTCTAGGGGTCCGCTGTGACGTGACCATACGTCCCTGCTGTGAAGATTCAGCAGGTTGCGAAGCATTGGAAGCATTGCGACGTCCTGAGGCCGCTTCCCAAGCTGAGGGTCGCCGGTTCGAATCCGGTTTCCCGCTCCAGACTAAAGGCCGGCAGCCCCTCAGGATTCGTCCGCGGGTTGCCGGCCTTCTTCTTTCCTGGGACGGGTTCGGGTAGCAACCGGGTAACAAACTCGCCCACCATCACCGTTCGCCCCGAGCGTAGGGCCGAAGGCCCGGAGTTGAGGGGCGGCACCGTCTCCAGCACGGCCGGTCCGAACGACAGCCGGTCCACCTCAGCCCGCAGGTACTCCGGCGCCAGGTGTGCGTAGACCTCGGTCGTGAGCTTCGGGTCGCTGTGGCGGAGGATGCGCTGCACCGCCGCGAGATCCGCGCCCAGCATGATGAGCAGGCTGCCGGTCGTGTGGCGCAGGTCGTGGAAGCGAATCGGCCGCACCACCGGCTTCACCCAGAGCCTCCTGCCGTCCTTCGGGCACCGCCGCTGCTCCTGGTCCGGCGCCGGCTCCACGTGGCCGCAGCCCTGCCGCCGGCAGACGTGCCGGTAGCTCTCGACAACGCCAGCGCGGCCGAGCGCTCGCCGCAGGGTGTGCTCGAGGTTCACGTCTCGCCGCATCATCGAGCCGTCCGTCTTCGGGAAGACCAGCCCGGACGGCGATCCCGCCATAGCCACCCTCAGGAACGGCACCAGCTCGGTCGCGATCGGGATCCCGTCCTGGTGGCCCCCCTTGGTCGTGCTGCGCTCGTGGGAGCGGGCCACGGTGAGGACCTGGCGGGGGAGGTCGACGTCCGCCTTCCGGAGGGCCAGCAACTCGCCCTTCCGCAGGCCCGTGTAGATCGCGGCCGCGAACAGGGGCCGCCAGCGCGGGTCGAGCGCCCGCAGGAGCGGCGGGACCTCGTGGACCCGCA
Source organism: Anaeromyxobacter sp. (assembly GCA_016718565.1). NCBI lineage: Bacteria > Pseudomonadati > Myxococcota > Myxococcia > Myxococcales > Anaeromyxobacteraceae > Anaeromyxobacter > Anaeromyxobacter sp. The sequence continues at coordinate 535,258 of JADKCZ010000001.1, read as the reverse complement.
GGTAGTCCGGCTTCCGTTTCGGCACCTTCCGCTTGCGGACGTCGAGAACTGGGTTGAGGCCCGGGTACCTCCCTGCGCGCCGCGCGGCGTTGAAGGCTCGGCCAAGGTAGCCGCGGAGATGGTTCACCATCTGGGGCGAGACCTGGCCGGTCTTCGCCTGCAGGAAGCTCTCGATCCGCCCCGGTGTCACTGCCGTCAGCGGCAAGGACGCGAGCTCGGACCCGAGGAAGTGGACGCGGATCGCGCTCTCGTTAGTGACGTGTGAGGCGAGCGGCTTCGAGTAGGTGTCGAGCCACCACTGGAGCAGCTCGGCGAGCGTGCCGCCGCCGTCCTCGGGCAGCCCGACCTCGACGCCCAGCCGGACCCGCTCGGCCCGCCGCTCGAGCTGGCCCTGGAGCCGTCGCGCCTCCGCCTTGGTCCGCGCGCCGCAGGCCTTGGCGCGCCAGCGCCCCGCGTCGTCCTTCCACCGCAGGTACCACGTGCCACGCTTCAGGTACGGAGACGCCATGCTGCACCTGCCTTCATCCCCTCACCGCGCGAGCCCGGCGCCAGGCCCGCCCTCCGATGCGTGCGCGAACTCCCGAATCCGCTCCGGGACGAAGCGAACCAGGCCGCCCACCTTGAGATAGGGGAGCAGCCCGGCTTCCGCCTTCTGGTAGACCCACGACCGGCTGACCTTGAGGTACCGGGCCACGTCCCGCGCGTCCCAGAGCGTCTCGATGCCGCCGTGCCAGTCGTCCATGGCGCTCACCTCTTCGTCTGCTTCACGTCGAAGCCCGGCCCCTTCTCTCGGACCGCGATGCTCCGCTCGTAGAGCAGGTGCAGCAGGTAGTCGTACGGATCCAGGTCGAGGGCCTGGCGGTCCCGGTCGAGCAACCGAGCGGCCGGCGGCGGCAGGCCGAAGTGGTTCCGCAGCCCTTCCAGCACCCGCGTCACGTAGCCCGTCAGGTCGCTCCCCCGCCGCGTCGCCTGGCCCTTCAGGAACGTCACCAGGTCCCGTGACATCCGGAACGTCTGCATGAGCTTCTCGGTCGAGGGAACGTCCGGCTCTATGGGCTTGCGAGGTGTCATGTATAGACTGTCTCTATACAGGCCACGTACCGCTTCGCAACCCAGCGCCCCAACTGATCCGCCGCCGCCGTCAATGACTCGTCTCCCCTTCCGCCGTCCTTGCACCGCACCGCCACACCTTCACTGTCAGAAACTCCTGACTGTGCACTACCAGTCCATACCCAGTTGGTCACTTTGGACCACGTGGTCCAAGAACAGCCCGGCCCCGCCGCCCTCTCTCACTTCGAAAGAGTTCAAGCCACCAGACCGATCCCCCGATCTCGTGGTTGAGAGCGAGGGATCGGTCTGGTGGCGCGCCTCACGTCGCGACGATGCCGCTCGCTGGCGGCGGGGCCGGGCCGCTGCGTTCACGCGGAGTTACGTCGCCCAGGCCTGATCCCAACCCTGATCCGAATCCTGCTCCCAATCCTGGTGACTCCGGGACACAGCCCCCGTGAACACCCCTCGTGAGCATTTTGGACCACGTGGTCCAACGCGACGGTCGTCTCGGGCGCGCTGGCGGCGCCGGGGCTGTACCCGTTTGCTCCATTTTGAACCACGTGGTTCACGTCTTCCCGGAGGGCCCCACCTCAGCTACCGCCGTCTCCTCCGGGCCCGCGTGTAGCAACGCACCAAACTCTTCGAAGCCTCGTTCCCCGAGGCGATGGACCAGGTGTACTGCGCGGGCACGGACCTTCTCGTCCTGGCACTCGAGAGCTGCGCGAAGTGGGGGTCCGATTCGCTCGAGCCGAAGAAATGGGAAGCGCGCCTTCAGCTCTCGTTCGACGAGGAGTTCCAGGATCTCGAACGCGCCAGCAGCGTCCGCGGAGGCAAGCTCACCAAGGCGATTCCAGGCATGCGGCCGACTATGCTCGTCGGCACTCGAAAGGATGGCTGTTCTCCGACCAAGCGAGATCGCCTCCTGCGGCGGGATGTACGAGCTCGAGAGGAAGTTCAGGAGACCGTCTGCTTCCTTCTCAGAATCGGGCGTCCGCGGCGTTGCCTCCAGCTCGGCTAGGCGCCACTGCCAGAACGCGACGAGACGCGAAACGAACTCGGGGGGGACCTTGCTGTCAGGCTCACTCCACGCTGCGAACAATTCGAAGTAGACGTCGGACTTCGACTCGGAAGAAACCCGGCGGAAGATGGACTCCACGAGGGCATCCGAGTCCCCGACCTTAGCGAGTCCGCGCACGACTGCCAGGAGCACGTGCTCTGCGAGTGCGCGTGGCACAGACCAGCGACGGTCCCCCGTGGACCCCTCGTTGGTCGCGGGAATGGACTCGCATGCGCGCACGTACCAGGGACGCAGGCGGCGGAATACCGGATCGAAGAAGCCTCCTCGCAGCAGGTAGGTTCCCCACGTCGGGTTCGATACCGGATCGTGGAGTCCGCCGGCGAGAAGCGTTTCCTCGTTCCGCTCCACCCATTCGGGCACCATGAGGTACAGTTGCGGCAGGTACTGCCCGACCATGGCGAGCGCACTGTGAGTAATGGTTCGGTCGCAGCCAAGAAGCCGATCGAGCAGGGGCGCCAGCCGAGCCGCAACCGCCAATCGATGCTCGCTCTCGGACCGACCACTATCAGCCTGAGCATCTCCCCCGTTCCGGTAGTCCCAGAGCGCTACTTCAAAGAGCGCCCAGGCCGCCGATCCGCTGGGTGAATTGAGCGCGGCGCTCAGAACGTCGTCCATCGTTGTTCGTGACTCGTTTCCGGCAGTCTCCCAGACCTGCGGCGATTCCATCACGGTTGAGACGAATTGCCAGACCATCGACGCGAGCGAGGTCGGGATTCGGTTCTTGTGCGCACCGACCCGAATCATCTCAATCGCAGTGCCCGTGACCAGCCTCCAAGGGTGTCGCCATCGCTGCTGGGCGTCTGGATCCGGCCTCTCCGGTGAGGACGCCAGAACTACAACATTGGTTGCGATCGCCAGGAGCGTGTCCCAGGACACCTCCGCTTCGGGGCCGGCGCGCTGAAGTCCCACAAACAACGCGGACAAGAATCCCGGGGCCATGCGCGCATCCACGCCGCGCCGAACAATATTGAGCCCCTTCCCCGGGTCTCGAGCGGCAAGCGTCGCGAGAGCATCCTCCAGGCCGGATCGCGAAGGACGCTCCCCGAACGACTCGGCTGGTCCCTCCCATTCACGAAGGAACGACAGGAGGTCGTCGGGGGCCATCCTGCTCAGTTCATCCGGCGACCTCGGACTCGGATCCGCGCCGACCCATGTCGCGGACCCGACGAAGGCACCGACTTCGTCAAGTGCTTGCCGCTCCTCGCTTGGGACCGACGGGCTTATGCTGAGTTGCCTCGCGAGAGGGAGCAGCGCCGGCGGGATCCCATCGTGAAACCACCTGATTCGCCTAGCCTGCCAATCGTGTACTGCCGCCTCGATGTCGTCGGAGGAGATTTCACCCTGCTGGCCGCTCGACAGCGGTGATTCGCGATCGCGTCGCCATGCAGCCATCCGCCGCGCTTCGTTCGCGTCTGGCCCCCGTTTAAGAGCGTATTGGAATACGGCCTTCGCCTCGTCCGACGCGTTCACGAACTGCGACCTGAGCAAGGCCGCTGCCTCCGCTCCTCCGAAGGGCGGGTCCAGCAGCCGTTCGCCTCCAACAACGTCATTCAGTTCATCACGGAGATGGTTGCCCGCACCCGCGAGCACGCTCCACCGGAGCCGCTCGAATATCTCGTGTTTCCCCGCGAGTAACGACCAGACCTCCTGCGCGTTTTCCGCCGCCTTCTCCGCAGTTCGCGCTGCCGCGCCCGCGAGGGCGACGGCGATGGTCTCTCGCTCGTCGTCGCGTTGGGAGCGCGACTTCACGCGTTCGCACCATGACGATGTGCTACCTGAGTGCTGCGCGCTTTCACCCGCGAGTGCATCGCCGAGCGCGACTGCACGGCTCAGTTTCTGAGCAAGCAATGCGATAGTCGATACTGCATCCAGCGCCTCGAGCGCTGGAACAACGCTGTCGACGAACTCGATGAGTTCATGCGTCTCGACCTTCGTGAGAAGGTTGTCTGGCTTCCTCTTTGATACCGGCTCCTCCGTCCGCGCGTCGCCTGGAACGCTCCTGAACCACAGGAGCGCATCAGCAAGTCGGAACGCAGCCGCCTGCCCTTCCCGAGCCAGGTACCGAACGAAGGCGATCGCATCCGCGGCGACTACGAAGCCGGTCTCCTGCTTGAGCGCGGCTATCACTGCCGGCACGAGCCGACTCGCGATGGGCCCAGGCATCTTCTCCGCGGCACCGATGACGCACGATGCCACCGCCGGGTTGTCGTTTTCCTTCGGAAGCGCGAGAAGAATCTCGGCGACCCGCTCCGGCGCCGCCGCGGCAAGGCGCAGCAGGCACTGCCCTTCCGGCCATCCCTGCAGTGCCCAGCTCCCATCGGGCTTCACGAGTAGCGGTGGAGGGGACTTGAACATTCCCGCGCGTGCGAGCGGCTCGAGCCACCCGGGATGCCCGAGTTTCGAGAAGAAGTGGCGTCTCTGCTGCGGCCGGAGGAGCAGTCGGCGCGCACGTTCGACATGTTCCGGGTCGGGATTCTCGATCGCGGCGAGTTGGTCCAGTTCAGAATGCGTATCGAAGTATGGGCCAACGAGGCCGTACAACAGTTCGCTGAAGTCGAGATAGGTCTGCCGCAGCCTCGACGGCGAGGGCTTCGCACCGAAGTGGCATGACGCAGAGAAGACGCGCCTGACCCGGAACCAGGCCGTGACAAGCGCGTGGTCGGGAGGAACGGCCAACATCGAAGCAATCCGCGCTCTGTTGCTCTCGTTCTCCGCGACCTGTTCTTCGGTCGGTGCTGGCGCAGCCCCGACGTCCTCGCCGGCGAGTATCCGCTCAAGACCGTTCGCAAGTTCGCGGCCCGCGTGCGCGACGAAGAAGCACACCCCCGGGTTGCTGAGGTCCTGCAGCAGCTCATGTCCAGTGGTGAACAGACCGGACAGGTGCAGGTCCAGTCGCGCGAGCGCCTCGGCCGTGTCCCGATTCCGTGGCGACAGGCGCCCATCGCGCAGGAGTGCAGGCGAGGCGGTCACTTGGGACGCGTCCGCCACGGCTGTGCCGGCCGCCTTCATCGGATCTCCGGTGTCGTCGGCCAAGTAGCCCTCCCCAGACCGAACTGTACCTCCCCGGTGGGCTACTGGCGGAGCGTTCCTCCACCGGCCTCGGCGCGCCTCGAAGAGTTTGCCCTCGCCCGTGCCTGCCTGCCGCAGTATGGACGTTTCTCAGCGTAGCGCCCTCCCTCGCGGGGACCGTGACGGCGGCGTCGCACGGATTCGGACCCCCTCCAGCTCGGCCACCGACAGCCACAGATCGATGGCCTCCTTCGTCATGCGCTTCGCCTCGGCGAGTGTGTCGCCCTCGGTGATGCAGCCGGGTAGCCCAGGCACGCGGACCGTGTAGCCACCTGCCTTCCGGTCGGGCGTGAGCACAGCGTGGTAGACGCGCCCCCGCACGCGGAGGACCACCACGCGCCGGCCGGGACGTGCCTTCCGAGGCGTCGGCTTACCTACCACTGGCACTCCTCCACGCGGCGAAGTCCCTCCGCACCTGCCACGCCGTGGCGAAGGATCCGTATGTCGCCCTCGCCAGCGCGGCGGCCGAGAGGTCCGGTTGCCGCTCCAGCGCCGCCCACATGTCGGCCCGGTAGGTGGGCCCGATGACGAGGCGCCAGCGGTAGGCGGCGTGCGACCTGGCCAGCTCGGCTGGCTGGAGCACGTCGGCCGGCCGGTCGCGCAGGACGTTGGCCGGCACGCGGAACTTCGAGCCGGCGAAGCGGTCATCCTCCCCGTGGCGCGCCACCTGGAAGTCGGTGCCGGTCGAGAGGAGGTCGAGCCGGGGACCCCGGTAGGCGCGGGCCAGCCTGGCGAAGCGCCGGTCGGTGGCCCGCCAGCGGGCGAGCGCAGACCAGAAGGCGCGGACCCGTTTCGACTCCTGCAGCGCTGCGAGCCGCGTCAGCCGGTCGGCGTTCACGTGCCCCGAGTGGACGCCGAACCAGGTGACGAGCACGGCCAGCACGCGCAGGTCGTCGCGCTCCAGGCCCTCAATTGAGGCGGCGAGGAGGGTGTCCTCGATGTTGGGGTCCCGCGAGCCCTCTCCGCCGACGAGCAGGCCGATCCCGACCAGGTTGGCCGTGAGCTCGTCGCCGGTTGGCACCTGGGCCGGCGCGATGGCGCGCCTATGGGCCATGGCCGAGCCTCCGGCCGAGGTCGCCGAGCGTGCTGCGGACGTGGGCCGGCCAGCGGGGGTTAAGGTCCTGCGGCTCGAGCCAGACCACGGCCTCCGCCAACTCCTCCGGCGTGGGCGCGAGAGCCAGGCAGTCCGGCAGGTCGAACCCCCGGTCGCACAGGGCGAAGAGCTTCGACTTGAGGAGGTCGCCGCGGTGCAGCGAGCGGAGGACCAGCACCCGCCCGCGGAAGACCTCCTGCAGCCGCAGCTCCCACCCCGCCGGGAGCAGTGGCGCGAGCGCGCTCGGCCCGTTGTTGAGCCAGTCCTCCTTGAGCTTCCCCCCCGCGGCAGTCACCTCGGCCGCGAAGGCCCGCGACGCCTCCACCACTTCGGGAGGGAGCGCCGGGTGGAGGATGTCGCAGTCGCGCGTCTGGCGCGTGATGACCCCGAGGAGGTTGAGCGCGGCGCCGCCCACGACCACGGCCTCCAGGGCGAGGCCCCGGTCGGCCAGGTACCGGTCGAAGGCGGTGAGCGTGGTGCGCGGGTCCATGATGGTATCAGTATATCCGATACTGGACTCGGCGCACGCGCTACTCCGGTCAAGGCGGCGCCGCGCCCCTCTCAAGGGTTCGGAGCGCGGGCAGAGCGAACAGGTCCCTCGTGAGCATCAGACCGAGGTAGGCGGCGATTGCCCCGAGCGCCGGGTTCGACGGCAGGGCATCCCGCGCGCTCATGGTCTGTAGGAGTGAGCCGGCCAGCAGGATGGCCGCCGACCCCCACTGCGTCCTCAGTGCCAGCCTCCCCGAACGAGTCGATGTCAACGCGCTCCGAACCTGGCGTGCCGTCGAGGCCTGGCGGAACGCATCAGGGTTCTCCGTCAGGCCGCGTCGCTGCATGATTCCAACCGGGATGCCCAGCAGCAGCCCCCCTGCGACAAGGCCGACCGGGATCGGATGCGCGAACCACGCCAGTAGGGCAGCAGCAGCCGCCCACAGCATCGCCAGCGGCAGCGTCTTCTTCCGGTCGAGACTCCAGTGCATGTTGTTGACCCCAGATTCGCGGTCGATCCGCGAGACGGACTGTCCTGCACCATTGGTCTGGGCGTCAACTCTCAACGACCGCTCGAGCGACCGTCGCCCAGCGACCGCCCGCCGAGGGCTTCCACACCGGCCTGCCCGGCTCTACTGTCCGGACGTGCGCCGCGCTGAAGCCATCGAGTTCTTCGCCTCCCACGTGGACGACCTCCGGCGGCTTGGCATCAGCTCGCTCCTCATCTTCGGCTCGGTCGCCCGCGACGAGGCCCGGCCCGATAGTGACCTCGACCTCATCGCCGAATTCGACCGGCCGGTCGGCTACCTCGGCCTGGTCCGCGTCCAGCACGAGCTCGAGAGGCTTCTCGGCTGCCGCGTCGACCTGGCGACTCCCGGCATGATCCGGCCTGAGCAGCGGGACCGCATCTTCGGCGAGGCCGTGAGAGCCGCCTAAGGCTCGCGCCGGCCCCTCCAAAGCGAATGCCGCCTTGCTCACATGTGCTCCAGGTCACCGGGCGCACTCTCCGTGAGCTAGACTCTGCACCATGACCGCCGGAACCCTCGCCCTTCTCATCGCCAGCGTCAGCGTTGCCACCGATGGCAACCCTGACCTGCCCGCCAAGCTCCAGCCGCACCTCAAGGTGCTGGGCATGACGGTCGGGAAGGACTCGGTTGACGGAGCGCTCAAGCGCCTCGGCAAGGCAGAGATCGCGCACAACGGGCTCGATGCAGCTGCTGGGGCACGGTGCGCCTGTTTCGTCGGCTCCGATGGCACCGCCCTCGGCCTCTGTTCCAACAGCGAGGGCAATGGTCAGTCGCTGCGCCTGACCACCATCCAGCTTGCGACGACCGTCTCCCGTCTGAGCTTCGCACCCGAACTCCCCGAGGAGGCTGTCGACGTCGACGTGAAGCGTCCCAAGTGCAGCCGCCTTGCCGGCCTCTCCAAGACCGCAGGTACCGCAGGGGGCATCCACCTTGGAATGTCAGTGGCTGATGTTGTCCGGGCTCTTGGCGACTCAGGGAAGCGTACGAAGGGCGTGCTGCAGTACGGGGCGCTGCCTCCAGAGGGCTCCGGCTACACGAAGCTGACGCTCCACATCTCGGGTCAGCTGGTCGACGGCATTGTGGCGTACATGGATCGGCTGTGATGGCCAACCGTTTCATCCAGAACCGGGCCGTCGGCCTCCTACTCGGGATGTTCTCCGGCGTGACCTTGGCCTGGGTCTCCTGGGCGGCCGCCACGCCGGGGGACTTCTTCGGCAATGGCTCCCGGCTCCTCCTCCCGTCGCTCGCGGCCGCCGCCATCATCGGCGGAGCCCTCGGGAGGACATTGGCCCCTCGGCTCCCGAGGGTGCTGGTGCTCGCTGCCATGGTCAGCATCGCGTACTGGGCGATCGTCCCGGACGGCTGGTGGGCCAAACCACCGCCGGGCTACGGCCGCAGGATGCCCTGAGGCGACGCAGCCATGGTGACCCGCACAGTTGGCCTAGATGAGTACCTGTCCGCCGGCTACTTCCTGTCGCGGCTCGTTGATCCTGTACGGCCAGGCCACCGGGCCATCACGCTGGGGCACGACCACTCGCCGCGGCGGTTCTTCCCGGAGTCCTGGGCGCTGAGCTGGTGCAAGGAGCCCCCGGAGCGCCGGGTCCGCGACGCCCAGCAGTTCGGCATCGCCGGGGCCGACCTGGCTCGAGTCCACGCGTGGGCCGACGCGGCCTTCGGCAAGGCGTTTGGCGCCTGGGACGTCATCTTCCGCATCGAGGATGCCCGGACCATCGCCCGCATGTTCCTGTCCGGGGCTCAAGGCCTCGAGCTTTGGGGGCTCGGCGTCCGCCGCTCGGTCCTGGAGGGCCTGCAGCAAGGAACCGAGCCTCCACCGCAGGTGCCGGGCTACGCGCCGACCGGAGCAAGCGGCGTTCACCTGACTACGGAGCTGGGTCAGCCGCTGGCCCCCGGAGGCACTCCGCTCGGCCACGAGCCCTTGATCGCCGAGGTGGGCTGCAGCTTCAACAGCCCGGCCTCGCTCCACCTCAACGAGGCCGCCGTGTGGAATCGCCTCGGGATTCGGCCCAACGAGCACGGGCTCATCGACTCCTACGACGAGGCCCTCGCTGGATGCCGCGAGTTCGCCAGTGCGGAGGTGGCAGGACCTGCCCCACTGTCCGCCTGGTTCCCGGGCCTCATCGTGAGGTACCCGCTCGAGCCTTCCGTATGACGCCATTCGTTAGTGACATGCGGCATGGAGGGCGCCCGAATGAAGGCACTCACGCGTGACGAGGCCGTCGCCTGGTGTGCCAAGCACGACGTCTTGGTGGACGAGCGGCACCGGCCGGTCATGACCGCCAGCGCCATCGACGAGAAGATCGAGAACGACGCGGGCCGCCGGGTGGCGATGGTGCGACAGCACTTCAGGGACTTCGGTGCGCCTGGCGAACTCCTGGTCTGGTTCACCGACTGGAGCGTTTGGCCCTCGGGCGAGCTCCCCCACCTCTTTCAGCGGTTGCGGCTTTCCTACGGCGAGCACCGCCCGCTCATTGAGACCCCGGCCCAGGTCTTCGCGGCCGACGAAGTAGAGGACGCGCTCTCGTTCGTGGCGCTCGGCGTCCTCTTCCTCTGGGATTGCTTCGTCCTGAGCGCGTCGCAGGGGCCGCTTGCCTTCTACTCCCACGACGAGGTCGCGACCGTCGTCAGGTCGGCTGTGGACCGGGACGCCGGCCCCCGGCCTTGAGCGAGTGGAGGGCCAGTTGCGGGATTCTCAACGCGTTCAACACCCGCACATGCGCGAGCTCCCCCCGCTCGCACAGCTTGTAGACCGTCGCCGTGGACACCCGGAGCAGCCTGGCCACCTCCAGCACCGTCAGCATCCGCTCCGGCTCCGCACTCACGGTCACTTTTCCGGGTAGCAAGGGGGTAACAAAACCCCTGAGAAGCATCTGTTTCGGCTGGGACCGCTGGACGCCACCACCCTCCCCATCGCCAGTCGTTGCCAGCGCTTGCGAGCCCCTATCAGCCGATGGACTGTCAGTGAAGTCCATTCCCAAGCTGAGGGTCGCCGGTTCGAATCCGGTTTCCCGCTCCAGACTTTCCGAGGGGTTACCCGGCAGCGGGTAGCCCCTCGGGCGTTTCTGGGGGGTGCAGATCGTTGTCTGCGGGCGTTGTCCGCTTCGTGCCGCAGGCCCCGAGTCCTCGAATCGACCGGGGATTCTCAGGGAGGCCCGTCAGCCTCACGCGCTGAGGCCTCGGTCCCGCGCCTGCCGCGCCCGCGGTGGATCCTCTCCAGCTCGCCGGGCGGCGACCACGTGCTGGCCCTCCTGCTTCAGTAGGCGTCGAAGAACGTCTCCTCGTCGATCCCGCCCTGGCGGAGGATGGAGCTCGCGGTCCCCTCCTTCAGCTTGGCGCCCTTCTTCACGGGGACCGTGACGGGGTTGTGGCCCGGCCTGGTGAGGATGTGATGGCTGCCCGCCGCCCGGTCCAGCGTCCAGCCGAGGCGCACGAGCGCCCTGATCATCCGGAGAGCCTGCAGCGTGGCCATCCTCCCCACGGGCTTCCTACCCCGGCCTGGCCCGGCCCCCGGTCTTCGCCGGCTCGGCCGCGGAGAGCCACGCCTCGATGGCCTCCCGGGTCGTGCGCTTCGCTTCGGCCAGGTCGTCGCCCTCGGTGATGCAGCCAGGCAGCTCGGGCACCTCGACGCTGTACCCGCCCACCTCGAGGTCCGGCGTGAAGACCGCGCGGTAGGCCCTGCCACGCACCCGGACCGTGACCTCCCGGGGGGCGCTGATCCTGGTGACGCCTTCCTTGAGGTGCCGCTCCAGCGACGCCACGCTGATGCTCAGCACCACCTGGCCGTTCTCGCTGGCCTCGATCAGCTTGGTGGGGTCGTCGGTCAGCGTGAAGACCTTCCGTCCGTGCCCAACCAGGTTGAGCATGGACAGCGGCTGTTCGCCATGCCGCTTGAGGAACGCCACGGCCTTGCGGATGGTCTGGACGCTCACGCCGGCCTCGCGGAGCTGGCCGACCACCCGCAGGGCGACGAGGTCCTGGAAGGAGTAGACCCGCCGCGACCCGCGCCCGGTCGCCTGCCGCACCGAGGAGCGCACCAACCCCGTCCGCGCCCAGTGGTCGAGCTGGCGGTAGCTGATGCCGATGAGCTGAAGGACGGCCCTCGCGCCGTAGCCGGTGGCGAACATGGATGCTGAATAACATTCGTGTAGTCCAACCTCAACGCCCATGGTCGCTCGCAGCCCGCAGCTTCACTTACCTCCGTCCCCATTCGCACGACCTCCGTCGCTCTTCCTGGAGACTATCGCCAGGAAAGGCGGGACTCCGATCGTCGCCACCGCGGTCGGTAGGCGTGACGCCGAGCCCCGAGTGACTGGCGTGGCGGCCCGTGGAAGCTCTGAGGCGATCGAGATCGGCGCGGTCCACGTCCCGCGCTTCGTCTCGATCCTCTTCATCCAGGCCGGAGGACCGAGGCGGCGGCCAGCACCGGCGGCCCTTCGGGCACCCGCGCCAGGTCGGCGAGCAGGGCCGAGAGCTGCCCGGCTCGGGCTGGAGGGAGTGCGCCACCGGACGGCGACGTTGGCACGCACGACGGTTCACGGCCAGGCGCTGCCGGAACACTCCGGTCCACTCCGTATTGTCGGGCCGTACGGAGCGTGCCAGTGTGGAGCTCGGGACTCCGGAAGGGCACACGAGCGTAGCCCCCTCCGGGGCGTCGGCTCCGCACCGGGGATCTCCTCGTCTCTCGCTGGAGGAGCGCCATGCTTCGCCGGACCCTGGTCCCCGTGTCCCTTGCGCTCCTGCTCGCCGGGTGCGCCACCATCGGCACCTACCAGCCCGCCTACTTCGACCAGGACGGTACGGCCGAGGCGCCGGCGATGGACGAGCCGATCCTCGTCGTCACGGGCGCCGCCGAGGATGGCCTGGTCTTCAAGGGAGGGCCCACCACGAGCACCGGGAGCGGCCACATCCTGGAGCTTCCGCTCGGCGTCATCGTGCGAGAGGCGGCGCTCCGGGCCTTCGGGGAGGTCTCCCGCGGCGGCGCCCGGCACGGGAGCCAGCGGCCCGAGGGACCTCTCCTCCAGGTGGTGGTGACGCCACGCGTGATCACGTTCGACTGGGCGTGGCAGGCCGAGGTGTTCGGCGCGGGGAGTCCCCAGGTGCGGCTGGAGGTCTCCGTGTCGCGCCTCGACGGCGCCGGGCAGGTCGCCTGGGAGCGACGCTACCAGTTCATCGAGGAGCAGTCCCTCGGCTTCTCCGCCGTCGGCGACCTGCTCAGCTGGCTCACCCACCAGGCGGCGCAGAAGGCCATGCGCCGCGCGGCGCGGGATCTCTCCTCCGCTCCGGCCACGACCGCCCCGGCGACAACCCAGGTCCCGCCCTCCCCGATCGCTGCGCCGACGACCCCGAACCCGGCCACCGCGACGGCGCCAGCCATCGAGCTCCCCGCCCCGCCCCGCGGCCCCCTCCACCCCGAGCGCCCAGTCCGCTGAACCTCTTCCTGGAGACCGGCCTCGGCGTGGGGCACCGCCTCCCTCCCTCTCCAGGAAACGGATGGCGGCGTCTACCGGCTCAACGCCGGTGGGGGCGTCCGGCTGCTGGGCGGCGCGCGATTCCTCCGGCTGGCCGGCGAGCGCCTGGAGACCCGCGCCGCCCTGGGCATGACGGCCGGGCCGCTCGCGGAGCTCGGCGCCACCGTCCCGGCCCTGTGGCTCTCGCTCGACGCCCAGGTGACCGAGGACCTCCGGCTCGGGGCCATCTCGCTGGGTGCCGGCTGGTTCCAGCATCTCGCCGTCGATGTGAGCAACGCCGCCGTGGTCAACGAGGGGTGGCGCGGGCGACCGAGCTGGGTCGTTCACCTGGAGCACGCCAGCGATGTGACCTTTGGCACGGCCTCCTTCGGGCTCCGGCTGGCGGGGGAGCGGCTGGCCTCCGAGAGTGGGAGCGTCGTGAGCGGTCTGGTGGTCGGGGCCTACTGCTCGCTGGCAGGCGACCTGTTCGCGCCGTCGAGAACGCCACGGGCGAACTGAGCGTCGCGACCCGGACCGGACGTGGGCCTCGGAACGTCCTCGAGAAGGGCGCTGAGGGGAGCATGGCCCGCGGTGCCGAGCCGTGGGCTTGATCCGGCTCGGTAGACGGCAAGCGAACGGTCAAGGAGCTGCGCGGACTTGTCCGCGCGTCCGCGGACAACAATCGAACAATGATCTGCTGCTGGAACGCCCTTCAACGCCCCTGAACCAGCGCAACGCCCATCGTGATTCCGCGGACCTGGCCTGATCCTGCGGCCAGGGCACATTTTCCCAAGCTGAGGGTCGCCGGTTCGAATCCGGTTTCCCGCTCCAGACTCGAGAAGGGCCCTGCCTCGCGGCGGGGCCCTTCGTCGTTTCGGGCCTCGGCGATATCGGTCCAGTCGACTGGACTCGGGCGCGCCCGCCGGTTCTGATCATGAGCCAGTGGCGCCGCGACGGGCACTGTCGGGGCGGCGCTGGCCGCGGCGCGGCGGCGGGGATAGGTTCCGGCCACCTCCATGGGAGCGCCCGTGATGCTCACCGACCTCATGTCCCGCTACCTGCTGGGCGAGAAGCTCGAGTCGCTGGTCTTCATCGTCCCGCTTGGCCTGCTCAGCGCGCTGTTCGGCGCCTGGCTCCTCACCGAGCGCTTCGGGCCGTTCGCCCGCGGGGCCGCGTGGCCGTTCCTGGTCATCGGTCTGCTCCTGGCGGGGACTGGCGCCGTGGTCGGGTTCCGGACCCCGGCGCAGGTGGAGCGGCTCACCGCCGGCTTCGCCGCAGCGCCCGAGGCGACCCGGGCCGCGGAGCTGGCGCGCATGGAGAAGGTCAATGGCGCCTGGTCCGTCTACGTGGCCGTGTGGGCGACCTTCGCGGTCGCCGGGCTGGCCCTCCGGTTCGCCCTTCGGAGCCCGCTGGCGCACGGCGCCGGCGCCGCCCTCCTCTTCTTCGCAGGCGTCGGCCTCCTGGTGGACGGCTTCGCCGAGCACCGGGCGCGTGGGTACACCGAGGCGCTGGAGGCGGAGCGCGCCGAGCGGTCGGCACCGCCCGGAGGATGACGCACGGGCACCCCGTCCGCCCATGAGCACGGGGTGACTACGACGGGGCGCTCGGCGAGCCGCCGGTGATCCCCGCATCCGCACCGGGGACTCCAGGCCCTGCGTCACCGCGACGGGCCGCGCGCCCCGATCCCAGGGACGTGGTTGCCAGCTCGGCGGAACCTCGCCGCGCGCGCTGGCCCGCCTCCTGCACTGGCTGGTGGATGCGATCGCGGTCCGGGCGCCTGCCGCGTCGTCGCGGAGTACTGCACCCCTGGCGAGCCGGAAGACGGAGAGAGAGCCATGGGCCGGAAACTGGGGCGATCAGCGCTGGGCCTCCTCGCCAGCGCCGCGGTGATGGCCACGCTCGGCTGCGGTGTCACCACCGACAACGGCGGCAACCCCGACGGGACCATCACCGTCCGGAACAACTCCAGCTACGTGCTCACCGGGCTCTACGTGGCGCAGGTGAACCAGGTCAGCTGGGGACCGAACCTGCTCCCCGACGTGCTCTTCACCAGCGAGCAGCTCACCGTCCTGGTGAGCTGCGACACCTACGACGTGATGGTCATCGACGATCGGCAGCGCGACTGCGTGCTCACCGACCTCGACCTCTGCTTCGCCGACGAGCTCTGGGTGATCGACAACAGCACGCTGCGGAACTGCGGCTACTGACCGCGGCCCGGTCGGCCCGCTTGGAGGGCGCCCGCCCGTGGGGCGCCCCTCGCAGGCGTTCGCGGTGACGCCGCTGCACGGCACCGGGAGCCGGTGGGCGCCGTCCGGGCGGACGTTCGGGAACGTTCCACTCGGCGAGTGCGTGGTGGCCAGCGCACGGGTAGGGCCAGGGCTCCCGCGTGGACGGACCTCGCCCGACCCACCTATCCTCCCGGCGTGCTCTCCTCTCTCGAGGGGCTCCCCGAGCTCTGGCGTACCCGCTACCGCGGCCGCGGCTTCACGCTCCGCGCCGTGACGCGCGAGCCGAGGGCGGCCGCCATCGCCCGCGCCGAGGGGGCGGTGCAGGCCCGGCGAGGCGACATCCTCGATTTCAAGATGTTCAGCAACCTCGCCCTCACCCTCCTCGTCGAGCTGGACGCTGCCGAGGTGGTGGTGCTCGCCGACGCGCTCCAGGGGTTCGGCTGGTCGGTCGACCTCGAGCCGCCGCGCCAGGCGCTGGCCGCCCTCGCCGGCGAGCGGATCGAGGGGACGGTGCTGCTCGACTTCCCGGAAGGGGACGGCGAGCTCGTCATCCCGCTGCCGAAGGTCCCCGGGTAGGGAGTCCGCGCGGGCCTGGACGACACGCCCCCACTCCGGCGCCACCGTGTTGCCCTGCTGGTCGTCGAAGTCGTTGGCCCGGGCGTTGTGGTTGTCCCCGGAGAGGACCACCAGGTCCTTGTCGAGGGCCCGTGCCGTGCCGAGCACCGTCTCCGGTGTTCCGGTCCGGCGAGCAGGTGGACCACCACGTGCCCCTCGGGATCGGCCCGGTGGAGCGCGCAGGCCAGCGTGGCGCCGGCGACCTCCACGTCGAGCCGTGCCCTGGGTCGCGCGGAGCGCGGGAAGAAGTGGCGCTCCGAGATCAGCGGGTGGTCGAGGAGGCTCACCGCGCCCCAGCCGCCACGCTGGACCCAGACCTCCGGGAAGGCGCCCTTGATCCTGCCCTCATGGGAGGCGACCCGGCCGGAGGTGAGGTGCCTGGCCAGCGCCATCGACCAGCTCGTCGACCAGGCGCGCCAGCACCTCCGGCGCCGGCGCCAGGACGGGCGCCGCTGGAGGTGCTCCAGCCAGGTGGAGTGGTGGGGTCGCCACCTCCCAAGCTCAGCCGAACGGAGCGGGCCCTGCCGCGGACCTCCCTCGACATCATCATCTCGCCCCCCGGGCTCGGCGCGTCGTACGCTCGGTCTGTCCACCGCCCTTCCTGGTCATCCTCCCCGGGGTCACGCATGCGTGCCGCCACTGCCGTCCTCGCCGCCGCCGTCCTCTCCGTCCTGACCGGGTGCCATTCGGTCGCCTACCGGCAAGCCGCCAGGTCCCTCCAGACGGCGCCGCCGCCGATGGACCACGGGCTCGACGCCCAGGTCCTGCCGAGCGGCCTGCAGCTGGCGGTCTTCCAGGTGCCGGGCCAGCGCGACGTGACGGTCTGGCTCTCCCTGGGCGGCGGCGCCGCCGACGAGCCAGAGGAGCGCTCGGGCCTGGCCACGGTTGCAGTGCGCGCGGCCGCGCTGGCGCGACGCAGCGCGGGAGGCGCCACCCTGATCGAGCGCCTCTTCTCTGCCGGCGCCTTCTGGGACGGCACGGCCCTCCCCGACGAGACCTCCATCTCCGTGCGCTGCCGCCCTGCCGCGCTGCCGGAGGTCTTGGCGGCGCTCTCCGCGCTGCTCGAGGACCCGGCGGGCGGGCTGGACGAAGAGGCCGTGGCGGTGGCCCGCGAGGAGCTGGCCACCGGCCTGGAGCGGGACGCAGGCAAGGCCGAGGCGGCCGTTCGCGAGGTGATCCGGCTCGGGCTCCAGGGAACGCCCTTCGAGCGGAGGCCCCCGACACCGGCCCTGGCGCGCAGCATCACCCTGGAGGAGGTCGCCGCCTTCTTGCGCGCCTCCTACCGGCCGGAGCGGGCCGTCCTGGGCGTGGCCTCGGCCCGCGACGCGGAGCCCATGGCGGCGGCGGTGGTGGGCGATCTCCGCGGCCGAGCGGCCGGCGATCCGGCGAGCCCGGTGGCCCCGGCGCCCAGCTTCTCGAGCGAGCCCCCGCCCTCCCCCATCGTTCGACAGGAGATCAGCGTCACCGGGGGGGAGAAGCCACGGCTGATCCTGGCCTGGCGCGCGCCGGGGTTCCGGTTCAAGCCGGCCGCCGACATGGGGGCCCGTGCCCTCCGGGACACGCTCGGGAGCCGCGCCGCCCGACCCGACCTCGACGCCAAGGTGACCCACGTGGACGCCCACTTCATGGCCCTCGACCGTGCCGGGCTGCTGCTGGTCGAGGTGGGCCTCGAGCGGCTGGAGGACGCCCCGGCGGTCCGCAAGGCCCTGCTGGAGGAGGCGCCGACGGCGGACAGCACCTGGCGTTACCGCGGCCCGGGCGCCGACGCGGCCTGGCGCCAGTCGCTCCGGCTGGAGCGGGAGCTGGCGATGGCGCGCGGCTGGGTGGGCCCGGTCGGACGCCTGGTGCGCACCACCGGCTCCGCCGACGTGCCGACCTGGCTCGACCTGAACGAGCGGGCCCAGGTCGGCCCGAGCGTCTCGGCCTGGCTCGATGCATGGGTCGATCCCGGCCCGGCGGTGATCGCCACGGTGGCTCCTGCGCCGAGCGGACTGGACGCCGCAGGCTCGGAGCGGGCCGGCCAGGCGCTGCCGCCGGAGGCGGACGAGCGCCAGCTGGCCTGGCCGATGGCGCACAGCCTGGTGGATACGGCCGCGCCGGGCCCGGCGGCCATCGCCTCGCTCCTCGGCGCCACCGGCTTCACCGATGCCCGGCGAGTCACCCTCTCCAGCGGCCTGGAGCTGGTGGTGCTGCGCCGCCCGGCTTCCCCGGTGGTGGCCCTCAAGCTCTTCCTCCCCGGCGGAGCCCGGACGCCGGGGGAGTGGCGCCCGGCCAGGCGGGCGCTCGACGAGGCGCGCCGCCAGCTCCAGCGGGAGGGCTTCGGCCTGGCGCCAGCCGCCCTCAGCTACACCGACGGCGTGGTGATTCAGACCTATGGCGCCACGGCCTGGCTGCCGGCCGTCGTCGAGGCGGTGGCCTGCTGGAGCCGCGGGCTCTCAGCGCCGCGGACCAGGCCTCCGGGCATCGACGACGACCTGACCTCCAGGGCCTCCGAGGCCGTGCAGACCGGCGGCGCGCTGCCGCCCGCCTACGGCGGCACCACCTGGACCGAGGCGTTCCTCGACCGGGTCGGCGACGCCGAGGGCGCGGTGGTGGTGCTGGTCGGCGACGTGGATCCGGTGGAGGGGCTGCGGCAGCTCCAGGCGGCCTTCGGTCGGTTCGAGCGCCGGACCGGGGAGCGCCGCTCCGGTCCGGCCACGCCGACCTGGCCAAAGACCCGGCGGGTGATCCTGCGGGACGTGCCAGGCGCCGCCCTGGCCACCGCCACGGTGCTGCTCCGCCTGCCCGATGACTCCGACGCCGGAACCGAGGAGGCCGCGGTGCTCGACCACCTGCTCACCGACCGAGTCCAGCGCACCTTCGGCTCGAGGGGGCTGGAGGTCGGTTCCAGGGTCTGGGGCATGGGCCGGGCCGCCTTCCAGGCGCTCACGCTGGAGGGCCCGCCGGGGCTGGTGGCCCCCGCCTCCCGCGAGCTGCTGCGCCAGCTCGGCCGGCTGGCCGAGGAGGGGCCCGCCGGGCTCGACGTGGAGGTTGCCCGCTGGTCTCGGGCCCGCGTCCTGGCCTTTGCCTTCGACACCCCACACGAAGCGGTGGCCCAGCTGCAAATGCTGTCCAGCGCCGGGCTGCCGTTCGACCACGCGGACACCGCCGGTCAGCGCCTGGCCCAGGTGGACCTGGCGGCGGTGCGGCGGTACCTGGCCAAGACCGGGATCGGCGCCGAGGGGCTCCTCTTCACCGGCGACGCCGCCGCGTTGCTCCCGCTGCTCCAGAAGGAGGGGCTCACGCCCGAGGTCCTGGCGGCGCCAGCTCCACCAGCTCCCCAGGTCGAGCGGCGGTAGGCCACACCAGCGGCTACCAGAGCCGCCGCGCCGCCGACGGTGGGCTTCGAGGCGGAACTCACGGCCTGGGCGCCGAGGCACCCGCGCTCGGCCGCGAGGGCCAGGACGGAGGGCGCCCGGCCGGCTACTTCGGGGCCTCTCCCGCGGGCGGCGTGGTGACGAAGCTCCGGCCGCTCAGCTTCTCCAGCAGGGCGATGCCGAAGAGGCCGTTCACCAGGCTGTTCCCCTCCCCGCCGCCGCCGCCGCCGATCACCAGGTTCTCCGGGATGAACTTGAGGTTGCTGGCCGCGATCCGGTCGATGACGCGGATCTGCCCGAAGACCTCCCGCCCCATGGCCGCGACCTCGAGCTTGTAGGCCTCGGCGGTGGAGGTGCCCTTGGCGAGGATGATCCCGGCCTCGGCGGTGCCCACCTTCTGGATGGCCTCGGAGTCTGCGGCGGCGTTGACCTTGGTGGCCTCGGCCTTGCCGCCGGCCTCCAGCCGGACGGCGGTGGCCTGCCCCTCGGCCATCAGGATGGCCGCCTGCTTCGAACCCTCGGCCTCCTTGATGCGTCCCTCGGCGAGGTTCTTCTGGATCTCCACGTTCCGCTCGGACTCCACCACCTTCGGCTGCATGTTGGCCTGGGCCTTGGCGTTCTCCAGGCTGCGCCGCTCGTCCTGGGCCTCCTTCTGCGTGGCGAAGGTCTTCTTCTCCTGCTCGGCGATCTGGCGGTCGGTGACCGTCTTGGTGAGCTCCTGCGGCAGCACCACGTCGGCGATGAGGGTGTCCTTGGAGTCGATGTGGTGCACCCGCAGCACCGCGTCGATGTGCTCCTTGGCCTTCTCCTGGAGCTCCCGGCGCTGCGTGTAGAGGTCGAGCGCCTGGATGTACTGGGCCGCGTTGCGGAAGTGGGAGCTGATGGCCGGCTCCAGCACCTGGGAGATCATGTTCTTCACCGAGCCCAGGTTGGCGATGACCTTGGGCGCGTTCTTCACCGGGATGTGGATGATGACGCTCACGTCCATGTTGACGTTGAACGCGTCGGCGGTGCGCAGCGTGATGGTCTTCAGGCTGGAGTCCAGCTCGTGGGCGCTGGAGCGGGTGTCCGCCCAGTTCAGCAGGATCTGGGTGGTCGGCACCAGGTCCACCTTGCAGATCTTGGTGTTGAGCGGGTGCTTGCCGGGCTGGAGCGGCTCGGCCCAGATGCCCTTGCTCCCGTTGGCCACGATCTTGGCGTTGACGGCGTCGTCGGTGAGGTCGGCGCCCTCGGCGCCCACGTAGCTCGTGACCACGCCGCAGCTGCCGATCTGGACCTGGATCATGTCCACCAGGTCGATGGTGGCGAACCAGGGGTTGATGGCGTAGTTGCCGGCGCGCAGCACCGGGATCTGCAGCCCCTTCTGGCCGCCCGCCTGGAGGAAGGCGTCGGCGTTCTGGAAGTTGTCGTGCACCCCCAGCGGCAGCTCGTCGGCGGCGATCTTGGAGGGATCGGTGATGGGCTTGCCCTCGTTGATGGTCACGATGCCCACCTGGTCGGCCCCGATGTGGGTCCAGTCGGCGATCTCGATGACCTTGAAGAGCATGGGGTTGAGCCGGTAGACGCCGGGCATCAGCACGTCGAGCTGCCGCCCCTTCTCGCCGCCGTTGCGGAGGAACGCCTCGCCGTCGAAGAAGTTGCTGTGGCCGGTGACGCGGGCGGCCAGCAGCCGCCCCTCGGGGATGCGCGCGCCGTCGGTGGCCTCCACCAGGCCGACCTTGCCGCCCGGGATCTTGGTGATGGGCAGCTTCTGGACGCGGAACATGATGGTGTTGATGCGGTAGTAGCCGGGGGGCAGGAACTGGAGCTGCGGCCCCTTCTGCCCGCCGTTCTTGATGAAGGCGTCGGCGTCCTGGAAGCTGTCGCACTCCACCGGCGAGCCGAAGTTCCCGCCCTCCCGGGCCACCCGCTTGCCGTCGATCGACTCGACGTAGCCCACCTCCTTGTCCTCGATCATGATGGCCGGGACCTCGAGGACCTCGAAGAGGTGCGGGTTGATCTTGTACTCGCCCTCCGGGAGCATCGCGAGCTGCGGCCCCTTCTCGCCGCCGTTGCGGAGGAAGGCCTCCCCGTCCTGGAAGAGGTCGCACGCCACCGACCTGGCCATGAAGCTGCCGGAGGGGATGGGCGCGCCCGCGACGGCGCGCACCACGCCCACCATGTTCTCGTGGATGACGCAGAAGTCCTTCTTCATCACCCGGTAGATGAAGGGGAGGAGCAGGTGGAACCCGGGGCCGAGGACGCGCGCCTGGACGCCCACCTCGTCCGACAGCGCCACGGTGCGGCCGTCCGGCATCTGCTTCCCGAACCAGCGCCGCTCCAGGAGGATGACCTGGTTGCCCTTGGCGATGGTGAAGGACCGGGAGAGCACCACCAGGAGCAGCACGGCGCCGAGCAGCTCGAGCAGCAGCGTGAGCGACGGCACGAAAGCCTGCAGGTCCACGTCGAATCCCCCCTCTTGGCCAGGACGGCCGCCCTGCACCTTCCGGCGCGCCGTGCGAGGCGGGGATCCTACCCGACTCCTACCCTGGGTGGAGGAGAAGCTGGCGCCCCGACAGCGCTTCCTCCGGGACCTCGCTCCTCCGCGGGGCCGGAGCTCGCGCACGGATCGGCCCTGGGTCCCCTCGCCACGGCCCCCCAGGAGGCGGCACCACCGGGTGGGCGTAGCCGTACGGAGAGTCCCGACCCTAGATTCGCCGACCACCCGCCGAACGCGAGGTCCACCATGCCTGGTCTCACCGTCCGCAGCGCCATCCTCTCCAGCCTGCTCGCAGCGGCCGCGGCCTGCGGGGGCTCGTCGGATCCATCGCCCAACGAGATCTCGATCTCGCCGGCCACGGTCACGGTCCCCGCGGGCGGCGCCGGCGTCACCTTCACGGTGCAGACCGGCGCCGCCAGCACCTTTGGCTGGAGCTTGGCGCCCGGCCTCGGGACGCTGTCGAGCCAGACCGCGACGACCGTCGTCTACACGCCGCCGGCCACCGTCGGCGCCTCCACCCAGGAGGTCCTCAGCAACGCCATCTGCGCCGCCGACGCCAGCCAGCAGCCGGTCGCCCGGCGCAACGGGACCCCGACCTCGGCCATCGGCTGCGGCGGAGGGACCGAGGTGCGAGCCTCGGCGATCATCACCGTCAATCCCTGATCCACCGACGCCTGCCACCTCCGCGCCGCGTCCCCCCCTACGGCGCCACCAGCCGGCGGCCGCTGGCCCCGGGCTGCACCTTGAGCACCTTGCCGCTCTCGCTGGTGTAGGTCCGCGAGGCCACGGTGGAGACGTAGCGCCAGTCGCCGGTCACCTCGGTGGGGGTGGCGGTCACCAGCAGCCAGCCGCGCCGGCTGGTGTCGGCGTAGACCAGCGGGCCGATGAGCTGGGTCACGCCGGCGGCGAAGAGGGCGGGATCGTCGCTCACGAAGATCTCCTCGAGCCCCGGGGAGGAGACGCCCGGCCCGGCCAGCTCCACCGCCACCGGGTTGCCCTGCAGGTCGTCGAGGTCGTTGGCCCAGGCGTTGTGGGTGTCGCCGGAGAGGACCACCAGGTCCTTGTCGAGGGCTCGCGCCGTGCCGAGCACCGTCTCGCGCGCCGCCTGGTAGCCGTCCCAGGCGTCCAGGTTGTAGGGCACCGCGGGGGCCTGCAGGATGGCCAGCTCGGCCGGGGTCAGCGAGCCCGGGTCGGTGGCCGCCCGCTGCGCCAGGGCGGCGTACGCGGTCACCGTGACCTGCTGCAGGGCGATGGGCACCGGCACGTTCATCCGCCCCATCACGACCTGCTGCCCGAGCAGCTGCCAGGTGGCCGTCGACGCGCCCAGCTTGCCCTGCAGCCAGGTGGTCTGCTCGGCCCCGAGGAGCTGGCGGGCCGGGGCGCCGATGGCGGCCGTGAAGCCGGCCGCGTCGAAGGCGCCGCCGGCGCCGAAGAAGGTGGTGATGTCCACCTGGCGCTCGCGCCCGGCGTGGCGGGTGTCGAGCATGTGGAGCGAGGCCAGGGTGCCGAAGTCGAAGGAGCGGTAGATGGCGTCGGGGCGGGCGGGATCGGCGAGGCGGGTCGGCATCCACTCGTGGAAGGCCTGCATGGCCGCGGCGCGGCGGGCCGCCCAGCTCCCCTCGGTCGCCTCGGTGTGGTTCTGCGCGCCGCCGGTCCAGGCGTCGTTGGCCACCTCGTGGTCGTCCCAGACCACGATGAGGGGGACGGCGGCCGAGAGCGTCTGCAGGTCGGGGTCGGTGCGGTACTGCGCGTGGCGCCGCCGGTAGTCGCCCAGGGTGAGGAGCTCGCCCTCGGGATCGACCAGCCGGCCCAGGGCTGCGGCCTGCTCGGAGGCGTACTGGCCGCGGGCGTACTCGTAGATGGTGTCGCCGAGGTGGACGGCGGCGTCCAGGTCCGGCTCGGCGGCCGCGTCGTCGTACACGTTGAAGTGGCCGGCCGGGTAGTTGGCGCAGGAGAAGACGGCCAGCTTCACCCGGCTGACGGGGCCGGTGGGCAGGGTCTTCGTCCTGCCCACCGGGGAGACCTGGTCGCCGTGGCGGAAGCGGTACCAGTAGGTGGTGCCGGCGGCCAGGCCGGTGACGTCCACCTTGACGGTGTAGTCGGCGGCGGCGGAGGTGGTGGCGGCGCCGGAGGCGGCCAGGGTGGTGAAGGCGGCGCTGGTGGCCACCTGCCACGCCAGGCTCACCGGCTCCTGGCGCGACGGGGCGACGTGCGTCCAGAGGATGACCCGGTCGGCCAGGGGATCGCCGCTGGCGACCCCGTGGCCGAAGGTGACCGTGGTAGGCGGGTCATCCTTGGAGCAGGCGGCCAGGGCCGTGGCGAGCAGGAGGGCGGCGAGGGCGAGGCGTGGGCCTGGGGAGCGGCTCATGGTGAACCTCCACGGGTGGGCGGTGCGCGCGGAGACCGATACCCTGGGCGCGGCCGGCGCGCGTGACGGTGCTGGGTGCTTGAGGTGCCGAGTTGGCGGCGCCGTGACACGGCCCTGGCGGGTGGTCCCGTGCGGTTGGTGCGCCGGCGCGGGTGACGCGGGCCGGCATGGGGCGTGGCCGGCGCCCGGCCCGCCTCACCGGCCGGCAGGGCCTTCGGCCTTCGGCGCCTCCGCCCACCAGAAGCCGCGCAGGTCGCCGAGGGCGTACCCCACCGCGCGGTCCTGGGGGTAGGCGCGGTCGAGCCAGGCGCGGGTGCCCTCCGCGAGCGCCTGGCGCGGCGCGTGGCAGTGGAGGCAGCGGCGCCTGACCTCGATGGGCCGGAGCAGGCCGACCCGGTCGCCGAGGTCGAAGACCACCGCGGGCACGTCGGCCGCCCGCCTCCCGTCGGTGGCCGCCACGTGGGCGCGCGCCCAGGCCGGCGGCGCGTTGCCCGGGTTGCGCAGCCGGGCGCTGGTGCGCCCCACCACCACCCGGGCGTCGGGCGCCGCCCCGTCGCAGCGCGCCGCGGTGGCGTCGGGATCGCCCTCGCCGAAGCGCCGCTCCACCTCGCAGGCCGCGGCGCGGATCCCCTCCTCGGCCAGCACAAGCGCCGGCCGCAGCGCCGCCGGGGCGGCGCCGGTCTCGACGGGAACGGGCCCGGCCGACCCGGGCTGCGACGCCAGGAGGACGTGGAGGACGAGGGCGCGCATGGACACCTCCGGCGCCCTCATAGCGCCGGACGGGACCGGGCGCAGGGGCCTGGTCGCCCAGGGGCGGCGGCGGTCCGGTCCGACGCCCGCGACGGGGCGAGCCGGGCCGAGGACCGGCGGCTCGAGCGCGCGAACCGGGAGCGGCGGTACCCGCCGCGGCCCGGATCGGGTAGACGAGTGGCCATGGCGACCAGCGCGGAGCTGCTGAAGCGGGCGGAGAAGGCCGGGGCCGACGGCCAGTGGATCGACGCGGCCACCCTCTTCGAGCGGGCGGCGACCTGGAGCGGGCCATCGCCGCCTACACCAAGGGCGGCGGGTGGACCGGGCCGCCTGGCTGCTGGAGCAGACCGGGCGGGGGCCGCAGGCGGCGGCGCTCCTCTCCTCCTGCGGCCAGCACCTCAAGGCGGCCGCCCTGCACGAGAAGTCGAAGGACTACCGGCGCGCCGCCGCCGCCCTGATGCGCGCCAACGAGCGCGAGCGGGCCGCCGCCGTCTACGAGCGCGGCGAGGCGTGGGAGGACGCCGCCAAGATCTACGCCTCCCTGGGCAACCACGGCCGCGCCATCCAGCTCTACGAGCTGGCCGGGCTGGCCGACAAGGCGGTGGAGCTGCGCGCCGCCCACGCCGGCGCCGAGGCGGCCGCGGCCGAGGAGGTGCTGGAGCTGGACCCCTCCATGGAGATCGCGGCCGACCAGTACCTCGACTCCGGCACCCTGACCGACTCGATGGTGGCGCTGCTCAGGCGCGGCCGGGTGGACGACGCGGCCCGGCTCTACGGCAACTGCCAGGAGGACCTGGGCTACGGGGTGCTGGCGGCGGTGGCCGGCGACCGCGAGGTGGAGCTCAGGGCCGCCGAGATGTTCGTGGCGGCCAAGGACTACGCCAAGGCCGGCCAGGTCTTCGAGAACCTGGAGCGCTGGGCCGACGCCGGCGCCATGTTCGAGCGGGCCGACGACGCCTACATGGCGGCCGAGATGTACGTGCGGGCCGGCGACCGGCTCAAGGCCGCCGAGATGTTCGAGAAGAACTCCAGCTGGCAGCAGGCGGCCGAGCTCTACCTGGCGGTGGAGGCCTGGGACAAGGCGGCCGTCAACTTCGAGCGGTCGGTCAACCACTTCGTGGCCGGCAAGCTCTACTTCCGCATGAAGCGGATGGACAAGTCGCTGCAGCTCCTCCAGAAGGTGCAGAAGTCGGAGCAGCAGTACTTCGAGGCCTGCCGGCTCATCGGCGAGATCCTGGCCGCCCACGGCCACCTCGACCTGGCCATCCGCAAGTACCTGGAGGTCTGCCAGGCGGCCGAGCTGGGCAAGGAGACGGCCGCGGTCTTCTACAACCTGGGCCGGGCGCTGGAGCAGCGCGGCAACGTCCAGCAGGCGGCCCAGATCTACAGGCGGCTGCTCACCTTCGACTTCTCCTTCCTGGACGTGGGCGCCCGGCTGAAGGCGCTGCAGGCGGCGCCCCCGCCGGCCGCGGCCCCGCCGCTGCCCACCACCCCGCCGCCCGGCGCCTCCCCGGCCGCCCCCAGCCTGGCAGCCGCCGCCGGCACACCGGGTGCGCCGCCGCCGGCCCCGGGGCGGGCCACCCAGCTGGTCATGATGATGGACGGGTTCGACTTCCTGAAGGGCACGCCGCTCTTCAAGGAGCTGGCCCTCGACGAGATGAAGGCGGTCTACCAGGCCTTCGAAATCCGGCGGTTCAGGGCCGGCGAGGTGCTCATCGAGCAGGACCAGCCGGGCGCGGCGCTCTTCGTCCTGCGCAAGGGCACGGCCCGCGTGCTGCGCCGCAGCGGCGCCCGGGAGGAGGCCATGGCGCGCATGGGCCCGGGCTCGCCGGCCGGCGAGATGGCGCTGGTGGACGACGCCCCCACCAGCGCCCGGGTGGTGGCCGAGGTGGACGTGGAGGCGTTCTGCATCACCCGCGAGCGCTTCCAGAAGCTCCTGGCGCTGAACGACCGCATGGCGGTGAAGCTGCACCGCTTCTTCGTGGCGACCCTGGCCAGGCGGCTGCGCGCCACCAGCGAGCGGCTGGCGGGCAAGGCGTGACCTCCCAGGGCGAGCCCACCGAGCTGCGCGTCGGCGCCGACACGGCCAACCACGTCTGCCTGCGACCGCTGCGCCGCTCCTACCCGGCCACCCAGGAGTTCTGGGACGGCAACTGGCTGAAGGTGGACCTGGAGGTGCGCGCCGGCGCCTTCCGCGGCCGCTTCGAGGCCGACCTGCGCTGCGAGGAGTTCGAGCGCTTCGCCGAGCAGCTGGCGGCGCTGCAGGCCTCGGGCCGGGGCGAGGCCCTGCTGGAGACCATGGAGGGCTGGGTCTCGCTCCGGCTGGTGGCGGACCAGCGCGGCCACCTCGAGGGGACCTGCGAGGTGCGGGACGACCCCGCGCTGGGGAGCTGCCTGCGCTTCGGCCTCACCGCCGACCTGACCCACCTCCCGCCCATGCTGGCGGCGCTGGGGCTGATCCTGGTGGCCTTCCCGGTGGTGGGTCAGCCGGACGAGGCGGATGGGGCCGGCTTCGACGGGCCGTGACCGGGGCGCCGCGCCCGGCCGGCGACGCGGCGCCGCCCTCAGTTGCAGCGCAGCAGCGCCTCGGCCAGCTCGCCGGTGAAGCCCGGCTGCAGGTAGGAGACGAAGGCCCACAGCGCCACCAGCGCCAGGAGCACCAGCAGGAGGGCCCGGAGCACGGTGCGGCTCACGTGGCGCGCGCCGGGGCGGCGCCGAGGCGCGCCACCGGGACCTCGCGGACGGGCACGTTGAGGAGCGCGGCCACCAGCGCCAGCCCCACCGAGAGCCACCAGACCACGTCGTAGCTGCCGGTCAGCACGTAGAGCCGCCCGCCCAGCCAGCCGCCCAGGAAGGCGCCCACCTGGTGGAACAGGAAGACGATGCCGCCCAGCAGGGCGAAGTCGTCCGGGCCGAAGACGGTGGCCACCGTGCCGTTGGTGAGCGGCACGGTGGAGAGCCAGAGCAGCCCCATGGCGGCGCCGAAGGCCCAGGCCGTCACCTCGGTGACCGGCAGCAGGATGAAGGCCGCCAGCACCACGGCCCGCGCCGCGTAGAGCCCCACCAGCAGGCCAGGCTTGCTCCGGCGGCCGCCCAGCAGCCCGGCCAGGTAGGAGCCGGCGATGTTGAAGAGCCCCACCAGCGCCAGCACCACCGCGCCGGTCCGGGGCGGCAGGCCGCGGTCGGTGAGGAAGGCCGGCAGGTGCGTGGCGATGAAGACCACGTGGAAGCCGCACACGAAGAAGCCGACCGAGAGCAGCCAGAAGCCGCGGTGGGCCAGCGCCTCGGCCAGCACGGCGCGCAGCGGCCGGACGGCCCGGCGCGCCGCCCCGGCGGCGGGGCGCTCGGTGAGCGCGGCCGCCAGCGGCGCCATGAGCACGCCGAGCGCCGCCAGCCCGAGGAGCGTGGCGCCCCAGCCGAAGGCCTCGATGGCCGAGAGGGCGCCCGGCAGCATGGCGAACTGGCCGAGCGAGCCCACCGCCATGGCCACCCCCATGGCCAGGCTGCGCCGCTCGGGCGGCGTGGAGCGGACGATGGCCCCGAAGACCACCGGCATGGTGGTGCCGGAGAGCCCGAGCCCGATGACCAGGCCGGCCGAGGCGGCCAGCATGGCCCCGCTGTGCGCCCCGGCCATCAGCACCAGGCCGGCCACGTAGAGGGCGCTGCCCACCAGGATCACCCGGGCGGCGCCGAGGCGATCGGCCAGCCGCCCGGCGAAGGGCTGGGCCAGCCCCCACACCAGGTTCTGCAGGGCGATGGCGAAGGCGAAGACCTCGCGGGTCCAGCCGTGGTCGCGCGACATGGGCGCCAGGAAGAGGCCGAAGGCGTGCCGGATGCCGAGCGAGATGGCCAGCAGCAGCGCGCCCGCGCCCAGGATCACCGCCGGGCTCCGCCAGCCGCGGGAGGCGGGGCCGGTCACGGCGCCTCCACCTGCGCCGGGCCGGGCCGCGCCAGCGCCACCACCCGCCTGGCCACCTCGGTGAACCGCCCGGCGTCCTCGCCGAGCGCGGCCCCCAGGGAGCCCTGCAGCGCCCGCCAGGCCTCACCGGCCTGCCGGAGCCGCTCGCGTCCTGCCTCGGTGAGCGCCACCACCCGGTCGCGCAGGTCGTCGCCGGGCGAGAGCGCCACCAGCCCCAGCCCCTCCAGCCCGCGCAGGTTGCGGCCGAGCGTGCTGCGATCGAGCCCGGTGGCCTCGGCCAGCCGCGTCAGGTTGGGCGCCCCGTGCCGCTTGACCGCGTGCAGCAGCGAGAACTGGGTGACCTTGAGGCCGTGCGGGGCCAGCGCCGCGTCGTAGCGCGCCGTCAGCACCAGGGCGGCGCGGCGGGCGTTGGTGCAGAGGCAGGAGACCGGATCCATTGTGGGCATCTACCCGCATCGGCGAGGGGGCGCAACGCCTGGCCCATCCGGGACTGACGGGCGCTCACCCGGAGGCGTCGAGCACCGCGCGCACCCGCGCCAGCAGGGCGCCGGAGGTGAAGGGCTTGGCCAGCAGCTCCACCCCGGGATCGAGCACCCCGTGGTGGCTGATGACGTCCTGGGAGTAGCCGGAGACGAAGAGGACCCGCAGCCCCTGGCGCCGGCGCCGCAGCTCGTCGGCCAGCGCCAGCCCGTCCATGCCGGGCATCACCACGTCGGTGACCAGCAGCTGCAGCGGCCCCTGGTGCCGCGCCGCCACCTCCAGCGCCTCGACCCCGCCGGCCGCCACCAGCACCCGGTAGCCGCCGCTCCGCAGCGCCCGCGCCGTGATCTCCCGCACCAGCGGGTCGTCCTCGACCGCCAGCACCGTCTCGGTCCCCCCGGCCACCCGCTCCGGGACCACCGGCCGCGGCGTCACGGCCGCCGCCAGCCGGCGGGGCAGGTTGACCTCGAAGCTGGCGCCCTGGCCCGGCCTGCTCCGGGCCCACACGAAGCCGCCGGCCTGGGTGACGATGCCGTACACCGTGGCCAGCCCGAGCCCGGTGCCGCTCCCCTTCGGCTTGGTGGTGAAGAAGGGCTCGAAGAGGTGGGCCAGCGCCTCCGGCGAGAGGCCGGTGCCGGAGTCCTCCACCGTGAGGCGGACCCACTCGCCGGCCCGGGCCTTCACGTCGCGGGCGGCCTCGGCCTCGTCCACCACGTGGTTGCGGGTGCGCAGGGCCAGCCGGCCGCCGCGGGGCATGGCGTCGCGGGCGTTGACCACCAGGTTGAGGATGACCTGCTCCAGCTGTCCGGGGTCGCAGACCACCGTCCAGGGCCGGGGCTCCAGGTCGACCGAGAGCGCCACGTCCTCGCCCAGCACCCGGCGCAGCAGCCGCTCGCTGGAACGCACCACCTCGTTGAGGTCGAGCGGCACCGGCGCCGTCACCTGCCGGCGGGCGAAGGCCAGCAGCTGGCCGGTCAGCTCGCGGGCCCGGCCGCCGGCGGCGGCGATCTGCGACACGTCCTCCAGCGAGGCGGGCCGGCCCGCCTCCAGATCCTCCTGCAGCACGCTGCTGGCGCCCAGGATCACCGTGAGCAGGTTGTTGAAGTCGTGCGCCACCCCGCCCGCCAGCCGGCCCACGCTCTCCAGCTTCTGGGCCTGCTGGACGCGCTCCTCGGCGGCCAGCAGGTCCTGCTCGGCGCGCTTGCGGTCGGTGATGTCGCGGGCGTTGCCGATGAGCCCCGCCACCCGGCCCTCGGCGTCGCGGTAGGGCGCCTTGGAGGAGAGGAAGGTCCGGTAGCCCTGGGGCCCGAGGATGCGCTCCTCCAGCACCTCCGCCACGCCGGACGCCATGATCCGCTGGTCGGTCTCCATCAGGGTCGCGGCGACCGCCTGGTCGCCGTAGATCTCGAGGTCGGTCCTGCCGAGCACCTGGCCCGGCGCCTTGCCCATGACCTGCAGCGTGGCCGGGTTGGCGAAGAGCCACCGGCCGTCGCGACCCTTCAGGAACACCGGGTCGGGGATGGCGTCGGTGATGGCGTGCAGCAGCGCCTCGCTCTCGCGCAGGTGGCGGGCGCCGGCCAGGTCGCGGCGCCGGGTCAGGCGCAGCCCGGCGTAGAGCAGCGCGGCGGTGACGGCCACGAAGCCGAGCCCCTTGTAGACCGAGAGGAGACGCTGCTGCTCGATGGAGCCGGCCATGGCCGCCACCAGCGCATCGGACCCGTAGATGTAGCCCCCGGAGACGGCCGCATAGAGCGCCGGGATCCACCACTCCGGGTGCCAGTCGCGCCCGCGGCCACGTCGAGCCATGCAGCCTCCACCCTCCTGTCCGGCGGCGCCTCAGCAGCCCCGCTGGGCACGCGCCCACGATACCCCGACGCGCTGGCCCGCCCTACCCGCCGCCTCGGCGCGGCTGGCCGGGAGGTGCTGGGAGCCTGGACCGCCGCCCTGGAGGAGCGCAGGCACTGCGGCGTCTCGCCGCACGCCGGCGCGTCCCACCACGACAGGGCCTTCGCGGCGGCGCGGGTGTGGCAGCATGTCCAGTCGATGCGACGCCGTGCCACCTCCCTCGCCGTCGCGCTCCTGCTCGGCTCACCCGCCGCGACCGCGGCGGCCCCGCTGGTCCTCGACGAGCGACCGGGTCGGGAGCTCGGCGCGCACCTCGACTACCTGGTCGAGGAGGGCACCCCGCTCGACGGGCCGGCGGCGCTGGCGGCCGCCCGCGCCGGCCGCTACCGGCCGGTGGGCGCGCCGGCGCGCGGGCTCGGCGTGGGCGCCCGCGTGGTGTGGCTCCACGCCAGGCTGCAGGGGGGCCCGCCGGGCTCCTGGCAGGTCACCTGGGACCAGCCGCTGGTGGATCGGCTCGACGCCTGGGTGGTGGGTGGTGGTGCGCCCGTCCACCTCCGGGGCGGCCTGACGGTGCCGCCGGCCGAGCGCACCATCCGCCACGCCGGGCCCTACCACCAGCTCCCGCTGGCCCTGCCGGCGGGCGCGGAGGCGGAGCTGTTGCTGCGGGTGGAGTCGAGCAGGCCCGTCGTGGTGGAGGCGCACCTCTGGAGCGCCTCGGGGCTGGAGGTGCACGCCCTGGGGCTGGGGCTCCTGGCCGGCCTGGAGACGGGCGCGCTCCTGCTGGTCGTCATCCTCAGCCTGGTCATGGGGCTGGTGCGCCGCGACCGCTGGAGCGCTCGCCTGGCGGCGGTGCTGGCCGCCTACCTGGCCTACGAGCTGGCCATCACCGGCCTGGGGGCCCGCTGGCTCTGGCCGGGCTCGCCCCGGTGGGCGGTGGCCGCGCCCCCGTTCTTCGCGGCGGCGACCGCGCTGCTGACCGCCGCCTACGCGCGGGCCTACTCGGACGCCCAGGTGCACCACCCGCGCCTCGACCGGGCGGCCCGCCTCGTGACCTGGACCGGCGTGGGCTGCGCCGCGGCAGCCCTGCTGCTGCCCCCCGCCGGCCTCGGGCGCCTGGCGCTCTACTGCGGCGTGGCGCCGGCGGTGGCGGCCTTCGGCGTGATGGTGGCGCTGGGCGTGGCCGACCACCGGCGCGGCGCCGCCACCGCCCGCTGGTTCCTGGCGTCCTGCCTGGTGGTGGCGGCCTTCGGCCTGGTGCGCATCGCCTCCATCACCGGCCTCCTCCCGGGGGGGTTCGCCTCGCTCAGCGGCCTCGGCCCGGCGCTGCTCACGGCCAGCCTGCTGCTCTTCGTGGGCGTCATCGTGCGCGTCGAGGCGGAGCGGCGGGAGGCCACCGCCGGCCTGTCGCGGGCGGTGCTGGACCAGACCGCCAGCCTGCGCCAGACGGTGGCCCGGCTGCAGCTGGAGGTGACGGAGCGGGAGCGGGCCGAGCAGCAGCTGCGCGAGGCCGACGAGCGCTTCCGCATGGCCTTCGAGACCAGCCCGGACGCCATCAACCTGAACCGGCTCTCGGACGGGGTCTACCTGGCCATCAACCCCGGCTTCACGCGCATGACCGGCTGGACCGAGGCCGACGTCCTCGGCCGCTCATCGCTGGAGCTGCAGATCTGGGCCGACCCGGCCGACCGGGGCAGGCTGGTGGAGGGGCTCAGGGCCCACGGGGTGGTGCAGAACCTGGAGGCGGCCTTCCGCTTCAAGGACGGCCGGGTGCTCCAGGGGCTCATGTCCGCCCGGGTGCTGCAGCTCGGCGGCGTGCCCGCCATCCTCTCCATCACCCGCGACATCACCGAGATGCGGCGCGCCGAGCTGGAGCGCGACGCGCTGGCCGAGCAGCTGCGCCAGGCCCAGAAGATGGAGGCCATCGGGCGGCTGGCCGGCGGGGTGGCCCACGACTTCAACAACCTGCTCACCGCCATCACCGCCAACGCCTCGCTCCGGCTGCTGGACCTGCCGGTGGAGGAGGCCTGCCGGCCCTACTTCGAGGAGATCCAGGACGCCGCCGCGCGCGCCACCGGGCTGACCCGCCAGCTGCTGGCCTTCAGCCGCCGCCAGGTCATCGCGCCCAGGTCGCTCGACCTGGCGCGCCACGTCACCGGGCTGGCCAGCATGCTGCGGCGGGTGCTGGGCGAGGACGTGGCGGTGAGCTTCGCGCCGGGCGGCGACGCGCCGCCGGTGCTGGCCGACCCCGGCCAGGTGGAGCAGGTGGTGCTCAACCTGGCGGTCAACGCCCGCGACGCTGTCCGCCCCGGCGGCCGCATCGTCATCTCCACCGCGCCGGTGGAGGTGGTCGAGGCCGGCGCGGACCGGCGACCCGGGCGCTACGGCGCCATCGTGGTCCAGGACGACGGGGCTGGCATCGAGGCGGACGTCCTGCCCCACATCTTCGAGCCGTTCTTCACCACCAAGGGGGGCAAGGGCACCGGCCTGGGGCTCTCCACGGTCTACGGCATCGCCAGCCAGCACGGCGGCTTCGTGGAGGTGGACTCGGCGGCGGGCCGCGGCACCCGCGTCCGCGTCTGCTTCCCGGCGTCGGACGCCCCGCCGCTGGACGAGCCTGGGGCCGCCGCGGCCGAGCCGCTGCCCGGCGGCCACGAGACGGTGCTGCTGGTGGAGGACGAGCAGGCGGTGCGCGCCGTGACCCGCGCCCTCCTGCTCCGGCTCGGCTACCAGGTGCTGTCGGCCGGCGACGGCGCCCAGGCGCTGGCGCTGGCGGCGCGCCAGACCGGCCCGCTCGACCTGCTCCTCACCGACGTGGTCATGCCCGGCCTCAACGGCCGCCAGCTGGCCGAGCGCCTCTGGGCGGCGCGCCCCGGCCTGCCGGTGGTCTACATGTCGGGCTACTCGCAGGACGTGGTGGACCAGGCCGGCGTGCTGGAGGAGGGGCTCATCCTGGTGCAGAAGCCCTTCCAGCCGGCGCGCCTGGCGGCGGCGCTGCGGCAGGCCCTGGCGACGGGCGTCGCAGCGGCGGACTCCCGGTCGCGGTGAGCCGGCCGGCCGAGGCCGTTCCCCTGATCCGAACCTCCCCTGATCCCGGCCTCTGACCAGCGGTCGCCCGGGGCTCGGGTCGTCCATCGGGACCCAGTGGGTCCGCGACGCACCAGGCGCCGGACCTCCTGGCCTGGAAACCAGGCAGCGCTTCGTCCATGAAATCGGTGAGTTGCGAGCACCGCTCGACCCTGCGTTGGCCGTGCGCTGGGTCCCTGGATTGCAGAATCCCTCGCTGGGAGCGACAGCATGTGCGGCGATGTGGACTCGGCGCGCCCTGACGGGGCGGTGGGAACCTGGGCGTCATGACCGGGCCAGGAGAGGCACGCCGGCCGCCGCCGCGCCTGCTCGTCGTGGACGACGACGAGGTGCTCCTGCGCGCCTTCGAGCGGACCTTCCGGCGGGTCTACGACATCCGCGTCGCCTCCTCGGGCCAGGCCGCGCTCCTGGTGCTGGCGGAGCGTGAGGTGGACGTGCTCCTCACCGACTTCTCCATGCCGGTGATGAACGGCATCGACCTGCTGCAGCAGGTGGTGACCCGCCACCCGGGCGTGGCCCGCCTCATGTTGACCGCCTACGCCGACATCCCGGAGGTGGTGGCCTTGAAGCAGCAGGGGCTGGTCAGCGCGGTGCTGATGAAGCCCTGGAGCCGCGAGGAGGTCGAGGCGGCGGTGGCGCAGGCCCTCCGCCTGGCGGCCATGCGCCGCGCCGTGGCCAGCCTGCAGGTGCGGGTCGGGCCGCCGCGACCGTGACCACCCGAGACCGACCGTGACCCCCCGCGCCCCCATCGACGAGCGCCTGGCCGCCCGGATCCTGTCCTCCCCGGACCTGCCCAGCCTGCCGGCGGTCGCCTTGCGCGTGCTGGAGCTCTGCCAGGAGGACGAGGTCAACCTGGCCGCCATCGCCGCGGCCGTCGCTCCCGATCCGGCCATCTCGGCCAAGCTGCTGCGACTGGCCAACTCCGCCTCCTTCGCCACCCGCGGCAAGGTGGCGTCGCTCTCCCGGGCGGTGGCCCTGCTCGGCACCAACGCCACGCTGGCCGTCACCCTCTCGTTCTCGCTGGTGGGCGGGCGCAGGCGCCACGACGCCAGCGGCTTCGACCACGCCGCATTCTGGCGGCGCGCCCTCTTCTCGGCCATCGCGGGCCGGGCCCTGGGGCTGGTGGTGGAGCACGACCAGGAGGACGCCTTCGTGGGCTGCCTCCTCCAGGACCTCGGCATGCTGGCGCTGAACGGGGTCTTCCCCGGCGACTACGGCCAGGTCTGCCTGGCGGCCCAGGCGGAGCACGACACGCTGGCGGCGCTGGAGGCCGAGTTGCTCGGCGCGGACCACGTGCAGGTGGGCTGCCTGCTGGCCCGCCGCTGGAACCTCCCCGAGCGGCTGCAGGAGGCCATCTGCCTGAGCCACGCGCCGCCCGAGCGGCCGGCCGGACGCGCCGGGCTGACGCTGCCGGAGGCGGTCTACCTGTCGGGCTGCCTGGCCGACCTCTGGATCTCCGACCGGCCCACCGCGGCCACCCGGGCGGCCCTCGGGTCGGCCACGGAGCGGCTCGGGCTGGCGCCGGCGACGGTGGCGGCCGCGCTGACGCGCATGGCCGCGGCGGTGCCGGAGGCCTCCACCGACTTCGACCTCGACCTGGGGGGGCCAGGCCGGGTGCAGGCCGTGCTGGAGGAGGCGCAGCGGCTGCTGCAGGCGCGGCGCCCCACCGGGGCCCCGCCGGAGCCGGAGGGGGTCGGCCCCGTGCCGGCCGAGACCTTCCTCCTGCTCCTGGAGGAGGAGGTCGAGCGGGCCCGGAGCGGCGAGCGGCCAGTGGCGCTGCTGGCCTGCCGGGCGCCCGCCGAGCCGGACCAGGCGGACGCCGAGACGGCGCTGCTGCTGCTGGCCTCGCTGCGCCAGTCCGACGTGCTGTCCCGCCAGGGCGGGCACTACCTGGCGCTGCTGGTCGACACGCCAGCCGGCGGCGCGCAGGTGGTAGCCAAGCGCATCCAGGCCTGCCTGGCCGCAGCGAAGCGCGACGCCGCGGTGGGCCTGGCCTGCCTCCCGGACGCCACCATCCACACGGCCGCCCAGCTGCTCGCCGCGGCCGAGGGCCGCCTCGGGCCGGCGGCGGCGGGGGACGCGCCGTGACCCTGCGCGGCCGCCTCTCCTTCTTCGGCGCCGCCTCGGTGCTGGCCACCCTGGCGCTGGGGGGCACGGTCTACTGGGGCGCCTCGAAGGCCCAGCAGATCCTGCTGCAGCGGCAGCGGACCAGCGCGCGGGCCGAGGCCTGCCAGTCGCTCTCGCTGGCCGTGCCGGCGCTGCTCCACGGTCCGGCCGCCGACCCGGAGCTCGCCGAGACGGCGCGCCGTCAGCTCGACCTGGCCGCCGGCCTCTTCGCCCCGGGCGACGGGGCCGAGGAGGTCGAGGAGCTCCGCCAGGTGGTCGAGGCGGCCCTGCAGGCGGGCCCGGTCGGGGCCGGGGACCTGCCCGACGCCGCCGCCCACTTCGCGCGCGACGTCCTCGGCCCCATCACCCGGCTGGCCGCGCACAACCGCCAGATCGACGCCGACACCGCCCGGCTCTCCGCCGAGTCCATCGCCCGCGCCCGGGCCATCGCCGGCGTGGTGGCCGCGCTGGGGCTGATGCTGGGGCTGCTGGGGGCGACCGCGGTGGCGCCGCGGCTGCGGCGCGGCCTGGCGGCGCTGGAGGCCGGCGCCAGGCGCGTCAGCGCCGGCGACCTGACCACCCGCATCGCCCTCGACGGCACGGACGAGCTGGCCTCGCTGGGGTCGGCCCTCGACGCCATGGCGGCGCGGCTGCACGGCACCATGCTCTCGCGCGGGCAGGCCGAGGCGCTGGTGCGCGACCGCACCGCCGAGCTGGAGCGCACCCAGCAGGACCTGGCGGCCCGCCTGGCGCAGCTGGAGGCGGTGCGCATCCAGCTGGACGCGGCGGACCGGCTGGTGGCGGCCGACCGGCTGGCGCGCGGCCTGACCCATGAGATCAACAACCCGCTGGCCATCCTGCTGGCGGACGTGGAGTTCGCCTACGAGGAGCTGGAGGCGCGGGCCGCCGCGGCCCCCGGCGGCCCGCCCGACGAGGTGGTCTCGGCGCTCGGGGAGGCGCGCCAGGCCGGGCGGCGCATCTCCCTCATCGTCCGGGAGCTGATGTCCTTCTCGCGCGACCGCTCGGCGGGCGACCTGGGCCCCACCGACCTGGCCCAGGCGCTGGCCCATGCGGTGCGGCTGGCCGGCCCGGAGATCCGGCAGCACGCCACCCTGGTGGTGGAGCTGCCGCCCGGGCCGGTGCTGGTGCAGGGCAACCAGGCCCGCCTCGGCCAGGCCTTCCTGGAGCTGCTGCTGGGGGCCGCGGCCGCGGTGGCCGGCGCCGGCGGCGCCGGCAGCCAGGTGTCGCTGGTGGTGCGGCAGGAGGATGGGGGGGCGCAGGTCGAGGTGCGCGACGACGGCCTGCCCATCCCGGCGGAGCTCCGGCCGCACCTCTTCGATCCGTTCTTCACGCCGACGGCCGGCTTCGCGGCCGACAGCGCGGGGCTGCGCGGCGCCGGGCTGGGCCTGGCGAGCTGCTTCGGCATTATCCAGGCCGCCGGCGGCCGCCTGGAGGTCGACTCCGCCCCCGGCACCGGCACCGTCTTCCGCGCCTGGCTCCCGGCCGCCAGCTCCCAGAGCCGCCTGGCCCTGCGCGCCCCGGCCGCGTCGCGCAACGGCGGGCGGCCTCGCCTGCTGGTGGTGGACGCCGACCCGTTCGACTGCGCCACCGCCTACCGCACGCTCTCCAGGGACTTCGACGTGGCGCCGCACGCCAGCGTCCCGAGCGCCCTGGCCGTGGTCCGGGCCGGCGAGCGCTTCGACCTGATCCTGTGCGACCCGGCCTCCGGGCGGGCGCTGGCCGCGGCGCTGGCGGCCGACGGCTCGGACCAGGCCGGGCGGCTGGTGTTCGCGGGCGACGACCCCGCGCCGGGTGAGGCCGCCGCCCAGGGCGGCCCGGCCCGGATCCCCAAGCCCATCTCGGTGGAGCAGGTCCTGGCGCTGGTGCGCGGCGGCGGCCGGCCGGCCTGAGCGGCCGGGACGGAGTCCCCCTCCGGTCGCTGGCCGGCGTGCGGGCGGGCACCGGCCGCACCGCCGCGCCAGCCACGAGGGCGCCGGCTCCGCCACCCTCCAAGATGTCGCACCGTTTGCGACAGGTTGGCCCTTCCAGGCCGGGCGACCCGTGCGGGAGATTGGACCCCTCGGCGTGACGGTGAGTGACCAGGGCGGGCATCCGGCCCGCTCGCCGCGCGCCACCTCGGGGAGGGGACTCCATGCGAACGAAGCGGATGGCGGGGCTGCTGCTGGTGCTCGGCCTCGGAGTGGCTGGTTGCCAGGACAAGGCGAAGGACGCGCCGGAGCCACCGGGCCTGGTCGCCTCGCAGGCGGGCACGGCCGGGGCGGTGGCCCGCTTCGACGCCGACGCCCACGACGACCTGCTGGTCGGCGCCCCCTTCGCCGAGGGCGGCGGCACGCTGGGCGCCGTCTTCGTCCACCAGGGCAGCGCCAGCGGCTTCTCCCCTGCGCCCACCTGGACGCTGACCGGCGGAGACAACTTCGGCGGGCAGGTCGCCAGCGTGGGCGACCTCGACGGCGACGGCGTGGCCGACTACGCGGTGGCCGCCCTCAACGGCGACGGCCCGGACGCCTCGCTCTCCGGCGCGGTCACCGTCTACCGGGGCGGCAGCGGCGGCCAGGTGCTGCGCACGCTCGGCGGCGAGCAGGCCCTCGACAAGTTCGGCACCTCCATCACCGGCGGCTGCGACCTCAACGCCGACGGCAAGGCCGACCTGGTGGTCGGCGCCCCGAGCCACTCGCCCGGCCCGGACCGCTACCTGGGCGGCGCCTACTACGTCTACTTCGGCCCCGGGCTGGCCGACGCCACCCGCGTGAAGGTCCCGGCCACGCTGCACACCGGCATCCTCGGCTTCTCCTCGGCCTGCGGCGACCTGAACGGCGACGGTCAGGACGACCTGGTCACGGCCGCCATCTGGACCCACGGCGTCATCTGGCACGCCTCCAAGGTGCTGGTCCACTACGGCAAGGCCGGGTTCGCCCCCGACGCCGACGCCGCCGACGTGACCATCGACTCCACCAAGGGCCACTTCGGCGACGCGCTGGCCGTGCTCGGCGACCTCGACGGCGACGGCTACCGCGACCTCGCCATCGGCCTGCCGGAGTTCTACGCCATCCCGACCCCCTCGACCGCCAACCCCATGACCACCCTGAAGGGCCGCGTCTTCGTCGTGAAGGGCGGCGCCGGCACCCGCACCATCAACCTCTCGCCCCCGGTGGGGACGCCCATGCCTCCCGAGCTCCTCACCAGCATCACCGGCGGCGACTACCTGGAGCGGTTCGGCACCTCCATCGAGCCGCTCGGCGACCTCGACGCCGACGGCAAGCCCGACTTCGCGGTGTCCTCGCCCCACGGCAGCGCGGCGGGCGCCACCAGCCTGGCGACCGGGCTCTCGACCGGGAAGGTCTGGGTCTTCCGCGGCAAGGACCTGCCGGTCAACGGCGCGGCCACCACGGCGACCGCCATCGGCGCGCCGCTGGCCAGGTCCGAGCGGACGCTCCACTTCGGCTCCTTCCTGGCCACCTTCCAGCAGGGCGGGGCCACCCGCTTGCTGGTCGGGGCCCCCACCG
This sequence comes from Anaeromyxobacter sp., assembly GCA_016718565.1. Taxonomy (NCBI): domain Bacteria; kingdom Pseudomonadati; phylum Myxococcota; class Myxococcia; order Myxococcales; family Anaeromyxobacteraceae; genus Anaeromyxobacter; species Anaeromyxobacter sp. The sequence goes on along the minus strand of JADKCZ010000001.1, from coordinate 495,733 downwards.
CCAACCGCCAGGCCGGCACCGTCTTCATCGAGGACCCGGCCTCCGCCACCACGCCCGCGCCGTGACGGGAGGACCCCACATGACCAGGAACCACACCCTCGCCGCGCTCTCCTTCCTCGCCGCCACCGGCATCGCCCTCGCCGCCGCGGGCGTCTCCGCCGCCACCGGCTTCACCATGGACGGGAACAAGTGGCGGCCCGCCCCGGCGGGCCACGTCCCCGGCAAGGACAACGTCGCCGGCACCCTCGACGCCGACCACCACCCGGGCGACGACTGCGGGATCTGCCACGCGCCGGCCTCCACCTCGCCGACGGCCATCTACAGGCCTGTGGCGAGCGCCCGGGTCTTCACCATGACCGGCACCATCTTCGACAGCCGGGCCGCCCGCCGCCCCGTGCCGGGTGGCGAGCTGGTGCTGGAGGACGCCGCGGGCAACGTCCTCAGCGTGACCGCCAACGACCTCGGCAACTTCTACACCGAGGCTCCCCTGGCCGGCGATCCGTCCATCACGCCGGGCCTCTCCGACGGCTCCGACGCCTGGCGCTACAAGGCGTGGGTGAAGTCCGACGGAGGGACGCGGCCCATGATGACCATGCCCGCGGTCGGCGGGATGATGGTGCCGCGCATGAGCTGCTCCATGCACCACGTCAACTCCGGCACGGTGATGGGGGCCTGGGCCTCGCCCCGCGCCACGCTGAAGAGCTTCCCGGCCACCGGCCTCTCCTACCGGAAGCACGTCTTCCCCATCCTCCGCTCCAAGTGCGGTCCGTGCCACATCCCGGGGCCGACCGAGGCCTCGCAGGCCGGCGAGACGTTCGACTACGGCGCCGGGCTCGACCTCCTCACCTACGCCGGGTCCGCCGTGGGCATCACCGACTCGACCGGCGCGGTCCGCACCTGGACCAAGATCGGCATCCGCGCCGTGGTCAACACCGACGTGCCCGAGGCCAGCCTGCTCTTCGCCAAGACCATGGTCGGCAGCACCCACGGTGGCGGCGCCTTCTGGTCCACCGACAGCGCCGACTACCGGGCGCTGCGCACCTGGATCGCCGAGGGCGCGCGGGACAACTAGGGCCCGCCGGGGGTCGGCGCCCGCCGGCCCCCGGCCGTCCACCGAGGGCGAGCCATGCGCAGGGTGTCCACCTGTTTCCACCGGCGCTCGAGCCGGGTGGCGGTGCCGCTGCTCCTGGCGGCGCTCCTCCTCGGCTGCCCGGCCGCAGAGGACGGCGGAGGAGGGCCCGTCGGGCCGACTGGGCCGACTGGGCCGACTGGGCCGACCGGGCCGACTGGTCCCCTCTCCTGGACCTCCCTCGGCACCGCGGTCGCCGGGCCGCTGGGGGTCGAGCTGCTCTCCGACCGCCCACTCGGGACCGGCCTCGCCCTGCTGGCGGTGGAGGTCACCGGCGCGGGTGGCGCTCCGGTGGCCGACGTCGCGGTCCGCCTGGTCGCCTGGAGGGCCGCGGCGGGCGGGGTGGACCGGGTGGCGCCCGGGCTCGGCCTGCCGGTGCCCGGCGCCGACGGGCGCCACCAGCAGCTGGTGGCGTTCCCGGAGGCGGCCGCCGTCGCGGACGGCTGGTCGATCCGCGTCGACCTGGCGCGCCCGCCCGAGGCCGAGGTGAGCGCCACGTTCACCGGGCTGGCGGTGGTCGAGCGGTGGCTGGCCCAGCCCTTCGGCGAAGGTCCGGTCCGGTACCTGCTGGCCGTCCGCTTCGACGCCGCGGTCTCGGCCGACCTGAACCCCATCACGGCCTCGCTCCACGAGACCGCCGACCAGGGCGCCAGCTACGCGCCGGTGCCGGACGCCACCTTCGAGGTGGAGCCCTTCATGCCCTCCATGGGCCACGGCTCCATCGGCAGCGTCGCGCCGACCCCCACCACGACGCCCGGCTGCTACCAGGGCAGCCTGGCCTTCTCCATGGCGGGCGACTGGGAGACCACCTTCACCGTCCGGCGCGGCGGCGTGGTGCTGGGCCGCCCGGTGATCACCGTCTACTTCTGAGCCTCGCCGGCCCCCGGTGGGCGCGACGAGGGCCGGTCACCTCGCGGTGCCGGCCCCCTCGCTGCCGCGCGCGGCCCCCTCAGACCGCGCCGGCCCGCTACTCGTCGCGCTTCGCCTTGATCTCCCCCTCCAGCTTCTCGATCTCGGGCGTCACCGGCGCGTCCTTCTTCTCCTCGTCCTTGTGGCCGGCCAGGTAGGCCGCGCCGGGAGCCAGGTCGGGCGCCACCGAGGCGGCCAGCGACGAGGCGCCCTCGGCCACGTGCCCGGTCACCTTCATGACCAGGGCCTGGGCGAAGAGCGCGAACCCGATGGCCGGCAGGAACATGAGGAACGCCAGCCCGACCACCGGCACCACCAGGAAGAGCGCCGGGAAGGGCACCGAGACGTACTTCGCCGTGGCGGCGCCGGACAGCGTGCCGCCGCCCTCGGGGACCACCTCGATGGCGAAGCTGCGGGTGCTCAGGTAGTAGCCGCTCGGGACGCTGCTGTTGCCGTTGAAGGTCGTCATGGGTTCGTTCCTTTCTGAAGAGGACTATCCGCCTTTCGCGCGCACCGCGATATTGGGCCGACACCCCGATCCGGCGCCTTTGAGTCCGTGGAGGGGCGGCGGCGGCCACCCGACCGGCCAACGGTGCGGCGCCCCGGGAGGTGCGGCGCGCAGTCCGGATCCCGGCATCGGGCGAACACCCGAGCCCGGGTGGGGGAGGCCTGGAACCAGCCGGGAACCGGCCTGAAACCGGTCCGGCGGGCCCAGGAGACCCGGCCGGCCTCTCAGGCCCGGCGCGCCGCCGGCCGGGCCGGGGCAGGCGCCGCGCCGCCCAGCCGCTCCACGATCTGGAACGCCTCGGCGCGCGCCGCGGCCAGGGCCAGGTCGTCGAGCCGCAGGTGGCGGCGCGCCTCGTCCACCAGCCCGCTCCAGTTGACGTCCACCCCTTCGATGGGCGGCTCGGGCGTGGTCATGGAGAAGGCGGTGGCGTCCTGCGGCGGCGGCTCGAGGCCGGCGCCGGCCTCCCAGCAGAGCTGCTCCGCCACGATGAGCGTGGCGTTGACCAGCTCCACCTTCCCGCCGGGCGCCGGCTCGTGGTGCGTGGCCACCATGCGCTGGATCCCCTCCGGCAGCTTCCAGAGCCGCGCCAGCAGGCCGGAGGCCTCCTCGTGCACCTCGTCGAGCACCGGCGCCAGCGCCTCGAAGGAGGCCCGGCGCCAGCCCGGGTCGTCGCACAGCGCCAGCAGCGAGGCGGCGAAGCCCACGTCGTGCAGCAGGCCGCACAGGAAGGCGTACTCGGCCTCCACGTTGGTGCGCCGGCAGACGGCGCGCATGACGTGGGCCACCGCCGCCGAGTGGCGGGCCAGCCGCTCCATGGCCGCCTCGTAGCCCGGGACGCGGAAGACCTTCAGGTGGATGGCCGCCTCCAGCACCACGTCGCGCATGGCGGTGAGGCCGAGGCGCACCGAGGCCTGGTGCAGGGTCTGGATGGGCGAGCGGGCGGCGTAGGCGGAGGACTGGGCGATGCAGAGGACCCGGCCGGCCAGCACCGCGTCCTTCTGCAGCAGCGTCACCACCTCCTCGAACTTCACGTTCGGCCGCTGCGACAGCTGCATCACCTCGAGCGCCACCTCCGGCAGCATGGGCGGCTGGTAGCCGGGGGCGCCGAAGGTGCGCTGCAGGCGCACCACCACGTCGTGCCGGTCGAGCCCGCCCACCGAGTCGGCGGCGGCGGCGAGGGCGGCCTGGGTGGCCTGGGCGAGGGACATGCCGGGGAGCGTCGGTAGCCAGGGCCGTGCCAGCGCCAGGGCGACCAACCCGGCGCGAACACGGCGGGATCCGGGGCGGCGGCGGGGTCTGGACGGACCACGGGTCGCATCGACCCGGGCCGCGCCGGGGCGAGGCTAGCGCAGCACCTCGCTCACCAGGTGCTTGCCGAGCCGCGACAGGCCGCCCTCCAGCATGGCCCGCCCCTTGTCGCTCTCCAGCGTGGCCCGCATCTGCTCCGGGGCCAGGCCCAGCTCGAGGTTGATGCGGACCAGGACCGCCGCGATGGCCGGGTGGCTGGGCGCCGCCTTGACCCGCCCTCGCCGCTTCTGCACCCCCTTGGCCAGCTTGTCCATGAGCTGGTCCTCGCTGGTGCGCTCGCCCTGCACCTCCTCGAGCGCCGAGGAGAGGCCGCGGTAGATGGCCTCCAGCAGCTCTGGCCTCCCCAGGGCGCGCGACAGCCGGTCGAGCGCCTCGTCGTCGTCCACGCCCATGAGGTCGACGTAGGTCTCGAGGAGCATCTGGGCCAGGTCGGCCCGGGTGACGACGTGCGGCAGGCGGCGGGAGAAGAGGGTCACGGTGCGCGACCATACCGCGCCGGCGCGGGATGGGCAGGGCCGCGGCCGAGGGATCAGGCGCCGCGCCCCGCGTCGAGCAGCCGGCGCACCGTGGCCGCCAGCTCGGCCACCGCGAACGGCTTCTGCACGAACACGCCGTCGGCGCCGCGCGGCCCGACCCCGTCGGCGGCCGGCTCGGCGTAGCCGGACATGAAGATCACCGGCGAGGCCGGGTGGCGCTCCCGGAAGTGGCGGGCCAGCTCGGGCCCACCCAGGTTGGGCATGACCATGTCGGTGAGCAGGAGGTCGACCCGCCCGGCGTGGCGCTCCAGCAGCGCCACCGCCTCGCGGCCGTCGGCGGCCACCAGCACCGTGTAGCCCTCGGCCGCGAGCTGGCGCTGCAGCAGCGCCCGCACCTGCGGCTCGTCCTCGGCCACCAGCAGCACCTCCTCGGAGCGCCCGGAGCGGGTGCGGGCCGGCGGCGCCTCGGGATCGTGGCCGGCCGGCGCGGCGGCGGCGGCGGCGGTGTCACGCGGCAGGAACACGTCGAAGCGGGTGCCGGCGCCCGGGGCGCTCGAGACGCCCAGGAAGCCGCGGCTCTGCCGCACGATGCCGAAGACCGTCGAGAGCCCCAGGCCGGTGCCGCGGCCGCGCTCCTTGGTGGTGAAGAACGGCTCGAAGACCCGGGCCCGGGTCGGCTCGTCCATCCCCTCGCCGGTGTCGGCCACCGAGAGCCGGACGAACTCGCCGGGCGCCCCCTCCACGAAGCGCCGGGCCTCGGCCTCGCCCAGCGCCACCGCGGCGGTCGAGATGGTGATGGTGCCACCGGCCGGCATGGCGTCCCGGGCGTTGACCACCAGGTTGACCAGCACCTGCTCCAGCTGTCCCGGGTCGACCTCCACCAGCCAGGGGGCGGCGCCCGGGACCACCACCAGCTCGGCCCTCTCGCCGGCCAGGCGGCGCAGCAGCTTGTCCACCCCGGCCACCGCCTGGTCGAGGTCGAGCCGCTGCGGCCGCAGCACCTGCTTTCGGCCGAAGGCCAGCAGCTGGCGGACCAGCTCGGCCCCGCGGGAGGCGGCCCGCTGGATCTCCTGCAGGTCCTCGCGGACCGGATCGCGCTCCGCCACCAGGTCGAGGGCGGCGCCGGCGTAGCCCTTGATGGCGGTGAGCAGGTTGTTGAAGTCGTGGGCCACCCCGCCCGCCAGCGTGCCCACCGCCTCCAGCCGCTGGGCGTGGCGCAGCCGGTCGAGCAGCTGCCGCTGCTCGGTCACGTCGCGCGCCACCACCACGTAGCTGACCAGGGCGCCGGCGGCGTCGCGCACCGGGGAGACCACCATCTCCACCTCTCGCGGCTCGCCCCCGCCCGGCGCCCAGGACACCTCGCCCTTCCAGGCCTGGCCGGCCCGCATGGCCCGGGTGATCTCGGCCAGGGCCGGGCGGCCCGGCTCGCCCAGGAGCTCGCTGGCGGGCCGACCCAGGACGGCGCCGGCGGTGCACCCGGCCGCCCGGATGAAGGCCGGGTTGACGTACTCGAAGACCCCGTGGACGTCGGTCACCGCCATGGCCTCGTCGGCCTGCTCGGCCGCCATGGCCAGCCGGGCGTGGGCGGCCTCCAGGCGCCGCCGCTCGGCCACCTCGCGCTCCAGGGCGGCGTGCTTGTCGGCCACCTCCTGCCCGCGCCGCAGCGACTCCTCCAGCCGCGCCCTGAGGACCAGGGAGGCGGTGTTGAGGTACAGGGCCAGGCCCACCACCAGCAGGATGGCGCCGGCCGCCAGCGACAGGCCCAGGGCCGACGCGCCGGAGCTGAGGCCGCCCAGCAGGTCGCTGGCGCGCCGCACCAGCACCACCGAGAGCGGGTGGCCGGGCACCGCCACCCGCACGGCCAGGAGCGCGCCGCCCGCCACCTCGACCGGGCGGCCGTCGAGCGGCAGCCCCTCCAGGCCGGCCGGCGGCCCGAGCGCCACGCCCAGCGGGCGCTCGGGCCGGTAGGCGCGGCCGCCCTCGTCCAGCAGCTGGAACCCGACCCGATCCAGCGCCGCGTGCTCCCCGCCCGTGAGGGCCACCGCGACGCTGTCCTGGCGCAGCCAGCCGACCAGGTGGCCGACGCAGCGACCCTTCCACCAGTGGGCCTGCACCACCACCAGCTGGCTCGCGCCGGGGTCGATCAGCACCCGGCCCTCGACGCCGGCCGGATCGAGCGGACCGGCCCAGGGCTGCGAGCCGGGCGAGGCGCTGCCCGAGTCGGCCAGCAGGCGGCCGGCCTCGTCGAGCAGCACCAGGCGCCGGAACGGAGGCGGCTCGTTGGGCGGCGCCCGCGCCGCCTGCCGCTGCAGCTGCTCGTGGATGGGGACCAGGCTGAGCGCCAGGCCGTACTCCATGGTCATGCCCAGGTCGCGCCCGGCGAAGTAGGCCGCCACCTGGTTCGAGCCGGCCACGGTGGTGACCGCCTCGACGGCCGACGAGAGGAAGTGGCCGAGCGCCACCGCGTGCAGCTGGTCCTCCTGGGCGTGCTGCCGGAGCAGGTTCTCCCGCAGCGTCTGGGCCGAGCGGTGGTTCGAGAGGAGCAGGAGGGCGACCAGGCCGAAGAGCGCCGCGCCGGCCAGCGGCGCGAGCCAGGCCCGGAGCAGCCGCCTCAGGCGCTGGAGCCGCGCCGCCGTCACCACTCGTCCACCTCGCTGACCTGCCCCGGAAGAAGCTGGACCGGAGGTGCCCAGTGTGACCTAGACGGACGGTCCGAATCCATCCCTCATCTGCCCACCTCGCGGGTGCGACGGCTCGACCGGACACCCCGCCCGGGGTCGGGCCCCCGGCGCCCGCCTCCACCCATGGTCACCTCGACCGCACCCGCACCGCCAGCCGTGCCACCCGCTCCGCCACCCCGCGCAGCGCCGCCGGCTCCGACAGCCCCACCTGGCAGGCGAAGGTGAGCCCCTCGGAGGTGGCCAGCAGGCCGAAGCGATCCACGGCCCAGGCGGCCGGCGTCCCCTCCGCGGCCTGCCGCAGGCCAGCCAGCAGCGCCTGCCCCTGATCGTCGAGCAGGCCGGCCGCCAGCGAGGCGTCGGTGGAGAGCACCAGGAAGCCCTCGGGCCCCGCGGGTCGCGCCGCGCCGGCGGCGTTCACCAGGGCGCGGTGCTCGGCCCCGAAGGTGCCGCCCACGTAGAGGTCGAGCAGCCCCTCGGCCGCCTGGTCGGCCAGCTTCCCCAGGAACCCGCGCGCGCCCGGCGCCGCCGGGTCCGGCAGCTTCACCCCTGGTGGAAGGGCCATGGCGAGGAAGAAGGCGCCGGGCGCGGCGGCGACGCCGGGGAAGGTGAGCCGGGTGCGCTGCCGCCAGGCGCGGCGCGGCCCGGCGCCGTCCGGATCGGTGTCCACCTCCACCTGCGCCGTCCAGGCCAGCCCGGCGCTCGATCCCGAGTAGAGGAGCGCGCCGGGCGGCGCGGCGACCGCGCCGGGGACCGCGCCCGGGCTGGCCTCCCCGGTGGCCACCTGGAGGCGCAGCCCCCGCTGCGCCGCTTCGACCCGGAGCCGCTCCGCCTGCTCGGCTCGTCTCCCCGCCCCGAGCCGGCGCACGATGCCCGGGACGAGGAAGCCGAGGATCGTGAGGCCGAGCGCCAGGAGGAAGAGGTCGTCGGTCACGGGAGGTCCTGGCGTGGGGGCGGGTACCTGTCGGGCGGACCCGGCAGCGGGAGCGGTCATCCTAGGAGGGCGAGCCTGGTTCGGAAACTCCGTTCGTGCCGGACCGGATGATCGCGACTGGTGCGCCGGCGCCTGGGCGCGGCGGGCGGTGGCGCCCTACCCGATCCGCCCCGCCCGCACCGTCAGCCTCCAGGTGACGCGGCGCTCCAGCCCCGGCGGCCCCCAGGCCTCCGCCAGCGCGGCCGCCACCAGCTCGCGCGGATCCTGGCCGCGCGCCCTCCGGTAGGCGCTCACCGCCGACCAGGTGCCCAGGTAGCCCACCAGCCGCGTCAGGCTCCAGCGCTCCTCCATCACGAGCGCCGGCGCCTCGAGCTCCGGCCACGGGAAGGGGAGCGTCCGGTAGGCGGCGTCCACGTGGGCCCGCTCCGGCGGCCACCAGGGCCCGACCACCTCCCGGTAGAAGGGGCCGAGCACCGCGTCCACCGCCGGGTCCACCTGGCAGAGGTCGTAGGTGAAGGCGGCGAAGATGGCCCCGGTGCGCGCCAGGCGGTGCAGCTCCGGCCCGAGCCGCTGGTGGTCGAACCAGTGGAAGGCCTGGGCGGCGGTGACCAGGTCGGCCGAGCCGGCGGGCAGCCCGGTGGCCTCGGCCGGCGCCACGGCGTAGTGCACCCGCGGGTGGGCCTCCGCCTCGGCCACCTGCGCCGCGCTCGGGTCGAGCGCCACCACCTCGTCGAAGCACGCGGCCAGGGCCACCGAGGCCTGGCCGGTGCCGCAGCCGAGATCGACCGCCCGCCCGCGGGCCGGGGCCACCGCGGCCAGCCACTCGAAGAGGGCCGCCGGGTAGCCGGGCCGGTTGGCCTGGTAGCCCCTCGAGACGCCGGAGAAGTGGTCCTTGAAGCCCGCCATCGCGCCGTCCTCCTCACTCCCGGACCACCCGCCCCGTGGCCACCCGCACCTGCACGCCGGGCCGCTCCCCTCCCCTCACCCGCACCTCGCCCTCCTCCACCGCCACCTCGAGCCGGGCGCCGGGCGCGAACCCGCCCAGGTCCAGGGTGACCGTCCCCCGGCCGAGCCGGACCTGCAGCGGCCGCGCGCCGTCGGCAGGCAGCCGCAGGGAGACGCCGGTGCGCCGCTCGGTGAACCAGCCGAGCTGCTCGATGGCCAGCCGGGCCCCCTCGGGCCCCTCGCGCCAGGTGAAGTTGAGCCGGCTGGTGGGGAAGCCGAAGGCCTGCACCTCGTAGGCGGCGTCGAGCGCCGGCCCGGCCTCCACCCGCACGGTGGCCTGGTCCAGCTCCACCAGGAGCGGCGCCGCGCCCAGGGCCAGGAGCTGGGCCGGGCTGCGGGAGAAGGTCTTCTTCGAGAGGTAGGGGGTGGCCACCAGCACCGCGCCGGTGAGCGCCGCCAGCAGGCCGCCGGCCACCACGGTGACCAGGCGCGCCCTCCCCCGGTCGCGGGCCAGGTCGGCCTCGGCGGGCGGCGGCGGCGGGCGGTCGAGGTCCATCAGCCGGTGCAGCCCGAGCGCGGTGAGCCAGACCAGGCCGCCGGCCCAGGCCACGTCGCTCACGAAGTGGCCCCCGGCCATGACCCGGGCCGCGCCGAGCAGGCCGGCGGCCCCCAGGCCACCCAGGAGGAAGCCCCAGGCGGCGCGCCGGTGGCGCCTTCGCAGCACCAGCCAGGGCACCCCCACGTAGAAGCCGATGGCGCAGTGGCCGCACGGGAAGGACTTGGCCTGCCGGTCGCTGCCCGGCACCAGCACCTTGAGGAACCGCTCCTGGCCGCCCAGCTCCAGCACCTCGCGCGGCCGCGGCCGGCCGTAGTGGTCCTTCAGGATCACGTTGACCACCAGCCCGGGCCCCAGCGCCGCCACCAGCACCAGGAAGAGGGCTGGCCGCCGCCAGGTGAGGAGCGCCCGCGGCCGCCAGTAGGAGGCGGTGAGGAGCACCAGCGCCGCCGCGGCGATGAGCACGCCAGGCAGCACGCCGTAGCGGAAGACCAGGCTCCAGGGCGGCCGCTCGGCCGCGGGCCAGCTGCAGCAGGGCTGCCGGAAGGCGTCGGCCGCGGCCAGGTCCACCGGCGTGAGCCAGGCGGCCAGCGTGGCGGCCACCAGCAGGCCGAGCACCACCGCGAGCTCGGTGCGCAGGCCGGGCCGCGCCTCCCCGGACCCGGTCCGGCCGGGCGCCGGGGCGGCGGGGGGCGGACCGGGCACCGGGCGCACCTCGCTCACAGCCGGGCCAGCCGCTCGCAGGCGCGCGCCAGCGTCTCCTCGCCCTTGGCGAAGCAGAAGCGCAGCACGCGGTCCTGGCGGGGGTGGGCGTAGAAGGCCGACACCGGGATGCTGGCCACCTTGAGCTCGCGGGTGAGCCGCTCGGCCAGCGCCAGGTCCGGCTCGTCGCTCACCCGGGCGTAGGAGGCCAGCTGGAAGTAGGTGCCGGCGCAGGGCAGCGGCTCCAGCCGGGTGGCGGCCAGCCCCTGGCGGAAGAAGTCCCGCTTCTGCTGGTAGAAGGCCGGCAGCTCGCGCCAGCCGCGCGGGTCGGCCAGGTGCTCGGCCAGCGCCAGCTGCACCGGGGTGTTGACGCAGAAGGTGATGAACTGGTGCGCCTTGCGCAGCTCGGCGGTCAGCTCCGGCGGCGCCAGCACGAAGCCCACCTTCCAGCCGGTGACGTGGAAGGTCTTGCCGAAGGAGCCCACCACGAAGCTGCGCGCCGCCAGCTCGGCCGAGCCGGCGCAGCCCAGGTGGCGCCGCCCGTCGTAGACCATGTGCTCGTACACCTCGTCGGAGAGCACCACCACGTCGGTGCCGCGCAGCAGCGCCGCCAGCTCGGCCAGGTCCGCGGCGGTCCAGGTCGAGCCGGTGGGGTTGTGCGGGGTGTTCACCACGATCAGGCGGGTGCGCGGCGACAGCAGCGCCCGCACCTGCGCCCAGTCCGGCCGGTAGTCGGGGTAGGCCAGCTGGGCCCGCCGCGGGGCGCCGCCGTTGAGCTCGACCGCCGGTGCGTAGGCGTCGTAGGCCGGCTCGAAGAGGATGACCTCGTCGCCCGGGCGCACCGCGCAGGCCACCGCGGCGTAGATGGCCTGGGTGCCGCCGGCGGTGATGGTGATCTCGTGCTCGGGGTCGTAGCTGGCGCCGTGCGCCAGCCTGGCCACCTCGGCCACGGCCTCGCGCAGCTGCGGGGCGCCGGCCATGGGCGCGTACTGGTTCTGGCCGGCCCGCATGTGCTTCGCCACCAGGTCCACCAGCGCCGGCGACGGGGCGAAGTCCGGGAAGCCCTGCGAGAGGTTGATGGCGCCGCACTCGGCGGCCAGCCGCGACATCACCGTGAAGATGGTGGTGCCGACGTGCGGCAGGCGCGACGGCAGGTGGCCCGGGAAGGTGGGCATGGGCGCCGAGTGTCCGCCGGCGCGGGGCGGCGGCGCAAGGTGCCCCGGCTCCCGGCGCGACCGACCGTGGCGCGGACGGCGGGCCCGCTCACCCCGGGTGCCCCTGGCGGGGCTCGGCTGGCCTCCACCTCGACCCGCCTCTCCGCTTGCCGCGCCGCGGCCCCCGTGGAAACCTGCCGCCCCGAACCATCCGAATCCCGCTGCCGATCCCAGGACCGGCGGTTATCTCGACGCCTCCCACGGGCCCGCGAGGCCCTCGCCCGGAGACCCACCCCATGACCACGCCCCTCGCCGGCCTGCTCGCCTCGGCGCTGCTCCTGGCCAGCCCGGCCTCCCCGCCGGCGCCCGCCGCCCCGGCCGCGCCTGCCGCGCAGCAGGCCGCGTCCGCCAAGCCCGCCAAGCCCGCCAGGGCCTCGAAGGCCGCCAGGTCCAAGGAGACCACGGTGAAGAACCCCCTGCTGCAGAAGTGGTCCGGCCCCTACGGCGGCGTGCCGCCCTTCGCCCTCGCCAAGGTCGAGCAGTTCCAGCCGGCGCTGGAGACCGCCATGGCGGACCAGCTGGCGGTGCTGGAGGCCATCGCCCGCGACCCGGCCAAGCCCACCTTCCAGAACACGCTGGCGGCCATGGAGCGCTCGGGGCGCTCGCTGGAGCGGGCCCTGGCGGTGTTCGGGGTCTTCTCCTCCACCATGAGCACGCCGGCCTTCCAGGCGGTGGAGCGCGAGATGGCGCCCAAGCTGGCGGCCTTCTTCGACCGCATCACCCAGAACGAGGCGCTCTTCGCGCGCGTGGCCGCGGTGTACCAGGCCCGCGAGCGCTCCGGCCTGACGCCCGAGCAGCAGCGGCTGGCCTGGCTCCAGTACACCAACTTCGTGCGGGCCGGCGCCAGGCTGGACGCCGCGGCCAAGGCGCGGGTGGCCGCCATCAACGAGCGGCTGGCCTCGCTCTACACCACCTTCACGCAGAACGTGCTGGCCGAGGAGGAGGCCGGGCTGGTGCTGCTGGAGTCGGAGGCCGACCTGGAGGGGCTGCCGCCGTCGGTGCGCGCCGCCGCCGCCAGCGCCGCCGAGGCCCGCGGCCAGAAGGGCAAGTGGGCGGTGACCAACACCCGCTCCAGCGTCGAGCCGTTCCTGGCCTACTCCAGCCGCCGCGGGCTGCGCCAGCAGGTCTGGCAGATGTTCGTGGGCCGCGGCGACCACGGCGACGCCCACGACAACAAGGCCGGCATCACCGAGATCCTGGCGCTGCGCGCCGAGCGGGCCACGCTGCTCGGCTACCCCACCCACGCCCACTGGCGCGTCGAGGACTCGATGGCGCGCACGCCGGAGCGCGCCATGGCGCTCATGGAGGCGGTCTGGCCGGCCGCGGTGGCCCGGGTCAAGGAGGAGGTGGCCGACATGCAGGCCATCGCCGACCAGGAGGGCGCCAGGCTCACCATCGAGCCCTGGGACTACCGCTACTACGCCGAGAAGGTCCGCAAGGCCAAGTACGACCTGGACGAGAACGAGGTGAAGCCCTACCTGCAGCTGGAGCAGCTGCGCGAGGGGATGTTCTGGGTGGCCGGCCGGCTCTTCGACCTGCACTTCTCGCCGGCCCGCGACGTCAAGGTGGTCCACCCGGACGTGCGGGTCTGGGAGGTGCGCGACGGCGCGCGCAAGCTGGTGGGGCTCTGGTACTTCGACCCCTACGCGCGCCAGGGCAAGCAGTCCGGCGCCTGGATGAACGCCTACCGGAACCAGGAGCGGTTCGACGGCGAGATCACCACCATCGTCTCGAACAACTCCAACTTCGTGAAGGGCGAGCCCGGCCAGCCCATCCTGGTGAGCTGGACCGACGCCGAGACCCTCTTCCACGAGTTCGGCCACGCCCTGCACGGCCTGGCGTCCAGCGTCACCTACCCCTCGCTCTCCGGGACCTCGGTGGCGCGCGACTACGTCGAGTTCCCCTCGCAGATCCTGGAGCGCTGGCTCCCCACGCCCGAGGTGCTGAACCGCTTCGCCCGCCACGTCACCACCGGCCAGCCCATCCCGCAGGCGCTGCTGCAGAAGATCGAGCGGGCCGAGCGCTTCAACCAGGGCTTCGGCACCGTGGAGTACCTGGCCTCGGCGCTGGTGGACATGAAGGCCCACCTGGCCGGGGCCACCCCGGTGGAGCCGGCCGCCTTCGAGCGGGACACCCTGGCGGCGCTGGGCATGCCGCGCGAGATCGTGATGCGCCACCGCATGCCGCACTTCCAGCACGTCTTCGCCGGCGACGGGTACTCGGCCGGCTACTACAGCTACCTGTGGGCCGACACCCTGAGCGCCGACGCCTTCGAGGCCTTCACCGAGGCCGGCGGGCCCTACGACCGGGCCGTGGCCGCCAGGCTCAAGGCCCACGTCTTCTCCATCGGCAACACGGTGGACCCGGCCGCGGCCTACCTGGCCTTCCGCGGCCGCGAGGCCGGCATCGGCGCGCTGATGCGCAAGCGCGGCTTCCCCGAGCCCGCCGCGCCGGCCGCCCCGGCGGCGGCGCCCGGCGCCGGGACGAAGTAGCCGGTGCCCACGCCCTACCCGCACCTGCTGGCCCCGCTCGACCTGGGGTTCACCACCCTGAGGAACCGGGTGCTGATGGGCTCGATGCACACCGGCCTGGAGGACCGGGCCCGCGACTTCCCCAAGCTGGCCGCCTACCTGGCCGAGCGGGCCCGCGGCGGGGTGGGGCTGATCGTCACCGGCGGCTTCGCCCCCAACGTGGAGGGGTGGCTGACCCCGCTCGGCTCGCGCCTGGCCAGCCGCTGGGCGGCGCGGCCCCACCGCCTGCTCACCGGCGCGGTGCACGCCGAGGGCGGCAAGCTGGCGCTCCAGATCCTGCACGCCGGCCGCTACGGCTACTCGCCGCTCTCGGTGGCGCCCTCGCGGATCAAGTCGCCCATCACCCCCTTCACGCCCCGCGCGCTCACCGCCGGCGGCGTGGAGCGGCAGATCCGGGCCTTCGTGCGCTGCGCCCAGCTGGCGCGCGAGGCCGGGTACGACGGCGTGGAGGTGATGGGCTCGGAGGGCTACTTCCTCAACGAGTTCCTGGCCGCCCGCACCAACCGGCGCACCGACGCCTGGGGCGGCAGCTGGACCAACCGGATGCGCCTGCCGGTGGAGGTGGTGTCGCGCATGCGCGCGGCGGTGGGCCACGACTTCATCATCGTCTTCCGCCTCTCCATGCTGGACCTGGTGCCGCAGGGGTCGAGCTGGGAGGAGGTGGTGGCGCTGGCCCAGGCGCTGGAGGCCGCCGGCGCCACCCTGCTCAACACCGGCATCGGCTGGCACGAGGCGCGGGTCCCCACCATCGCCACCAGCGTGCCGCGCGCCGCCTTCGCCTGGGTGACCAGGAAGCTCAAGGGGTCGGTGGGCATCCCGCTCTGCGCCACCAACCGGATCAACTCCCCCGAGGTGGCCGAGCGGCTGCTGGCCGAGGGCTCCGCCGACCTGGTCTCCATGGCCCGGCCGCTGCTGGCCGACCCGGAGCTGGTGAAGAAGGCGGCCGAGGGGCGCGCCGACGAGATCAACACCTGCATCGCCTGCAACCAGGCCTGCCTGGACCACGTCTTCGCCCGCAAGCGGGCCAGCTGCCTGGTGAACCCGCGCGCCTGCCACGAGACCGAGCTGATCGTCGCCCGGACGGCCCGGCCGAAGCGGGTGGCGGTGGTGGGCAGCGGCCCGGCCGGCCTGGCCTGCGCCACCGTGGCGGCCGAGCGCGGCCACGAGGTGCACCTCTTCGAGGCCGCGCCGCGCCTGGGCGGCCAGTTCAACCTGGCCGCCAGCATCCCCGGCAAGGAGGAGTTCCGGGAGACCTTGCGCTACTTCGCCCGCCGGCTCGAGGTGACCGGCGTGCGGGTCCACCTGGGCGCGCCGGCCACCGCCGAGGGGCTGGCCGCCGGCGGCTTCGACGAGGTGGTGCTGGCCACCGGCGTGCTGCCGCGCGATCCCGGCATCCCGGGGCAGGGCCACCCGAAGGTGATCGGGTACCTCGACGTGCTGGCGCGCGGCGCGCCGGTGGGTCCGCGGGTGGCCATCGTCGGGGCGGGCGGCATCGGGTTCGACGTGGCCACCTTCCTGGTGCACCCGGGGACGGCGCCGGGCGAGGGCGTCCCTGCCCCGTCCGGCGGCGCGCTGGCGGGGGGCGCCGCGCCGGAGGGCGCCGAGGCCCCGCCGGCTTTGGGCCCCGCCGTGCCCGACCCGGGCCTGGCCCGCTGGCTGGCCGAGTGGGGCGTGGCCGATCCCGCGCTGGCCCGCGGCGGCCTGGCCGCGCCGCGCCCCGCGCCGCCGGCGCGCCAGGTCTGGCTGCTGCAGCGCACGCCCGGCCGCCCCGGCGCCGGCCTCGGCAAGACCACCGGCTGGATCCACCGCGCCGCCCTGAAGGCCAGGGGGGTGGTGATGCTGGGCAGCGTCACCTACGAGGGCGTCGACGACGCCGGCCTCACCATCCGCATCGGGGAGGGCGGCCGCCAGGTGCTGCCGGTGGACACGGTGGTGCTGTGCACCGGCCAGGTGCCGCGCCGCGACCTGGCGGCGCCGCTGCGGGCCGCCGGCCTCCCGGTGCACCTCATCGGCGGCGCCGACGTGGCCGCCGAGCTGGACGCCCGGCGGGCCATCGAGCAGGGCACCCGGGTGGCGGCGGCGCTGTAGGCCCGGCCCCCCGCCGGCCGCCCCCGGTCCGGGAGCCGCGGCCCGCTACCTCTTCGCCTTGCGCGCCGCCCTGAGCTCGGCGGCCAGCTGCTTCACCGCCGCGGCGTCGTCCTGCAGCTCGGCCATCCAGCGGACCGCCTGCGGCGACATGTGGAAGGCGTGGGCCAGCAGCCTGGCCCGGTGGTCGAAGAACATCAGGCCGAGCCGCTTCTCCGGCGCGCTGCCGGTGGGCCAGGCCACCAGGTCGGGGAACGGGCCGGGCCCCTTCTTCCGGAGGACGCCGTCGGCGTAGAGCCCGGCCACCTCGCGGACCGAGACCGCCACCAGCGCGTCGGCCTGGCGGATCAGGCCGTCGCGCTGGTCGAGCTGCTCGCGGATGAAGGAGGTGGCGTGGCACTGGCGGCAGGCCTGGGTGAGCTGGCCCCGGTCGCCCTGGAAGCCGAGGCGGTCGAGCTCGGCGATGCGCGCCTCCTCGAAGGCCTGGCCGCGCACGCCGTTGTTGCCGGCGGCGTCGAGCACCCCGAGCGCCACGAAGAGCGCGTGCTTGTCGGCCGCCCAGGCCTGGTCGTCCTCCAGCGGCAGGCGCAGGGCCACGTTGCCGAGCGGCGCGCGCACCGCGTGGTTGCCGCCCTGCAGGTGGCAGGTCTGGCAGGTGGGGGCGGCGGCCTGGGCCGGCAGCTGGCCGGCGCGCACCGCGGCGTGGCGGGTGCCGTGCTTGGAGTTGCTCCAGGCCTCGTACTGCAGGTCGCCGTGGCAGGCCTTGCAGGCCTCCGGCTCGCGGGCCTCCTTCACCGAGAAGGTGTGGCGGGTGTGGCAGGCGTCGCAGCTGCCCAGGCCGTGGCGCGACCCCGCCTTCAGGAGCGAGTCGGCCAGGTCGGGGGTGAGCAGGCCGATGCGGTGGCAGGCGGCGCAGCCGGTGGGGTCGCCCACCTTGCCCTCCTGCAGGTGGTGGAAGGTCGGCAGGGTGGTGAGGGCCTGCCAGGCCCGGGCGTGGTCACCGGCGCGGAACTGGCTGGCCTGCAGCTCGTGGCAGCGCTGGCAGGTGGCCACCGTGGGGTGCTGCACCTTGCCGAAGTCCTCGGCGGTGGCGTGGCGCGAGCCGTGGCAGTCCTGGCAGCCCACCTCGGCGGAGGCGTGGCGGGAGAGCCGCCAGTCGGAGACGATGCCCGGCTGCAGCTGGAGGTGGCAGGCCACGCAGGCGCCCTCGTCGGCGGAGGCCCCGGGCGGGGTGGCGGCGGCCAGGGCCACCAGGGCCGCCAGCGCGAGACGGTGCGTCATGGGGGGACCTCCAGCGAGGCGAGCGACCCCGCCATCCTGCCGAGCGCGGCGGGTGGGCCGCAAGGCGCAAATCGGCGCGTGGCGGCTGGTCGGTGGAACGCGGGACGCCATCCCGGCCAGCCAGCCGCTCGGCGCGTACCGGGGGTCCGCGCCAGGGCCCGGCGGGCCGGCTGGGCGAGCCGCCCGGTCGGGTCCGGTCGCCCGGGGGAAGGAACCGCCGCGACCGATGTTACATTCGGGACATGCTCGACCAGCTCCTCGCCGCCGCCCTCGTCCTCGCCCTGCAGGCCGGCCCGGACACCGCGCCCGATGCTGCGCCCGATGCGGCCGACGCCGGAGGGACCACGCCTGGGCGGGAGACGGGCGTGGCGCCGGACGACTACGGCGCCGTCCGGGCAGCCCCGACCGGCTCGCCCCAGGACGTGGAGCTGTGGCGGCGGGGCGACGAGGTGACGCTGCGGATGTGGGAGGAGCGCGCCCTCGCCCGGCGCCTGCAGGCCAAGGGCAAGGGCGAGGCGCTGCTGGCCCGCCTGGCCACCGCCGCCGCGGCCAGCCCCCACGAGGAGGCGGAGCAGCTGACACGCGTCCGCACCAGGCTGAAGACCCGCTGGGACGAGAACGTGGAGCTCTACGCCAGCCAGTGGCCGGTGGATCCCACCCGCGGCTGCAGCTACGCCCACCTCTACTTCGACACCTCCATGCGCCTCCCGGACGGTCCGTCCAAGCGGGGTGAGCTGGGCGCCGCGCGGGCCGACCTGCAGGGCTGCGTCGACCGGGCCGGGGTGCCCGCGGCCGCCATGCACCGGGCCAACCACGAGCTGGAGGAGGCGCTGCGCGAGGCGCGCAAGGCGCTCAAGGCGGCCGACGCCAAGGGGATCCCGACCTGGCCCGCCGTGGTCGCCCCGGGCGACGCGCCGGGCCCGGCGGCCACCCCCGCCCCCCCTGCCGCGGACGCCCATGAGCGGCACGAGGCCCGGGAGCGCGACGAGAAGGCCCGGCGCCGCGAGGCCCGCGAGCACCAGGGCCACGGCGAGAGGAAGTAGCGCGTGAGGAAGCTCGTCGCCGGGGGCGTCGTCGGCATCGCCGTGTTGCTGGGCGGCAGCCTGCTGGCCGTGGACCGGCTCTTCGGCGACGGCCCCTCCGGCGGCCCGGCGCCGACCGTCCCCGACGCCCCGGAGGTGGCCGCGCCGGCCGGCCCGCTCCCGCCCCGCGAGGTGCTCGACGCGCTCCGCTCGGCCACGACGCCAGACAACAGCGCCCTGCTGGCCCGGCTGGAGAAGGAGAAGGAGGTCACGCCGGCGCCCCCGCCCCCGCCCAAGGGGTCCTGGGAGGCCGTGCCCGTCTCCTCCCTGCGCAACCGCTCGCTCGGCTCGCTCGGCGCCTCGGTGCAGGCCGAGCTGAACGAGCTGCACGAGCCGCTGGCCCGGTGCTTCGACGAGGAGACCGAGGCTCGCCACGGCGCCGGGGCGGTGGCCGTCATCAAGGACGCCCAGCCGCCCGACGAGGGCGGCGCCACCTCGCTGGTGCTGCAGCTCGAGACCCGCAGCGGCGAGGTGCTGGTGGTGGACGCCCCGGTGGAGACCCGCGGCTCGGCCGGCGACGGCACCCTGGCCTGCGCCCAGCGCCTGCTGCGCGGCAAGGTCCTGCAGGTCCCCGGCGCCACGCCCGGCGAGCGCCACCGGGTCAGGTACTCTCTGTCGCCCTAACTCGCGGCGCCCAACACGCGCCGCCTTGGCGGCGCGGCTTGTGGCCATCCGATCCTCCTCCCGGGCAAGCGCCGCTTCACCCCCAACACGCGCCGCCCTGGCGGCGCGGCCTGTGGCGTCCCCACCCTCCTCCCGGGCAAGCGCCGCTTCACCCAAGGGTCGCCTGAAGCGTCCGCCCAGCCCGGTGCGCTCCCGAGAGCTCAGCCCCCCCCTCACGCGCCGCCCAGGCGGCGCGTGAAAAGCAGAAGGGCGGCGCCATCGCTGGCGCCGCCCCTCGTTCAGCTCTTCAACTCGTCGTGCTCGGCGTGCTTACGGCACCACCAGGCTGGTGCGCATCATCTCCGAGTCCTCGTGCGAGTTGATGTGGCAGTGCCAGACGTACGGGCCGGTGGTGACCGGCTCGTAGGTGTAGGGCGCCGCGCAGCTGCCCGGGCTCGAGAGGCAGGCAGCGCCCGCCACCGTGCCAGGAGCGGTCGGCACGGGGGCCGCCGTCCAGTTGCCGTCCCACCGGGCCACGATGGTCGTGACCTGGCCGGGCAGCGCGACCGACGCGTCCTTGAAGCCGCCGTTGAAGTCGGTGGCCAGGGTGAAGGTCGGGGCGCCGATGAGGTACAGCGGCGTGAGGCCGACCACGGCGTCCACGTCGGGCACCAGCTGCATCTCGTTGCCGGGCGAGGTGCCGGGCTGGCAGGTGGTGGAGCCGCAGAGGGCCCGCTTGTAGGCGCCGACGTTGAGGCGCTGCGTCGAGACCCGCTGGTGCTTCACCAGGTGCGGGTGCATCGGGTGGGCGTCGACGGTCAGGTTGATGATCTTCCAGACCTCGACCGAGCCCTCCACCGGCGTCTCGGTGACCTTGTACTCGAAGGGCACGCCGTTGATCTGCATGCCGAGCGGGGCGCCGGTCAGGCCGTCGACGCGCTCGTTGAGGTACAGGTGGCGGATGGCCGAGACGCAGCCGGGCACCGCCGAGTTGAGGCCGGTGGCCGGGACGAAGCCCGGGGCGCACATCTGCGGCGTGCCGTTGACGAAGCGGGGCGCGGCGCGCAGGTCGGCGATGTTGGAGTCGGGCGTGGTCGGGATCTTCATGCAGCCCTTGTTCGCCCAGGTGGTGGCGCCGTTGGCGCCGGCCACGCCGGGGGCATCGACCGCCGCGTTGTAGGTGAGGGTCCCGGCGCCGCAGCTGAGCACACCCGGGGTGGCCGTCACGTCGTAGCGCATGATGGAGTTCATCTCGATGTCCGGCCCGGCCACGAACGGCGAGCCGCCGAACGGGTACGGGGCGTTGGCCGAGTTGGTCATCCAGACCTGGCCGGGCGCGCCGGCGACCTTGCCGGGCAGCTTGCCGAAGTCCACCAGGATCTCGTACCGCTCACCGGGGCAGAAGGTGAGGGTCTGCTGGTTCTGCTTCGGCACCGAGAGGTAGCCCTGGTCGCTGGCGATGACGGTGAAGCGGACGTTGTTGACGGGGCGCACGCCGGGGACGGGCTCGGTGGTGGTGAAGCCGAGGGTCCAGCAGCGCGAGTCGGAGCCGTTGGCGAAGCGGATGCGGTACCAGCCCGCGTCCACCGTCTTCTTCGGCCAGATGACGCCGTTCACGATGGGGTGGTCGCCGAAGTACTCCGGGATCCAGACCGGGTGCACGTCCGGGTTGGCGCCGTTGACCACGCCGTTGGGGTCGGCGCCGATGGTGGTGGTGCTGAGCCCCTGGCCCTGGCCGTTGGAGAAGTTGATCGAGCCGTCGTCGCTGAAGGCGCGGTCCTGCAGGGCGAAGAACAGGTCGTACATCGGGACCGTGAGGAAGTTGCGCGGCTCGGTGACCGGGTCCAGCCAGGTGTACTGGCAGGGGGTCAGGTTGCCGGGCGTCGGGGCCACCGTGCAGGCGCCGGCGCTGACCGCGCCGTGCTTGCTGGGGTCCTTCACGGGGAAGAAGCCGGCGGGGCCCGCGATGACGTTGTGGTGGGTCTTGCCGAGGGTGTGGTCGTGGAACCAGATGAGGGCCTCATCCTGGTTCATCGGGTAGGTGTAGGTGTCGTTGACGTTCGACTGGATCGACGTCGGCGAGTAGGCGCCGCCCGGCCGCATGATGTGCGGGGCCGACGGCGGGCCGTCGAAGTGCGGGCTGATGTGGGTGGCGTTCGGGCTGTAGAGCGGGCCGGTGATCCGGTTGCCGAACCACTTCATGGCGAAGCCGTCGGTCGAGGGCGGGATGTCGCCGCCGTGCAGGTGGGTGACCCACGAGTTGTCCGGCTGCTGCGGCGAGCCGTACTTGTTGACGCCGTCGGTGGAGATGGCGGGGAAGCTGACGCCGATGGCCGGGTCGACCTTGGCCTTCACGCCCATGAAGGTGCGGTCGATGGCGCACGGCCAGTCGGCCGCGTCGGGGTGCGGGCAGAAGATGTGGTTGTTGGTGAACTCGTTCACGTAGCGCACGACCACCGGACGGCCCTTGGTGGCGCGGATGCTGATGGACGGCCAGGTGGCAACGTAGTCATTGGCAGACCAGGGCGAGGCCACGCTGGTGTTGAAGGCGGTGACCAGGCCGAGCGGCGTGCAGACGCCGGTGCAGGCGGGCAGCGTGGGCAGGGCGTTGCCGACCCAGCAGAGGTTGCCGGCCGGGACCGAGTTGGAGCAGGTGCCGAGGAGGCGATCGAGGACCGCCGTCACGGTGCCGCCCACGCCGAGCGGGCTGCGGATCTGGCCGACGCCCCAGATCGGGGTGTAGACCGGGCGGCCGGCCGGGATCTTGCCGGCGGCGGAGCAGTAGGTCGCCTGGAAGCCGGCGGCGAGCTCGGCCGGGCAGGAGCAGCCCAGCGGGTTGGTGCAGATGGCGCCGGTCCACTGCATGCCGTCCGGAACCGCCGGGGCGCCGACCGACGTGCAGACGGCCGCCGGGTTGAAGGCGGTGCAGGCCGCAGGGACGGGCGTGGCCGGGGTGGTCACCTTGCAGAAGGCCTGGCCGGTGGCGGTGGGGCAGGAGCCGGCGAGCAGCGGGTTCGGGAAGAGGCCGGCGGCGGCGATGGCCTGGAAGCCCTTGGCCTCGTGCAGGCCGATCTCGTAGTAGTCAGCGCCGGGGAAGGTGGTGGTGTCCGGCCAGTAGTCCACCGGGTTCAGGACCTCCCACTGGTACTTGGGGGTCGGGATGGCCGCGGCGGCGGTCGAGTCGGAGATGAGCGGGGCCACGGCCGTGTACGGCACCACCGCGCCGCAGGCGCGCCAGCCGCCGGCGGTGTAGTTGGCGACGCCGGGAACCGGGCAGTCGAACGACGTCGAGGCGAGCGGGCGCAGGGCGCAGCTCTCCACGCCCCACGGCAGGAGCGGGTCGGCGACGCACTGCCCGGGGTACGGGTAGTTGGTCTGATCGGCCACGCCGCGGGCGCCGAACGGGTTCTGAGGCGCGAACAGCTGCGCGTTCGTCGCGCTCGCAAAGAGAAGCGCCAAGGCGCCTCCGAGACACTTGGACCAGCTCATGTAGGATCCCTCCCGGTCCCCTCTGCGAGAGGGCGACCACTTGCCACGCTTCCATCCGGACTCAGCAGAATGCTTCCTCCGGACCGGTCGAAACGCTCCCCGCTCGACCGCTTGTGGCAGCAAAATCAGCCTAAATGTTTGTTCAACAAAGTACCGCGGACTAGGGACTGGTCCGGGCGAGCTCGTCCCCTTGAGGACAAACGGTCCTGCGATCAAGCACATGTGCCCGATCGGTTGACGCGCGAGCTCCCCGATCCGGGCCGCGAGCCTTGGTGCGGTTAGTTGACGCACCAAGAATGTCCCCTGCACCGTGGACATGCGGACGGCGCGTTGAGCCGATTTTGTCCCTGGACCCGGGTACGCAATCTGACGGAGGCCCGGCGCACCCGGCCTGGCGCTGGTCGCTGGCCGTGGAATCCCGCGCGTGGAGCGCGTTGTCGCACCCTCACCGCCAGTGCCAGCGCCCGGCGTCGGCCCGCCCTGGGCGCCACCCTTTGTTGACGGTGGGTGAACATCAGCCCGGCGCGGTAGGATGGTCCCGCCCCGTGCCACGCGATCACCAGCCCCGCGCCCCCGAGCGCGTCGCACCGCCGGCGGCCGGCGCGCCGCTCGCCTGGCTGCTGGTCGCGCCGCTCCTGCTCGCCCTGGCCGCCTACGCGCGCGTGCTGCACGGCGAGTTCGTCTTCGACGACCTGCCCAACGTGGTGAACGCCCCGGCGGTGCGGCAGCTCCCCGCGGCGCTGCGCGCCTTCGTGCCGGACCTGCTGGCCGGCCGGCGGCCGGTCACGGTGCTCACCCTGGCGCTGGATCACGCCGCGGGCGGGCTCGAGCCCTTCACCTTCCACGCCACCAACCTGGGGCTGCACCTCCTGGCGGTGCTGCTGGTCTTCGGCTTCACGCGCGCGGTGCTGCGCCTGGCCGGCGCCGGCCTGCCCGCCGCCGGGCGCGGGGGGTCGCCGGCTGCGCGCGCCGCCCTGGACCCCGACGCCCTGGCCCTGGTGGTGGCCGGGCTCTTCGCCCTGCACCCGCTGCAGTCCCAGGCGGTGAGCTACGTGGTGCAGCGGGCGGAGGTGCTGGCCTCGCTCGGCTACCTCGGCGCGCTCTGGCTGCTGCTCCTGGCCGAGCGGCACGGCCCGGGGTGGCGCGGCGCGCTGGCGTACGGCGGCGCGCTGCTGGCGCTGGCGCTGGGGCTCGGCTCGAAGGCCATCCTGGTGACGCTGCCGGTGGCCTACCTGCTCCTCACCTGGGCCGTGCCGGGCCCGGCCGCGCGGGGCGCCCTCACCACCTGGCCTCGGCGGCTGGCGCTGCTGGCCGCGCCGGTGGCGCTCATCGGGCTCTTCGCGGCCCGCACCTCGCGGCGGCTGGAGGGCAGCACCGACGCCGGCTTCGCCGTGCCGGGGCTGCCGGCGGGCGACTACTTCCTGACCCAGTGGCGCGTGGTGGCCACCTACCTGCGGCTGCTCCTCTGGCCGGCCGGGCAGAGCGCCGACTGGGCCTTCTCCACCTCGCACTCGCTCGGAGAGCCGGCGGTCCTGCTCTCTGGCGCGCTCCTGCTCGCGCTGGTCGCGGCGGCGGCGGCGCTGCTCTGGTGGTCCCGGCGCCCGGCCGGCGCGGGGGGGCCGGCCAACGGCGGCGGCCTGCCCGAGGCCGACCGGCTGGCGGCGCGCCTGGCGGCCTTCGGCATCGGCTGGTTCTTCGTGGTGCTGTCGGCCACCTCCAGCGTCATCCCGCGCGAGGACGTGCTGGTGGAGCACCGCACCTACCTGGCCTCCTGGGGCGTCTTCCTGGCGCTGGCCGTGGCCGCCGAGCGGGGGCTGGCGCGGCTGCCGGCGCGGCGGCGCACGCTGGCGGCGCTGCTGCTGGTGGGGCTCACCTGGAGCGGGCTGGCGGCGCTCACCTGGCGGCGCAACGCCGTCTGGGAGTCGGCGCTGGCGCTCTGGAGCGACGCGGCGGCCAAGGCGCCGGGCAAGCCGCGCGTCCACCTCGGCCTCGGCAACGCGCTCCTGGCCCGCGGTGAGGCCGAGGCGGCCATCGCCGAGTACCGGCTCGGCCTGGCCACCCTGCGGGCCGACGCCGCCCCGGCCGAGGCGCCGCTGCAGCAGAACCTGGGCGCGGCGCTGGCCCGCGCCGGCCGCCCCGCCGAGGCGGTGGCCCCGCTGCGGCGCGCGCTGGCGCTCGACCCGCGCAGCGCCGACGCGGCGGCCGGGCTGGCGGTGGCGCTGCTCGCCGCAGGGGAGCTGGAGGAGGCCGGCCGCGCCGCGGTCGCCGCGCTGACGCTCCGGCCCGAGGATCCGGTGGCCCACCGGGTGGCGGGGCGGGCGCGGCTGGCGGCGGGCGACGACGACGCGGCGGCCCTGGCGCACCTCGAGCGGGCGGCGCGCGCCTTCCCGGCCGACGCGCAGGTGCAGCTCGAGCTCGGTCATGCGCTGGCGGCCACCGGGCGCAGCGGCGAGGCGTGCGCGGCGTGGGCGCGGGCGGCCGCCAGCGGCGCCGCCTTGGCCGAGGTGCGCGCGCAGGCCGCCCAGGCGAGCGAGCTCCTGCGCTGCCCTCCCGCGCGAGACCCTAGATGAAAAAACAAGGCCCCGAAGGAGACGACGCCCGGGCGGACGGTCGCCGCCGGTCGGTTTCCCCACGGACCTCGCGCAGTTGGCCAGGGTGAGCCCGCCGCCGCTTTTCGGACGACACACCGCGGCGCGTCCGCCACCTTGCGAGCCCGGAAGATCGGCGTAAGGATCCAAACAGTCGCAACACCGAATAGGAGGCAAGAGATAGCAGACCAGTTGCAGCACACGACCACTGCGCATTCTCGACCGGCGTGAGCCGGACCAGCGCTCGCCCATGAGCGCTCCTGCATCGAAGAGAAGAGGCCCCTGACTCGGGCCTCTTCTCATTTCTGGGCCACGCCTGATTCCAGAGTCAACTTCGCTTGCCGCGGCGCGTCACGGTCGATATGGTGCTGGGCGACCCATCCGCGCCGTCCCCGCGCCACTCCCCGGATCCCCGCCGGGGCGGCCGGAGCCGGCGCCACCCCATCCGCGTGCCCTGCGCGCGCCGGAGGCCGCCGTGACCGACAAGAAGGTGGACAGCTTCGTCCAGTCGCTCTGCCTGGGCCGCATCGAGGAGGAGATCATCTTCCCCTTCCCGGCCATCCGCGCCGGCGACCGCGAGGTGCTGGAGCAGGTGCTGGCCAGCGTCAACCAGCTGCTCGGGCCGCGCGCCCGCGACTTCCGCGAGTGGGACGTCAAGGGCGAGCTGCCGGCGGCCTTCCTGGAGGAGCTGAAGGCCTTCGGCCTCTTCGGCCTGGTCATCCCCGAGGCCATGGGCGGCCTGGGGTTCGGCTCGGCCGCCTACTCGCGCGTGCTGCAGGAGATCGCGCGGCACGACGGCTCGGTGGCGCTGACGGTGGGCGCCCACAGCTCCATCGGCATGCGCGGCCTGCTGCTGTTCGGCAGCGACGCCCAGAAGGCCACCTGGCTGCCGCGGCTGGCCTCGGGCGAGCTGGTGGCCGCCTTCTGCCTCACCGAGCCGGGCGCCGGCTCCGACGCCGCCGCCATCACCACCTCGGCGCGGCGCGACGGCCAGGGCTGGGTGCTGAACGGCGAGAAGCTCTGGATCACCAACGGCGGCATCGCCGGCTTCTACACGGTCTTCGCCAAGACCCCCGCCGAGACCGGCGAGGGCAAGGCCCACATGACGGCCTTCATCGTCCCGCGCGACCTGCCCGGCGTCTCCACCGGCCCGCACGAGGACAAGATGGGGATCCGGGCCTCCAACACCACCAGCGTGCACTTCGAGGACGTCAAGCTGGGCCCGGAGCACGTGCTCGGCGAGGTGGGCAAGGGCTTCAAGGCGGCCATGCGCATCTTGAACGCCGGCCGGTCCGGGCTGGGCGGCGGCTGCGTGGGCGGCATGAAGCGGCTCATCGCCCTCTCGACCAGGCAGGCCAAGGAGCGCCGCCAGTTCGGCCGGGCCATCGCCTCGTTCGGCCTGGTGAAGCAGAAGCTGGGGAACCTGGTGGTGGACACCTACGCGGCCGAGGCGACGGTGGGGCTGGTGGCCGGGCTGGCCGACCAGGGCTACGAGGACTACGCGGTGGAGGCGGCCATCTCCAAGGTGTTCGCCACCGAGGCGCTGTGGCGCGCCGCCGACGAGGCGCTGCAGATCGCCGGCGGCAACGGCTTCATGCGCGAGTTCCCCTACGAGCGGGTGGTGCGCGACTCGCGCATCAACCGGATCTTCGAGGGGACCAACGAGATCCTGCGGCTCTTCATCGCGCTCACCGCGCTCAACCGGGTGGGCGACCAGCTCAAGGAGCTGGTGCAGGGGGTGAAGGGGGCGCTGGCCGATCCCATCAAGGGCTTCGGCGTGCTCTCCGACTACGCCATGAAGCACGCCACCATCCGCACCGGCCTGGTGGGCGAGAAGCGCAGCTTCACCCGGCTGCACCCCACCCTGCGCGACCCCGGGGAGCAGCTGGAGGGGCTGGTGCGCGAGCTGGCCTGGGTGGCCGACCGCGAGCTGCGCCGCCACGGCAAGGGGATCGTCGAGCAGCAGTTCGCCCTGAAGCGCATCGCCGACATCCTCACCGACCTGTTCGTCACCTCGGCGGTGCTCTCCCGCGTCACCGCCTCGCTGGAGGCCGGCGGCGAGGCCGCCGCCGCCCGCGAGCTGGAGATCGCCCGGGTCTTCGCCCGCGACGCCCGCAGCCGCATCCGCGGCAACCTGCACCGGGTGGACTCCAACGACGACGCGCTGGTGGTGGCGCTGGCCGACGACGCCCTGGAGCGCGAGGGGTACGCCTGGGACCTGCCCTGACCCACACGGCCGGATCCGGCCGTCCCCGGACGCGGCGACGGACGGGCGACCAGGGGATGGGCCGCGCCGCGGGTGGCGGCGCGACGGCGGCGGCGGCCCCGGGCGGCGCGCCAGGGCCGGGAAGGCTGGGCTCCCCGCGACCCGACGCCGGACGGTTCGACGCCGTACCATCGGCCTCGACGGGCGTGCGTCGTATCCGCCGGTGACTGGGGAAACGGGGTCGCGCCACCCACATCGGACGACCCCGCCGGGCCGCGCCCGCGGCCGCTGCTACCGCGGGAAGGCCGGGGTGCCGGCCACCGCGCCGGTGGTGAGCCGCTGCACCTCGGCACCGCTGGCGAGGTCGAGCAGCACCACCTCGGGCAGCCCGTGGCGCGTGGTGCGGACGGCCAGGCGGTCGCCGCCGGCCGGGAAGGCCGGCTCCGAGTCGCCCTGGTCGGAGAGCACACGGGACTCCACCGCCACCAGCGAGCGGAGCACGATCCGGCTGAAGGAGCCGGGGGTGGTGGACGCCACCGCGTAGGCCAGCCTCGTCCCGTCGCCCGAGACCGCCACCCGGCCGATGAGCGTGTTGACCGTGGCCAGCACCAGGGCGCCGGTCCCGCTGGACGAGGCGCGCATCAGGAGGATGGTGGTGGACTCCACGCCCTGCGGGCTGGTGCTGAAGACCGTGCGCACGAAGTAGAGCCACTGGCCGTCGGGCGCGAAGGCCGGCCCGGAGTCGCTCTGGAGCGGCACGTCCAGGTTGGCCACCAGCTGGACCGGCGCGCCGCCCGCGAAGGGGATCTTGAAGAGGTCCGAGGTGGTCTGGAGCGAGGTAGGGGAGCGGAAGGCGCGGTCCTCGTACACCACGGCGGTCCCGTCCGGCGTCAGGGTCGGGCTGGCGGGCAGGTGGGGGCCGGTGTCGAGCACCCGCTCCACCCGGTCGTGCAGGTCCATGGTGACCAGGCGGCCGACGCCGCCGCGGCTGCCGGTCCAGACCAGCCGGCCGGTGCCGGCGTCCCAGCTGGGCGAGAGGTCGTCGCCCGGGGCGGTCACCACCAGCTGGTCGCAGGTGCCGTCGAGCCGCACCGCGCGCAGGTCGTAGCCGTTCACCACGCCACCCCAGGCGGCGTAGAGCAGGAAGCCGGCGCCCGCCGGCGTGAGCGGGCACGGGTCGACGATGCAGGCGCCCGCCTGGCAGACCTGGCCCGCGCCGCAGGTCACCAGCGTGGGCTGGTAGTCGCACACCGCCTGCGGGCCGCTCGGCGTGCAGGCGCCCACCGCGGCGTGGCGCAGGGCGGTGGTCTGGGAGGGGCAGCTGTCGGCGGGTGGGGTGGTGCAGACGCCCGGCGCCGCGCACGGATCCGGCGGCGCGACGCAGGCCCCGGCCTGGCAGACCAGGCCGGCGGCGCAGTCCAGCAGCACCGGCGGGTAGTCGCAGGAGGGCAGCCCGCCGGCCGCGGTGCACTGGCCGGTGGCCGGGTAGGTGACGCGCTGGCCGCCCAGGCTGCAGCCCGGCGCCGGCGGCGTGGTGCAGACGCCGCTGGCCGCGCACGGGTCCGGCGGCGTGACGCAGGCCCCGGCCTCGCAGACCCGGCCGGTGGCGGCGCAGTCGGTCTGGATGGGCGGGTAGTCGCAGGAGGCGGTGCCGCCCACCGGCGTGCAGGTGCCGCTGGCCGGGTAGGTGGTGGCGCTGGTGGGCGTGGCGCAGCTGGGGGGCGGCGGCGAGGTGCAGGCGCCGCCCACGCAGGGGTCCGGCGTCACGCAGGCCCCGGCCTGGCAGACCTGGGCGGTCAGGCTGCAGTCGGTGAGGACGGGCGGGTAGTCGCAGGAGGCCAGCCCGCCCACCGCGGTGCAGGTCCCGGTGGCGGGGTAGGCCACGGCGCGCCCGCCGCCGTCGCAGCCGGCGGGCGGCGGCGAGGTGCAGGCGCCGCTCACGGCGCACGGGTCGGGCGGCGCCACGCAGGCGCCCGCCTGGCAGACCTGGCCGGCCAGGGCGCAGTCGGTCTCGGCCGGCGGGTAGGTGCAGGAGGCCTGGCCGTCCACCGCGCTGCAGAGACCCGGCGAGGGGAAGGTGAGCGCCCTGGTGGGCGTGCTGCAGGTGGCCTGCGGCGGCGTGCTGCAGACGCCGCTCGCGGCGCACGGGTCGGGCGGCGCCACGCAGGCGCCCCCCTGGCAGACCTGGCCGGCCAGGGCGCAGTCGGTCAGCACCGGCTGGTAGTCGCAGGAGGCCGCCCCGGCCACGGCGCTGCAGGTGCCGGTGGCGGGGTAGGCCAGGAGCGAGGCGGCCGCCGCACACGAGTTCGGCGGCGGGCTGGTGCAGACGCCCGCCGCCGCGCATGGATCCGGCAGGGCAGGGTCGCTGCCGCCGCCGCAGGCGGCGAGCCAGAGCAGCGCCAGGAGGGGCGCGCCGGCTCGCCGGACAGGCACGGCTAGTTGCCGCCGACGCCGCCGCCGGGGGTGACGGTGCCGCTGCCCAGGGTGATGCGCTCGAGCGAGCGCTTCCGGGTGATGCGCGGCGCCTCGTAGGCGGGCTGCTCGGACCGGTCGGTGGTGCGCGTCTCGAGGACGGCGGGCTGCTTGGTGGCGGTGGTCATCTCAGTCCTCGGTCAGGGAACGATGGTGAAGGTGCCGATGGCCGACCAAGCGGCCAGGTCCGGCACGCCAGCGTAGTAGGCGGCCAGGCCGTCGTCCACGACGCGCCAGAAGTAGGGCTGGTCGAGCGTCAGCGCGGTGCGGGCGTCCGCCAGCACGAAGTGGCTGTTGGCCGGCTGCAGCGTCAGGTCGTCGGCCACGATGGCGACGCCCGCGAACAGCGTCGCGGCGGCGTCGTCGTAGAACTCGACCGTGGTGGCGAGCAGCTGCGGCGGGCCCGTCCAGGAGAGCGGGATGGGGCCGGCGAGGCGGGAGAGGTTGGTGACGGGGGCGGCGGCCGGGTCCTTCAGCGCGAAGGCGGCCGGGCCGACCGGCACCGCGGTGACGGTCACGGTCGACAGGGTGCCGGCGCCGAGCGCCACGCCGGTGAGCGGATCGAGGTTGTAGACCACCCAGTAGTAGGTGCCCGGAGCCAGGTAGCCGCCGTTGCTCAGCAGCACGAAGTCCTGGAGCAGGTCGGGCGTCGCCGCCGGATCGTAGGTGTAGCTGGTGCCGCCCGGCACCGTCGGCGGGACCGCCGTCGGGGGCAGGATGTCGGCCGTCAGCGCGTCACACACGATGGTCGAGCAGATGACGAGCTCGGTGGCGGTCACGCCGGCCGGCGCGGTCCAGCTCAGGGCCACCGGGATCGCCGAGGTGAAGGCGTTGGCCGGCGCGGTCACCGCGCCGGGGACCACCGGGGCCGGCGGCATGGCGTCGACCACGATGAAGGAGGCGGTGGTGGGGACGCCGACGGCCAGGCCGGCCACCACGTTGCTGATGGTCCAGACGTAGGTGCCGGGCAGCAGCCAGAGGTCGGCGGTGGCCGGGTCGGTCGGGATGGCGAGGCTGACGTCCACCGCGTAGGAGAACGGGTCGCCGGTGGCGCCGGGCACGCCGGCGAGCACGCCCTGGCTCAGCACGTTGAGGCCGCCCACGCCCGGGCAAGGCGCGGAGGAGCAGAGGAACCACTCCGAGCTGGTGATGGTCTGGTCGGTGGTCCACTCGAGCACCACCGGGAAGCCGGCCACCACGTCGTTCGCCGGGATGGTGGCCAGGTCGGGCGGGCCGACCACCACCGGGCTCGGGGCCGCGGCGGGGGCGACGGTGAAGTTGGTGGTGGCGGCGGCGCCGAAGGTCACGGCGGTCAGGTCGTCGAAGTTGTGCACCGCCACGGTGTAGGCGGCGGGCAGCAGCCAGGCGTCGAGGGTGGCCGGGTCGGTCGGCAGCAGCGTCGACAGGTCCACCTCGTAGCTGGTCACGCCGGGCGTGAGGAAGAAGCCCGGCTCGATGTTCTCGTAGACCAGGTTGGCGAGATTGGGGTCCACCAGGGCGAAGGGCACCGGGCACGGCCCGGTGCAGATCTGGAAGACCGAGCTGGCGACGGTGAGGCTGGTGTCCCAGGTGAGGAGCAGCGGGACGGCGTTGGCGAGGATGTCGGCCGGGACGACGGTCCCGGGCGCCGGGGCGGTGATGACCGGCGCAGGCGCGCCGAGCGGCGGCATGGCCGTGAAGCTGTCCCAGGGCGACGGGTACCAGCCGGGCACCTGGCCGGCGCCGATGGCGTTGAAGACCCGCCAGTAGTAGGTGGTGCCGGCCACGGTGGCCGGGACGGCGGAGAAGAGGTACGGGACCGGGCCGAGCGGGTTGCTGGCGGCCACCAGGGTCTTGGTCGGGCCGGGGCAGTTGCCGTTGTTCAGCATCGGATCGGTGGCGCAGACCTCGAGCTGGGTGACGGGGCTGGTGATGGACGACCAGGAGAGCGGCTGCCCGACTTCGAGCTCGGCGCCCGCGGCGTTCAGCTCGGCCTGGCCGGCGTCGGCCCAGACCACGAAGTGGAAGCGCACCGGGGTGTTGTCCGGGAACTTCATCCACCAGTTCTTGGAGAGGCTGGAGCCCACGCCGTTCACCGCCACCGCGGTGCCGAGCAGGTTGCCGTAGTTCCAGGCGCCGAAGGTCGCGCCCGGGGTGACGTCGGCCGGGGCGCCCACGCTGCTCAGCACGCCGTCCGAGTTGCAGGACTCGCGGCCGGTGAGCGCCATGTCCGTGATCTGGATCTGGACGTTGCGCAGCGTCTCGGGCGCCTTGTTGATGAGGTTGACCGGCGCGACCAGCGCGGCGGTGGCGGCGCAGGGGTTCGCGCCCCCGACCACCGACGTCCCGCCGGCGGCGGTGACGGTGGCCTCGAACTTTCCGGCCACGCTGACCAGCCCGGTGCCCGCGGCGTCCGGCGAGACCTCGATGCGGGCGGTGCGGCCGCCCGACCCGGCGATGGGCGTCACGGACATCGTGAAGCCGCCGACCTTCCGGGCGGAGGAGACAGTCCTCGGTGACTTGGAGACCACGCCCTTGGGCGCCTCGGTGCAGGCCAGACCAAAGGCAGCCACGCAGGCGGCAGCCAGACTCAAGCGGTAGTTCATGGATTCAGCCCCCTCGGACTGATAGCAACGTACCGAAGGAATGTACGCAGTACGTAAAAGGGGTGCAAGAGGTCGCAACCCCTCGCTACCTCCCGTAAATACGGGACTTATACCGTGTTCCAGGGACACGGCATCGTTGGTCATAATTGTCGCAGGCGACCTCCATGAGACCGATCAGACTCGGGTAAAATCTTGCTCCTCGTGAAACTCGGATCCAGCGAACGTGCGCTCCTTTTGCTCACCCTTTCGGGCGAAGCCGGTGGTGATGAGGCCGCGCTGGCGCTGGCGCGGAGCGGCGTGCGCTGGCCGACCCTGCTCGAGGCCTCCCAGATCACCCGGACGGCTGGGTTCCTGGCGCGGGTCGTACTCGACGCTGGGTTGGAGCTGGGCGAGACCGGGGAGCGGCTGCGCGAGGAGGTCGAGAGGGTGGCGGTGCAGGCCTCGCTGACGCTGCTGACGGCTGCCCGCGCCCAGGCTTGCCTCGAGACCGCCGGCGTGATTTCGCTGGCGCTCAAGGGGTTGGCGTTCCAGGCGCACGACCCGGCGCACCTGGTCCGCCGGCACTTCGACGACGTGGATCTGCTGGTGCGGGCCGCCGACCTACCCGCCGCGGGCGCCGCGCTGCGCGGGGCCGGCTTCACCGCCGACGCGCTGCTGCCCGACTACGGCGGGGCCGCACTGGACGGCGGGGCCGTGAGCCCCGCGCTCCACCGGACCGCCAACTTCCAGGGGCCGGCGCGGACCCTGCTGGAGCTCCACACCACCCTTCCCACCTGCCAGGGGCCCGACGCCACCTTCGAGGCGCTGGTCTCGCGGTCGGTGCTGGTGGAGCACCCGGACGGCCGGCTGCGCCTGCCCTGCCGGGAGGACGCGCTTGGGATGCTCTGCCGGCACGTGGTGGTTCAACATTCGGCCGATTGCGGCCACCTGCCGCGCCACGTGGCGGACGTGGCGGCCCTGCTTGCCGCCGGAGCCGATCCGGCGCTCACGGCGGCCCGCTACGACGCCGACGGGCGGGGTTCAGTGGCCTGGTCGCTGGCGCTGCTGGACGCGGCGCGGCGGGGGCACGGGCGGGCGGCGCGGGCCTGGTCCTGGATCTGGGGCCCGCTCGACGCGCTGCGGGTCCGGCTGGTGGAGTACCGCGGCGCCGCCGGCCTGGGGATGATCTTCCCCTCGCGCCGGTACATGGCGCAGCGCTACGGTGTGGCGCCGGCCTCGCCGCTCCTCCCGCTGCTCTACGCCTGGCGCCCGGTACGCGGGGTGGTGAAGCTGCTGACGGGGCGGTGAAGGTTGAAGGGCGACCCGACTCCGACCCCGACCCCGACCATGCCCCCCGGCCCCCTTCGCACCTCCCTCACCGCCCTCCGCCACCGGCTGCTGCTGCCGCTCATGCTGCGGAAGGGCTCGCTCCCAGCGCTGCTGGAGAAGCTGGAGGCCGAGGCGCGGCCCGGCGGGGTGGCCGGCCCGCGCGGCGAGGTGGTGGAGCGGCTGGTGGGCCGGATGATGCGCCCGCTCTCCTTCTGGCGGACCACCTGCCTGTGGCGCTCGCTGGCTGGCTACTCGGCGCTGCGGGCGGCGGGGCAGGAGGTGCGCTTCGTCATCGGGGTGCGCCTCGACGAGCGGGGCGAGCTGGCGGCCCACGCCTGGCTGGAGCGGGACGGGCGGCCCTCCATCGGCGCTCCGGGCCCCGAGGACGGCTTCAGCGTGGCCTTCGCATGGCCGGCCGATTCGGCTACCCTGACGGCTCCCATGGAGCGGCCCCAGAACGCGATCCGGACGAGCGCCGAGGCGATCCTCACCGAGCTGAAAGACGGCACGGGCGTGGTGCTCCACCTCGGCTCGAAGCAGTACTTCACCCTCAACGGCTCCGGCGTCGTTGCCTGGAAGGCGCTGGCCGACGGCTCCGCAGTGACCCAGGAGGCCCTCGCGGAGCTGCTGCATTCCCGCTTCCCCGCCGCCGGCGCCGATCAGATCCGCGCCGACGTCTCGGCCCTCCTCGCCGAGCTGGCCAGCGAGGGGCTGATCGAGCTCCCCACCTGAGGGCCGGCGACGGCGCACCCGCCGCCGCGCCGTCCGACCTCCGTGCCCCGCCACCGCTTCCACCACCTGGTCGTCGAGACGCGGTCGAGCCTCGACTTCGATCCCATGGCGCGGCTGCTGTCCACCCTGCCGGGCGCGCCGCCGGAGGCCCCCGCCGATGTGCTCGTGGAGACGCGGGCGGCGGGTCCCGGAGAGCTGGCGCCGGCCATCGCACATCCTCCGGCCTTCGTCTTCGGCGACCTGGCGCTCCGGATCGAGGGCGGCGCCGTGGAGCTGTGCTGGCCCGGCGCCCGCTACACCGTGGGCGCCCTGGTGTTGCCGCGGGTGGCCGGCCTGATCGATCCGGCGGCGGCCGGCACGCCGCTGGCGCGGCACGCCCTGGCGCAGGTACCCGCCCTGTTCGCGCTGGCCACAGCGCTCCGGGCCCGCGGGGTCTTCCACCTCCACGCCGCCTGCCTGGTGCTGGCGGGCGAGCGGACCGTGCTGGTGCCCGCCCTGGCCGGCTCGGGCAAGAGCACCCTGGCCACCGCGCTGGTGGCGGCCGGCGCCGAGTACCTGGGCGACGACACCGTCTTCGCCTGCCGCCGCGACGGCGCGATCCGGCTGCTCGCCCTCCCGCGCGAGTTCCACCTGGCGCCCGCCTCGGCGCGGGCGGTCGGCCTGGAGCACCAGCTCGAAGGCGACCACCGGACCATGGCCGGCAAGGGACGGCTCGACGCCGGGGCGGCTTTCCCCGGCCGGTTCCGCTGGGAGGCCCCGGCCCCGGCACACCTCCTGCTGCCGCGCATCACCCGCGAGCCCGAGACCCACCTCTCGCCCGCAGGGCCGGCCGAGGCGCTCGGCACGCTGCTCGAGTCATCGGCGCTGGTGGCCACTCGCGGCCTGCCGGGCGGCGAGGGGCACCTGCCGCTGCTGGGGGCGCTGGCCGACGGTGCTCGGGTCTGGCACGCCGAGCTCGGGCTCGACCTCCTCGCGAACGGGCGCACCGTGGCGCGGCGGCTGCTGGAGCGCCTGGCCGACGCCTGACGTCGTGGGACCGGAGGGGCGCCGCCGCCAGCCGCGGCCGACGCGGCTCAGAGCACGAACGAGACCCTGATGGTCACCGCGCGCCCGGGCCGTGCCCCGGCGGCCTCGACGACCTGGCCGGCCAGCCCCTCGAGCGCGCAGCCAAGGACCGCCGCGCTGGCGTCGCCCCGGGAGAGCGCCGACGACGACAGGACCCGCATGCGATCGGCCTCTGGCTGGAGGACCACGGCGAGCACGGTGGGGCGCGAGCGAGGCCTCCTCCCGAGTGCCCGGCAGGGTTCGACGAGCGCCTGCAAGCTCGCCCTGGCGCGCAGCTCCGGCGTCGCAGGTGGCGCGGCCGGCAACGGGGCCGGTGGCGACGGCACGGGCTTCGGCGCGGCGTCGGGCGGTGGCGGCGGCACCGTCGGCCCGCCTGGCGCGATGGTCACCGGCTCGACCACCTCCCGGGCGACCTCGGCCGGCGCCGCCGTGGGCGGGCGCGCAGGCCGCCCCGGCCGCTCCAGGGCAGGCGCGTCGACCGCCTCGCCGGTCAGGCGCCAGACCAGCCAGAAGCAGCCGCCGAAGAAGAGCGTCGCCGCCGCGAGGCTCCAGAGCACCAGCCGCCTCACCGGGCCACCTGCGCGGTGGGGCGGGCGCGGCGCCCCGGAGCGCGCGGAGGCGGCAGGCTCCGGCCGGCGCCGGGGTCAAGGCGCATAGGCCGGCAGCCCCTCGGTACCCGGCGCGTCGGTCACCCGGACGTCCGGCCCGCCTTGGAGGTCCAGCAGGTGGACGTCGGCGAGACCAGCGCGGGTGCTGGAGACCGCGAGGCGACCGCCGTCGGGGTCGAAGGCCGGGTCGGCGTCGCCGGGCGCGCCGACCAGCTCCAGGAGCCCGGTGGCCAGGGTCAGCAGGACGGTCTCCGGCTGCTGCCCGGGCCCGCGGCGGGCGTATGCGAGCCTGGTGCCGTCCGCAGAGACGGCGGGGCGGCCGATCACGCCGGCGCCGGTGGTGACCCGCGTCGGCGCGGCGCCGGTGACGTCGGTCACCCAGACGTCGTAGCCCCCCGCCGCGTCGGACCTCACGAAGTAGAGCTCACCCCCCGGCCCCCAGGCCGGCCCAGACTCCGAGGCGGCCGTGCCGGCCACCGTGACCGGCGCCCCGCCGTCGGCGGGAATCACCTGGAGGTCCGAGTCGAGGCCCCCCAGGGGCGTCGCCTCGAAGGCCAGCAGCGCGCCGTCGCGGGAGTAGGCCGGGGCCGAGGCGTTGACGTCGCCCAGATCGAGCGTGGAGGCCGAGGCCGCCTCGACCGCCTGGACCGCCAGCCGCTGCCGGCCGCCGCCGATGGCCACGTAGGTCAACTGCCCGCCCGCCCCGGGCCGGAAGGCCGGATAGAGCTCCTGGCCCGCGCCGGTGGTCACGGCCCGCTCGCAAGCTCCGTCGGCCCGCCGCAGCCGGACGTGGAACGCCCCGGCCTCCTGGTCCGAGACGTAGGCCAGCCAGCGGGCGCCGGGGGTGGTGAAGGCGCACGGGTCGGCCTCGGCGGGCGCCACCGTGAGCGCCACCGCGACGATGCGCGGCGAGCCCGAGGCCCCAGCCGAGGCGACGGCGATCGTGGCGGCGTAGCTGCCGGCGGCCAGGCCGGCCGTCGAGGGCCGCACGGCGATGGCGAACGGCGCCGCGGCACCGGAGACGGTTGCCGTGAGCCACCCCGCCCCGGCGCCGTAGCCGACGGTCACGGTCGGGAGCGCCAAGGCCCCGGCGCCCGACCCAGTGGCCTGAACCTCCTGGGCCGCCGGGTCGGGGCCTCCCTCCGAAGTGGTGAAGGAGAGGGAGGCCGGCGCCACCTGGAGCACCGGCGCGGCGACGTCGGGAGCGTCCACCCCACGCCCGCAGGCGCAGAGCGAGAGCGCCAGCAGGTGCGCCAGGGCGCGCCGGCCCGCGGGCCGGCCCAGCAGTCCGCTCGCCACCACGGGCCTCAGTTGCGGCCGAACGCGCCGCCGCCGAAGTTGCCGCCGCCGTCGAAGGCGGAGGCGAGCGTGAGCCGCTCCAGCGACTGGCGGCAGAGGATTCGCGGCGGCTCGTAGGCGCCGGCGGAAGGGCGCTCGGTGGCCTCGGCCCGCTCCGCGGGCGCGTCCTGGTGCTGCTTCACGGGGTGCTGATCGTTCATGGGGTGCTCCTCCGGGTTCCGGTGCGGGCTCAGGGGGTGACGGTGATGGTCGCGGACGTGACCTGCGTGCCGTCGCGCTGCACGGTCCCGTCGAGGGTGAAGAGGTAGTAGACGTCGATGCGGGTCGGCACGCCGGCCACCAGGTCCCCGGCGTTGAAGGGGATGGGCCCGGTCTGGTCGAACAGGGGGGCCGCCACGAACACCGGGGTCGGGTCGGGCGGGTTGTAGACGACGGCCAGGGCGCTGTCGATCACCACGCCGTGGAGGTTGAGCTCGGGGAAGGTCAGCGTCCCGTAGGTGAGCGTGAAGGGGGCGGAGGCGCTCACGGTGGCGCCATTGGCCGGCGCGCCGTTGAGCCGCAGGTTGGTCGGAGCGGGGGGCATGATCTCTGCCTGGAGGGTGCCGTGGAAGGTGAAGTCGGCAGTGGAGGGGAGGTCGAAGGACCAGAAGAGGCCGCTGGCGGGGAAGGTGTTCACGCCCTGGTCCAGCTGCGGGTAGGCGACGAGCCCGGCGTTGACGGCCAGCTCCGGGAAGCCAGGGTTGGGGTCGTTGACCCCTGGGCAGAGGGTGAACCCGGTCGGCGCGACGTTGTCGAGCCGGGCGTAGACGTTGACCAGTCGCTCCGGGAAGCTGGAGAGGAGCCCCACGTTGCCGTGGAGCGAGAGGCCGTCGACGCAGCCGCCGGCCAGGTGGTGCACCCCTCCGGCCGCCTCGGCCACCACGTTGCCGGGCACGGTCGGATCGGCGAAGAGCTGGACCGTCCCGGCCGCAGCGGTGGCCGAGTTGCCGTCGCCGTCGATCGGGATCGCCACCAGGCCGAGGCGGCTGCCGGCGCCGCCGAAGGAGAGCGAGCCCTTGGACGGGCTCCCGGTACCGCTGAAGGCGAACGACGCCGGCGGGGGCCCCGCCTCGCCCGGCACCTGCTCGGTCGAGCACCCGGCCACCGCCAAGGACGCCACCGCCGCCACCAAGATCGCCACGCTCCTGCCGTTCCAGTTCATGTGTTCCTCCCTCGTGGACACCATTCGTACCGTGCGAACTCGCCTCGAAATCCCTACCCACCGCTCGGGGAGCCCGGGCGCCCGCCGCCCGGGCCCGGCTGCGCCGAGCCGATCAGGTCGAGCACCGCCTCGGCCCGGGCCGAGAAGGCTGCGACCTCCTCCGGGGCCCCACCGCCCCGCGCCGCCGCCCAGTCCCGCCGCAGCGCCTGGTGGTCGGCCCGAGCCCGCGCCAGCACGGCCAGGTCGGTTCCGGGCAGCCGACCCCCCGACCCGTCCACCGCGGCGAAGAGCTCGTCGAGCGCCCCCAGCGTCTCCACCAGGCTCGCGACCGCCTCGCCCCGCTCTCGCTCCCGGGCCGCCGCCCGCTCGGCGCAGGCCGGGCCGAGCGCCACGGCAGCCTCCGCGGCGACCCGCGCCGCCGCCAGCGCCTCGGCGTGGCGCCCGGCCGCCTGGCTGGCCCGCGCCGCCGCCACCGCCTCGGCGGCGGCGCGGTGCCGCTCCGGCACCAGCCGGGCGGCCTCGGCGGGCGCCGCGGCCAGGGCGGCCTCGGCCTCGGCCAGGGCCCGCTCGGCCGGCGCCGCGGCCGGGTCCTGGCAGCCCGCCAGGAGGCAGGTGGCCAGCACCACCAGGGCTCGGGGGCTCACTTGGCCACCACCGCGCGGGCGGGCGCGGCGGGAGGCGCGGCGGCGACGTCCTCGATGGAGGACTGCGCCTTGCGCTCCGCCAGCCACCGCTCCACCGCCTCGCGCCCCCGCTGGGCGCGCAGGTGCGCCCTGATCTTCTCGCCGGCCAGCGCCAGCGGCGCGAACTCCGCCGCCTTGACCTCGTCCACCCGCAGCAGGTGGTAGCCGATGGGCGTCTCGACCACCTCGCTCAGGGCGCCGGCCGCCAGGCCGAAGGCCGCCCGCTCGAACGGCGGGGGCATCTGGCCTCGGGCCACCCAGCCGATGTCGCCGCCCCGCGGCGCGCTCGGACAGGAGGACTCCTGCCTGGCCACCTGCTCCAGCGGCTCCCCGGCGGCGATGCGCTCGCGGAGCCTGGCCGCCCTGCCAGCCGCCGCCGCCTTCTGCCCGGCGGTGGCCGCCTTCATCCCCAGGCCCACCAGCACCTGGTGCATGCGCCGGCTCTCCTCCATCGTCTTGAACCCGTCGCGGTGCTGCTGGTAGTAGGCCTCCACCTCCTGGTCGGGGATGGTCACGGCGCTCACGAAGCGCCGCTCCACCAGGTCGGCGATGAGCACCTCGCGCCGGGT
This sequence comes from Anaeromyxobacter sp., assembly GCA_016718565.1. NCBI lineage: Bacteria > Pseudomonadati > Myxococcota > Myxococcia > Myxococcales > Anaeromyxobacteraceae > Anaeromyxobacter > Anaeromyxobacter sp. The sequence continues at coordinate 455,987 of JADKCZ010000001.1, read as the reverse complement.
GAAGGCCTTCAGCTCCTCCTCGGTCAGGTCCGCCGCGGCGAGCGACTTGCCGTAGGCCTCGGCCGTCTTGAACTCGGCCCGCTTGCGCTCCAGGGCCCGGGCGACCAGGTCGTCGAGGCCGACCGGTGGCGCCTTCAGCGCCTCCTCGTGAAGCAGGGCGGTCTCCACCGCCTTCTGCCGGGCCTCCAGGCCCGACTCCGCCAGGATCTTGGCCCGCTTCTCACCGGCCGCCTTGACCACCTCGGCCCGCCGTTCCGGATGCCGGCGCAGCTCCTGCAGCAGCCCGCTGGTGAGGGCGTCGTTGATCTGGTCCAGCTCCAGCCTGGTCTTGCCCGAGACGATCAGGGCCTCGAAGCGGTCCACCTCGCGCCTGGTGATCGGCGTGCCGTTGACCCGCAGCACCACCACCTCGCCCGCGGCGGCCGCCTTCCTGGCAGCCCCCTTGACGGGGGGCGGCCTCGCCGCAGCGGGTCGACCTGCCTTCGGCGCCGCGGCCTTGGCCTGCGAGGTCGCCGGCCCTGCAGGCGGTGCGCCCCGCTGCGCGGGCGCCTCCGCGGCTGCGGCGGCGCCCGTACTCGGGGCCAGCAGCGGGAGGAGTGCGACCAGGGCGAGTCGGCGTGCGGCTGCGTGCGGCCAGGAGCTGCTCATGCTTGGAACGTCCTCTGCGTCGGCTGGGGAAGAACGGGAGAGGCGGCGGAGGCGCCCGGAGGCACCCCCGCCGCCCGGATCGGCGTTACGGCAGCGTGGCCGCGATGAGCACCGGGCTCGGCGCGGAGCGCACCGCGCCGTTGAGCGCCCTCACCCGGAAGTAGTAGGTCGTGCCGGGAGTGAGCCCCGTCGCGACGTGGAGCCGGGCATTGGGCGACTTGGTGGCGATCGTGGTGAACGTGACGTTGTCGGTGCTTCGCTCGACCACGAAGCCGCTCTCGGCCGCCGAGTTGTCGTTCCAGCGGAGGGTCACCGAGAACCTGGTCGCCAGCGTCCTGGTGAGGCCATTGGGCGCGTACGGGTTGGTGCGCGCCTCACGGGGACCCGGGGAGGCGTAGAGCGACTGACCCGAGGCGTTCACCGCGGCCACCCGGTACGAGTAGACCCTGCCGGCCTTCGCGGTGGCGTCGGTGAAGGTCACCCAGCCGCCGGTGGCAGGCGTGGTGACGGAGGCGGGCGTGCCGACCACGGCATAGCCGCTGATGACGCCGGTGGAGGGGTCTGGCAGCTCCTGCCGCTCGACGATCCAGCTCACCTCGTCGGTGGAGGTGTCCCTCCACCGCAGCGCCACCGAGGCCTCGCTCACGCCCACCAGCTCGAGCTGGCTCGGGGTGGCCGGGACGGTGCCCGGCGTGGTGGCCTCGACCAGCGCGCTCAGCGTCTCGCCCTTGCCGTTGAAGGCCGCCACCTCGTAGCCGTAGGTCTTGCCCGGCTTGAGGCCGTCATGGACGAAGGAGGTGGCGCCGATGACCACGGCCACCGGGCCGCGGCTCGGGGCGATGCCGCCGGGGCCGTCCACGGCGGCGGTGCCGAAGCGGGCCTGGATGCGGTACCCCTCGGCGGCCGGGACCGCCGGCCAACTGAGGTTGATGGAGTACTGGTCCACCGCGGTGGCGGTCACCACTGGGGCGGCCGGCGCCGCCGCGTAGGCCGTGCTGTCGGCGTCGATGAGCGCCGGGGCGCCGCGGCCGGTGGCGTTCCAGGCCGCGTACGCCAGGCTGCCCCAGTTGTCCTGGAGCGGCTGCCCGGCGAGGTCGGTCTGGCCGGCCAGGTTGATCCGCGCCCCCAGGTAGTTCGGCGTGTTCGGATAGTTGGGCTCGAGGATGCTGGGCGTCCCCTCGGGGCGGGGACCGCCCAGGGTGTTCGGGCGCGCCGGGTGGAGCGGATCGCCGGCCAGGTCCTTGGCGGTCTCCTCGTTGTTCCGGTCCTTCAGGTACTCGACGAAGTCCCGGGTGTGGCTCTGGTAATAGAACCGGGCCTCGGCCTGGGTCGGCACGGTGGGCGACTGGAACCGGTAGGTGACGGTGTCGGTGCTCTGGCCGACCTCGTAGCGCCCCCCCTGGCTGCCGGGCGGCTGCAGCGGGTCCGGGTTGACGTCGAACGGGGTGAGGGCCGTGTCGCTGCCGGAGTAGTCCACCAGGCGGACGCCGGCGGCCAGGGCCGGCGCCTCCCAGCCGGTCGGCCGGAGCCGGTTGTCGAACACGATGACCGGGTTCAGCAGGCTCTCACCCATGGTGAAGGTGCCGTCGCCGTTGGGCGCGCCCGTCCGCTTCTCGTAGAGCATGACGCGGTTCTGGACGGTGGCGTCGATGAGCGGGGTGTGGGCGCGGGTCAGGGTGGCGGCGCCCATGCCGTTGGTGAGGTGTGCGGTGGCCTCGTCGTAGCTGCCGCTCTGGTAGACCAGGCTGTTCGACGCGTCGCGCACGTTCAGCGTGATGAAGGCGCGGCGGCCGTCCGGGTAGCCGGAGGGGAGCGCGTGGCCGGTCAGGTTGGTGACCAGGACCTTCACCTCGTAGATGTCGGTCTGGCCGACCACCAGCGTCGGCTGCTGCGTGATCTGAATGGTGGCCGCATCGCGGATCTTCTGGTTGCCGTACTGCTCGTGGCGGTCCCAGGCCCGGTCGCGGCCGGAGACCACGCCGATCTCGGTGCGGGTGTCGCGGCCCGTCTGCCTGCCGGTCGCCTCCATGTCCACGTCCGGGTTGAGGTACTTGAGGATGGGCGCGAGGTCGCGGTTGGCCGGGCTGAAGCGGTGCACGGCGGAGAGCGGCCGCTCCTTGGCGTACGGGAAGAAGCCGGCCTTGGCAGGGTCGGCCTTGTACGTCCCCTCGCCCGTCAGCGCGTCGGTGAAGCCGTCCTTGTACTCGTGGGCGGTCTCACCCATGTGGCAGTCCTGGCAGATGATGTTGCCGGGCCGGCCGGTGCCGTAGTCCGAGTAGAACCACTCGGTGTAGGTGCGCTGCTCCGGCATGCCGCTGTTGAGGGTGGGGACGGTGAGGTCGTGGCAGCTGCCACACATCTCGGCGGTCACCACGTAGCGGTAGGGCACGTTGCCGGTATCGGCGCTATGGCCGTTGGCCTCCGCGCCGGCGCCGACGTGGGTGCCGTGGCGCGGCGAGAGCGACTGCTCGAGGTGATCGACGATCTCGAGCCCGCTGACCGGGTCGAGCACCGGCAGCCCGGTGACCGGGTCGAGCACCGGCGGCCCGGAGATGCCGACCTCGAACTGCGTCTTGGCGCGGCCGTCCGGCAGGTAGACGATCTCCTGGTCGAGCGAGTTGTACTTGGGCATGCCGGTGGGGGTGGCGCGGCGCGGACCGTCGTAGTTGTTCGGGTAGATGCCGTAGGTCTGGCCGGTGTAGGTGCCGAGCGGCGCCGCCGGATCGGTGATGAAGCCCGCCTTGAAGCTCGGGACGTCGTTCCAGAAGATGAGGGTGTTGCCCGCCAGGTCGGCCTGGTAGATGCGGCTGTCGGTGAACTGGAAGGTGGTGTCGCCGTAGGGCAGGCCGGCCACCGGGCCCTCCGGGTACGCGTTGCCGGCGTGCGGCCAGTCGGTGGCGCCGGCCAGCAGCTTCCAGGCCGGGTCGGCCGGGTCGAGGCCGGCCCGCTGCTGGGTCACGTTGCCGATGGTGCGGTGGCAGAACTCGCAGGAGATTCCCTGCATGTCGGTCGAGGCCACCATCGACTGCTGGACGGTGGTGGCGTCGATCCGGCCGCCCAGGGTCTCGTCGAGGCGAGAGGAGTACCAGCCGTTGGGGCTGTGGCAGCGCCAGCAGATGTTGCCCACGCCGTTGACGCCCTGGCCGGGGCCGAGCAGCGCCTCGGTGATGTAGTAGGCGTCGGAGTTGACCACCAGGTTGTTGGCCCGGAAGAACGGGTCGCGGCCGGAGTTGGCCATGTTGGAGCCGGACCAGTTGCCGTAGTGGCTCACGCTCGCGTCGATGGTGCCGCCGTGGCAGCTGGCGCAGAAGAACGGTGAGTCGAAGACGTTGTAGACGCCCCCGTGCGGCGTGATGTTGCTCAGCTCCTGCGTCTGCGTGCCCGGGTTTGGGACGAAGCCGGTGGGCGGCGTCCGGCCCGGGACGTCGGCGAGGGCCGCACCGGCCGCGAAGGCGAGCGCCGCGAGGGCGGATGCGAGGTGGGTGAGCTTCATGGTGCGGGTCTCTCCGGGGGGTACGATTCTGGCGGGGCTCATCACTGCACCGCCGAGGTCATGGTGGGGTGGAGGGTCACGTCGGCCTTGAGCACGCCCTCGAGCCGGCCGTTGCCGACGAAGGTGCCGGTCCCGCGGGTCCAGCGGCCACCGACCTGCGACGGCTCGAGGACCACGGCCGCCTGAACGGGCAGCGCGCCCTGCTCGGCGGGGTTGGCGGCGAGCGCGGCGTCGAGGTTTCCCTCGGCCACGAACGGGTTGTGGCGCCCCTTGAGCAAGGAGGGATCAGCCCCCGCGCCGGTGATGGTCCAGGAGCCGTGCAGGTACCACTGGCCGGCCTTCTGGCCGGGCCGGTCGGCGAACGGGGAGAAGACCGTGCCGGTGAAGACGAAGGTGGCCTTCCGAACCGGGTTGCTGGCGGCGGTACCGGTGGCCCGGGCTTCCACCGTGTAGTCAGTGACCAGCAGGCCCTGCGGCGTCCGCACCGGCGCGCTGGCCTTGGTGACCCTGGCGCCGCTGAGGCGCCAGGCGTAGGTCGCCTGGTCGAGCCTGGCCGCCTTGAGCTGCTCCGTGGCGCGCTCCGGCGCTGCGGACGGAGCCGAGGGCCCCACCGCCGCGAGAAGCACCACACCTGAAAGCAAGAGACCCCTCGTGGTTCGCATGTTCGCTTCCCTCCCGGTTGGCGGCTTCGGAGCACGCCGGACCCCCCTCGGGTCATGCGGCCGGTCCAAATCCGATGGTGGGAATCTACGGCCCCGTTGCACCGGTGAATAGCCGCACCAGCCAATGACGGCGAAGCGAACATTTGCGTGCATTGCCCCAGGTTCCACCTACGACAATGGCGCAGTGCCACGGAGCTGATGCTGGGTTGCGACGTGCCGCCGCGCGCGGCCTATCCCGGATTCATTGGCGTTCTCGATGCCTCGGCGGCATGCGCACCCGGCTTGTCGCGACCCTGTCGCACCTCGTGGCGCTGTCCTCGAGAATCGCAACATCGGATCGAAACACCGGATCGAAACGTCATCGGCGATGAGCCGCGGCCTCCAGGGCGCACCAGCTCAATGCCGGTCCACATGGATCAGCCAGCTGGTCGTGCGGGGGGATGGCGGAGGTGGCCGCGACTCAACGCGCCGCCGGCCTGGTGGCGCCGAGGCCGAGCAGCCGCTTGGCGCGCGACGGCACCAGGCGGTACCGCACCGCCAGCCGGCGGGCGAACAGCTCCTTCTGCTGCGCCGACAGGTGCGAGTCGATCACGAAGCGCAGGGCCTCCAGGTGCACCTGGTTCGCCGCCTGCTGGATGGCGAAGCGCCGGCCCCCGGTGTCCGGCATGGCATCCGCCCAGAGCCTGAACCAGCGCCGAAGCGTGACGGTTGAGACCCCGAGCGTCCTCGCCACGTGCTCGCGCTGGACCCCGGCCTCGATCCAGCGGACCGCCAGGAAGACGTCGGCCAGCGAGAAGCGGCGGGTGCCCGCGGCCAGGTCCTCGGCGCTGAGCCCGGCCACGCCGAGGTCGGGGCGCACACCGGCCGGCCCCGGGCGGCCCGCCGCGGATCCCACAGCCAGGGGGCCGTCCGCCGGGTCCGGCTGGCCGACGGGTCGCGTCCTTTTCTTCACCCAGCCTCCGGGTCGGCGATGGTCCTGCCTGGGCATCGCCGCGGCGGCGTGGCCCTGATTGCTCGGAGGACCGTGTACGGCTCCTTATTGCGTTCTCTGTTGCTGGCGCACAAGGGGTTCGGGCGGGCCAGAGCGGCCAACCAACCGACCCAGCGGCCTGGCTGGCTGGCAAGCTGGATCCAATTACGTGAAGGATAACCAAGGTATCATGCGCTTCTGGGACCCGGTTGCATCCCTGGAGTCTCGCCTGAGTCTATTTGTCCCAATTCGACCTCACCTGGATTGCCGGGATGGTTGCGGCTCCTTGTCGCGCATCACGCCTCGCTCAATTGAGCCAGGCGCGGCTCCAGCCTATGCTCCGGCCGTGACCCGCGCCGCCCCCGCCGCCCAGGCCCGCCTCCTCTGCGAGGCGCTCCGCGCACCCGACCCACGGCCCGAGGCGCTGCGCTCCCGCGCCGCCGGGATCGACTGGCCTTCCACCTTCTCGGCCGTCAAGGCGGTCGGCCTGGCGCCCCTCGTCTGGAACGCCATCGCCGCCGCTGGGCTCGAGCCCTCCCTGCCCGGGGAGATCCAGGCTGCCTTCCGTGAGGAGGCCCGGCGGAACGTGGCGCAGACGGCCCAGACGCTCTGGGAGGCCTCGCGGCTCACGGGTGCGCTGCGGGCCGGCGGGGTGGAGTGCCTGCTGCTCAAGGGAGCTGCGCTGGCGGCGCTCGACCCTGCCTACGGCGCCCTGCGCCACCTGGATGACCTGGACCTGCTTGTGAGGCCGGCCGACCTCGAGCGGGCCGTGGCGCTGCTCTCCGCCGGCGGCGCACGGCAGACCGCCCTCTCGCACGGCCCGGACGGGCGGCCCCTGCGCGGCGAGGACGCCGTCATCTTGGGCCATCACCACCCCGCCAGCTTCCGCACGCCCGCAGGGCTGCTGGTCGAGCTGCACGTCATGGCCTCCACCGGCCCCGGGCTGCGGCCGGCGGTCGGAGAGGCGCTCTGGGCTCGCGCCGTCCGGGTGGCCTGCGCCGGCCAGGAGGTGCTCGTGCCCTCGCTCGTGGACCTGGTCGGGATGGCGGTCCACCACGCCCTCCTGCACCACGAGGGCGATGCGCGCTTCTGGCCCAGGCTGGCCGCGGACCTGAACATGCTCGTCCGCCGCGGGGCTGACCCGGGCGAGGCGAGCCGGCTCTACGACGCGGGGGAGGCCGGCGGCCCGGTGGCCACCACGGCGAGGCTGCTCGCCGAGGCCGCCCGGTTGGACGGCTCCGGCCGGCTGCTGGATCACCTGGCGGCGGCGCTCGATCCCCAGATCGCGCATCAGCTCACTGCCGTGCAGGGCTTCCGGCAGGGCCGGCTCGCCAGGGTTCGCAACCTGCTCCGGGTGGCGTGGCGAGGCGGCCTCGAGGCGGTCTTCCCATCGCGCCAGTTCATGGAGGCCCGCTACGGCCGCCGCGCCGCGGGCTGGCGCCTCTCCGGGCTCTACGTCTACCGGCTCTGGCGGGCGTTGGTCTTCGTCGCCTGGGGCGGCTGACGGCCCGCCGGTCGCCTCTCAGTCCTCGCCCGCCCAGCGCGGGTGCTCGTGCCAGGCCCGCTCGGCCTTCACCTGCACCAGCTCCGGCCTGGCCTCCCGGTCGAGCGTGGTCAGCACCGCCGCGGTGAGCTTGCCCCCGTAGACCAGGCCGGTGTCGATGCCGAGGGAGCGGCGGCGCGCCACCACCTCGGGCTGCGCGTCGTGGCCGTAGAGGACGCGCCACGGCCCGTTCCAGCGGTCGCTCCAGTGGATGGCCTCGGCGGGGCTGGCGTTGGCCTCCTCCAGCGAGAGGGCGCGGCCGGTGCGCCGGTGCAGGTAGCGCAGGTTGAGGGGGCGCAGCGGGCGGGAGAGCGGGCGGCCGGGCATGAGCCCCCCGTGCACCAGCACCACCGCGTCGGAGAGGCGCGCCACCACCGGCGCGCTGGCGAGCCACTCGATGTCGTCGTCGGAGAGGCTGCGGTGGATCTCGAGGAAGTGCTCGGACGGCGACATGGGGATGCGGTACTCGGGGTCGGCGGCCCGGCGGGCCAGGTGGCGCCGGTAGCGCACGTGCTTCTCGTCGTGGTTGCCCTGCACCAGGTTGGCGCCCAGCTGCCGGACGCGGCGCACCACCCCGGCGCTGTCCGGCCCGCGGTCCACCAGGTCGCCCAGGAACCAGAGGTCGTCGGCCGCGCCCGGGCGCACCAGCTCCAGCAGCGCCTCCAGCTCGCGGAGACACCCGTGCACGTCACCGATGACGATGGTCCGGCCGGCCATGGCGGTCTGGGGCCAGATGCTACACCGCGCCGCCCCCGGACAGGGCGTCGCCCCCGGCGCGGCGGCCCGCCCACCTGCCCACCCGGCCGGACCGGGGCCGACCTACCCCCCGCCGACCTTGGCCTCCAGCTCCTTCAGGCGCAGCTTGAGCGCCTTGTCGCGCCCGAAGCGCTCGGTCACGTCGCGGAAGATGGCCACCACCCACTCGATGCGGCCGTCGGCGCCGGCCAGGAGCTGGATGGAGAACTCCACCGAGAGCTGCCGGCCGTCCCGGTGCTGGGCCGGCACCGCCAGGAGCTGCCCGTCGCCGTAGCGGGTCACGCCGGTGGACATGACGTGGTCCCAGCCGCCCCAGTGCCGGCCGCGCAGCCGCTCCGGGATGATGAGGTCCATCGAGGCGCCCAGCGCCTCGGCGTCGGGGAAGCCGAAGAGCCGCGTGGCCGCCGCGTTCCAGCCGCGGATGGCGCCGCCGCGGTCGGAGACGAGCACGGCGTCGGGGGAGCCCTCGAGGATGCGGCGCGGCAGGCCTTCGGGCAGATCGTCCATGGGCGAACCGTGGCGCGCACCCCGCCCGCGCGCAAGCCGGCTCCCCACCCGTGAGGCGCCGCACCCGGATGCGGGTGGCCCGGCCACCGGCATTTCGGTGGAGACCGGGCGGGCCTCGAGGCGAAGCGCCCTGATCCCGTCGGCTTGGCGTCTGGCCGGGCGCTTGCTCAGGGGTGGGCGCTTCGGAAGCGCTCGGCCCCGGAGGGCCGGCGGAAAGAGAGACATGAGCCACACCGGTCGCGCCGTCCTGCTCTTCGTCATCGTGGGGGCCTTCACCGTGCTGCTGTTCGGCGGCGCGCAGATCTCCAGGCACAAGCCGCCCATCCCGGCGCGGGTGGTCGACGCCTCCGGCCAGGTGGTCAGCGGGGCCGAGGCCATCGGGCTCGGCCAGCGCGCCTACCTGTCGCGCGGCGGGCAGTCCACCGGCTCGGTCTGGGGCCACGGCAGCTACCTGGCGCCCGACTGGTCGGCCGACGCCCTGCACCGCGTGGCGCTCACCGCCGCCGGCCTGGCGCACGGCCTCGACCCGCGGGCCGCCACGGCCTTCGGCCAGGCCGACCTGGAGGCGCTGGCCCCCGGCGAGCGCGGCCGCGTCGAGGCCGAGGTGGCCGCCGAGCTGAAGCGGAACCGCTACGACGCCGCCACCGACACGCTCACCCTCTCGCCGGGCCAGGCCGCGGCGCTGCCGGCGCTGCGGGCCCACTACGCCGCGCTCTTCACCGGCGGGAGCGACGCCATGTCGATCCCGGCCGGCTTCATCGCCGACGCCGCCGAGGCCGGCCACGTCTCCGACTTCTTCTTCTGGACCGCCTGGGCTGCCATGACCAACCGGCCCGGCGACACCGTCACCTACACCGCCAACTGGCCCTACGACCCGCTGGCCGGCAACCTGGCCCTGCCGTCGGCGCTCATCTGGTCCATCGCCTCGGTGGTCCTGCTCATCCTGGGCACGGCCCTGGCCATCTTCTTCTACCTGCGGCTCAGGGCGAAGGACCCGGAGCACGCGGCGGCCATCCCGGCGCTGGGCGTGCCGCAGCCCACCCCCAGCCAGCGCGCCACCATCCCCTTCTTCGCCGTCGCCATCGTGCTCTTCGGCCTGCAGATCGTGCTCGGCTCCATCACCGGCCACTACGCGGTGGAGGGCAACCGGATCTTCGGCGTGGACACGGGGAAGATCCTGCCCTACGCCGCCTCGCGCACCTGGCACCTGCAGCTGGCGGTCTTCTGGATCGCCACCTGCTGGCTGGCCACCGGCCTGTTCATCGGGCCGGCGGTGGGCGGGCACGAGCCCAAGGGCCAGAAGGTCCTCACCTACGTCCTGCTCGGCGCCCTGGTGGTGGTGGTGGTGGGCTCGCTCGGCGGCACCTGGGCCGGCGTCATGGGCAAGCTCTCCGGCCCCGACGGCTGGCTCATCGGCCACCAGGGCTACGAGTACATCGAGCTGGGGCGCGTCTGGCAGGTGGCCCTCATCGGCGGCCTGGTGCTGTGGCTCTGGCTGGTGCAGCGGGCGCTGGCCCCGGCGCTCCGGGCGGAGACCGACAAGGGCGGCCTGACGCACCTCCTGCTCTACGCCTCGGTCTCCATCCCGCTCTTCTACTCGGTGGGGCTCTTCTACACGCCCGGCACCCACCTCTCGGTGGCCGACTACTGGCGCTGGTGGGTGGTGCACCTGTGGGTGGAGAACTTCTTCGAGGTCTTCGCCACGGTGGCGGTGGCCTTCGTGCTGGTGCGCATCAACGCGCTGGGGGCCCGGGCGGCGCTGCGCGCCACCTACTTCTCCATCGTGCTCTACCTGGGCGCCGGCATCATCGGCACCTTCCACCACCTCTACTTCTCCGGCACGCCGCTCTTCATCACCTCGCTGGGCGCCACCTTCTCGGCGCTGGAGGTGGTGCCGCTCTCGCTGCTGGGCTTCGAGGTCTACGAGCACCTCAAGCTGGCGCGCTCGGGGGAGAACGCCCGGCCCTGGCGCTGGCCGCTCTGGTTCTTCGCGGCGGTGGCCTTCTGGAACATGCTGGGCGCCGGCGTCTTCGGCTTCCTCATCAACCCGCCCATCGTCCTCTACTACTCGCAGGGCATCGACACGACGCCCATCCACAGCCACGGCGCGCTCTTCGGCGTCTACGGCTTCCTGGCCATCGCGCTCATGCTCTTCGCGCTCCGCTCCATCGTGCGGCCGGAGGCCTGGAGCGACCGGCTCCTGAAGGTGGCCTTCTGGGGGCTCAACCTGGGCCTGTTCACCATGATGTTCCTGTCGCTCCTGCCGGCCGGCATCTACCAGCTGCACGCGGCCGTCGAGAAGGGCACCTGGTGGGCCCGCAGCCCCGAGGTGACCGGCAGCGCCTTCATCCACGCCGCCACCTGGGCGCGCGTGGTGCCCGACCTGATCTTCGACGTGGGCGTGGTGGCGCTGCTGGCCTTCGTGATCCGCGCCTGGGTGCTGGACGCGTCCATCCGGCGGGCCGAGCGGGCCGCCGCGGCTCCGCGGGCGGCCGAGGCGCAGCGGGCCGCCTGAGGCCGGGGCGTCCGGCGTGACGGGAGGCCCCGGGGCGCAGGCCGGCCCCGGGGCATCGTCGCGTCGGGGGCTCGCCGCGGCGCGGTCCGCGGCGGCGGCCCGGGGGCCCGCGCCGGGCGCGCCGGGCCGACCCCCTCAGCCGCCGCGCGTGAAGGTGGTGAGGCACTCGTCCGGGCCGAGCTGCTCCGAGGCCGCGGACAGGCCGAGCGGCCGGGCCTGCTCGATGATGGGGCCGGGCGGGTGCGGGGTGACGAGCTCATAGGCCTCGCCGGGCAGGAGCGCCCGCAGGTCGGTGAGCACCTGCTCCACCGGGTGGATGCCGCGCGCCCGGAGCGGCCGGGCGTCGAGGCGCTTCACCACGCGCGCGCCGCTCACGCCGCCCTCGGGTCGCGGGCCGCGCCGCCGGCGGGCTGGCCGCGCAGCATGGTGAGCAGCATCTTGAAGCGCGTGCGGGCCCTGAGCGCGTGCGGCACGTGGGCCGGCATGAGGACCGCCTCGCCGCCGCGGGCGGTCACCGGGGCCCCGCCGATGGTGAGGTCCACCTCGCCGTCGAGCACCTGCACCACCGCGTCGAAGGGGGCGGTGTGCTCGGAGAGCTCCTGCCCGGCCTCGAAGGCGAAGAGGGTCAGCGAGCCGCCCGGGGCCTTCACCAGGGCCCGGCTCAACACCGCGCCGTCGGCGTAGTCGAGGAGCTGCTCCAGCCGCACCGCGGCCGCGGGCGGCAGGGCCGCGGGGTCGATCACCTTCAAGCCAGCCAGGGCCATGTCGCACCATCCCTCTTCGGACCGCCGGGTGGCCGGGAGTGGCCGCGGGCGGGGGTCCGACGCTCCTCGTGAGCAAGGGGCCTGCCAGGACCGGGGTGCCGTGGTGGCGGGGGGTTGAACGGGGGCGGCGCGGGGGGGCACCGGGATTTCGGTGCGGTGGACCGGCCGGGCGGTGGGGGTGGCACCTACAAGCCATACCGCTTCATCTTCCCCTGCAGCGTGGTGGGCTTGAGCCCGAGCAGCGCCGCGGCCCCCTTGGGCCCGTAGACCTGTCCGCCGCAGGCCAGGAGGGCCCGCTCGAGGACCTGCCGGGCCTCCTCCTCGAAGGTGCCGGGCGCGCCGTCCCGGCCGGCCCCGCGCTGCGCCGGCGCCCCGCCGCCGGGCGGCCCCGGCAGCGCCAGCACCGGCCCGGGCGAGAGGATGAGCGCCCGCTGCACGAAGTTCTCCAGCTCGCGCACGTTGCCGGGCCAGGGGTGGGCCTCCAGCGCGCGCCAGAAGGCCTCCGGCACCTCGGGGGGCCTGCGGTGCATGGCGGCGGCGTGGCGCTCGAGGAAGTGCAGGGCCAGCGGCTTCAGGTCGGCGCGCCGCTCGCGCAGCGGCGGCAGCCGGAGGGGGAAGACCGCCAGGCGGTAGTAGAGGTCCTCGCGGAAGGTGCCGGCCGCCACGGCGCGCTCCAGGTCGCGGTTGGTGGCGGCCACCACCCGCACGTCCACCTTCACCACCTCGCTGCCGCCCACCCGGGTGAGCTCGCGCTCCTGCAGCACGCGCAGCAGCCGCACCTGCACCGAGGCCGGCGCGTCGCCCACCTCGTCGAGGAACACGGTGCCGCCGTCGGCCTGCTCGAAGCGGCCGGTGCGCCGCCTGACCGCGCCGGTGAAGGCCCCCTTCTCGTGGCCGAAGAGCTCGCTCTCGATGAGCCCCTCGGGGATGGCGCCGAGGTTGACCGGCACGAAGGGCGCGCCGGCGCGCGGCGAGAGGTCGTGCAGCATGCGCGCCAGCCCCTCCTTGCCGGCCCCGGTCTCGCCGCGGACCAGCACGGTGGTGTCGGAGGGCGCCACCCGGCGCACCTGCTCCAGCACCTCGCGCATGGGCGCGCTCTCGGCCAGGTAGCGGGCCTGCGGCTTCACCTGCCGCAGCTCCTCCTTGAGCAGCGCGTTCTCGTGCCCCAGCAGCCGGTTGAGGCGGCGCACCTCCTCCACCAGCAGGCTGTTGTGCAGGGCGATGGCCACCAGCGAGGCCACCTGCCCCGCCACCTGGAAGCAGCAGTCCAGCAGCCCCTCCTGCGGCGGGTGCGCGATCTCCAGCACGCCCAGGGCCTGCCCCTCGAAGACCAGCGGGAAGGCCACCAGCGAGCCGTAGCCCAGGGCCGCCAGGCGCGGCTCGTCGCGGAAGCGGGGGTGGGCCGGGTCCACCGGATCCACCACCACCGGCCGGCGCGTCGCCAGGGCCTGGCCGGCCGCGGTGCCGGCCAGCTCGAAGCCGTCGCCCACCCCGGCCGGCGGGTGGCGCGGGTCGGAGACCAGCGCGGTGACGGCCCGCCCCTCCGGCTGGCCGTCCACCCGGTGGATGACCACCCGGGTGGCACCGAAGCGGCGCTCCAGCAGCCGGCCGGTCCGGTCGAGCACCACGTCGAGCTCCACCGTGGCCAGCACGGCCTGGATGGCCTCTTCGACGATGGTGTCGTGGACGTCGTGGGTGACGATGGGCAGCGGCATCGGGTGCAAGGGTACCTCCACCGACCCTTCGGTGCAGGCCCCAGGCCAGGCGCGTTTCCCCTGGCAGGCCGGGCGGCTGGGCGCGGCGCGGATCCTTTGACCACCCACCGTTCGGTGCGCCGCCACCGACCGGTGGGTGCGCCGGCCCGCCCGGCCGCCCGCCGCCTCAATGGGCGCGGGCGCTTGCGGGGTGGCGTGGCCCTTGCTCCTCCTCTCCCCCTTCACCCTGGGAGGGATCACGATGTCCTGGACGCTGACGCGGCGGCAGCTCCTCGAGGCGGGCCTCACCACCCTGGCGGTCGGCACGGCGGGGGTCCCCCTGCCGGTGCTCCCGGCGGAGGCCACGGGCTGGACCTGGGACAAGGGCGTCTGCCGCTTCTGCGGCACCGGCTGCGGCATCCAGATCGCCACCACCGAGGGGCGCGTGGTGGCGGTGAAGGGCGACCCGCAGAGCCCGGTCAACCGCGGCCTGCTCTGCGCCAAGGGGTACGCCTGCGCCCAGATCCTCTACGGGCAGGACCGCCTGACCCGGCCGCTGCTGCGCAAGCGCAACGGCGTCTTCGACAAGCAGGGCGACTTCGAGGAGGTCTCCTGGGAGGAGGCCTTCGACGAGATGAAGCGGCAGTGGACCCGCGCCCACGCCGCCCTCGGCCCCACCGGCGTGGGCGTCATGGGCTCCGGCCAGTACACCATCATGGAGGGGTACGCCGCCTCGAAGCTGGTCAAGGCCGGCTGGCGCTCCAACAACCTCGACCCCAATGCCCGCCACTGCATGGCCTCGGCGGTGGCGGCCTTCATGCAGACCTTCGGCATCGACGAGCCGTCGGGCTGCTACGACGACATCGAGCTGACCGACACGGTGGTCACCTGGGGCGCCAACATGGCCGAGATGCACCCCATGCTCTGGGCGCGCATCGTCGACGAGCGGCAGCGCCGCCCCAGCTACCGCACCTTCAACCTCACCACCTACGCCAACGCCACCTCCGAGGCGGCCGACCTGGAGGTGGTCTTCAAGCCGAACTCGGACCTGGCCATCTGGAACTACCTGGCCCGCGAGGTGCTGAAGCGCGGCGCGGTGGACCAGGACTACGTGGCCAGGCACTGCGTCTTCGCGGCCGGCCCCACCGACATCGGCTTCGGGCTGCGCGGGGACGACCTCAAGGCCTTCCCGGCCGAGAAGGACACGCAGGCGCGGCAGCGGACCATCGTGCTCACCCGCGAGGAGGCGGTGGCCCGCGGCCTGGACCCGGCCACCCGGCACGAGAAGGCGCAGGGCGCCGCCGGGGCCCCGCAGAAGCACTGGCTCATCTCCTTCGAGGAGTTCGCCAGGGGCGTCGAGCCCTACACGCTCGACTTCGTGGCCCAGCTGGCCAAGGGCGACCCCGACGAGCCGCTGGCCGACTTCAAGGCCAAGCTCAAGCTGCTGGCCAACGAGTACTGCTCGCCCTCCCGCAAGGTGGTCTCGTACTGGACCATGGGCTTCAACCAGCACACCCGCGGCACCTGGGTGAACGAGCAGGCCTACATGCTGCACCTGCTCACCGGCAAGCAGGCCAAGCCGGGCAGCGGGGCCTTCTCGCTGACCGGCCAGCCCTCCGCCTGCGGCACGGCCCGCGAGGTGGGCACCTTCTCGCACCGGCTGCCGGCCGACATGACGGTGGACGACGCCAGCCACCGCACCCACGCCGAGGAGCTGTGGAAGCTGCCGCACGGCACCATCAACCCCAAGGTGGGCAGCCACATCGTGCAGATGATGCGCGACCTGGAGGACGGCACGCTGCGCTGGCTCTGGGTGCAGGTGACCAACCCGTTCCAGTCCACCGCCAACGCCAACCACTGGATCGAGGCGGCGCGGAAGCTCGACAACTTCATCGTGGTCTCGGACGTCTACCCGACGCTCTCGTCCAAGGTGGCCGACCTGATCCTGCCGTCGGCCATGATCTACGAGAAGTGGGGCGGCTACGGGAACTCGGAGCGGCGCACCCAGCTGTGGCGCCAGGTGGTGAGCCCGCCCGGCGAGGCGCGCAGCGACGTCTGGCAGATGCTGGAGTTCTCCAAGCGCTTCACCCTGGCCGAGGTCTGGGGCGAGCAGCGGGTGCCCGGCCTGGAGGCCGAGGGGTTCGAGAAGGGCAAGCTGCCGTCGGTGCTGGCCGGCGCGGCCGGGCTGGGGCTGACCCCCGAGTCCACGCTCTACCAGGCGCTCTTCGCCACGCCGGCGGCCCTGAAGTTCAAGTGGCCGGAGCCGGTCTCGGCCGGCAAGCCGAACTGCACGGTGTCGGCCGGCGGCCTGGACTGGTTCCCCGAGAAGGCGCTCTTCGAGGAGTACCGGACCTTCGGCCTGGGCCACGGCCACGACCTGGCCTCCTTCGACACCTACCACCGCGACGACGTGCGCGGCCTGCGCTGGCCGGTGGTGGACGGCAAGGAGACGCTCTGGCGCTTCAACGACCAGTACGACCCCTACGCCAGGAAGGGCTCGGGCTTCGACTTCTACGGGAAGTTCGCCAAGAAGCTGCCGCAGGGTGACCTCTCCGGCGCGAAGCCGGGCGACCCGGTGGCGCTGGCCGGCAAGGCCAAGATCTTCTTCCGCCCCTGGCAGGAGCCGCCCGAGTCGCCCGACGCCACCTACGACCTGTGGCTGTGCACCGGCCGGGTGCTGGAGCACTGGCACTCCGGCACCATGACCCGGCGGGTGCCGCAGCTGCACGCCGCGGTGCCCGAGGCGCTGCTCTGGATGAACGAGAAGGACGCCGCCTCGCGCGGGCTGGCGGTCGGCGAGCTGGCCTGGATCGAGTCCCGGCGAGGCAAGATCCAGGCGCGCGTCACCGTGGGCGGCCGCAACCGGGTGCCGCGCGGGCTGGTCTACGTGCCCTGGTTCGACGAGGGGGTCTTCATCAACAAGCTGACCCTCGACGCCACCTGTCCGATCTCCAAGGAGACGGACTACAAGAAGTGCGCCGTCAAGATCACCAAGGTCGCCTGAGCGAGGCCCCCATGCGCACCCACCTGACCGCCCTCCTCGCCGCCGCCGGGCTCGCCGCCCTCTCCGCCTGCGCCGCACCCAGGGCCACCGCCCCCGCCGCGCCGCCCGCCCCGGCGGCGGCGCCGGTGAAGGACCGGGACCTGGGCCTCTCGAAGACCAGCGTCTTCGAGGTGCCGGCGCCCCCCGCCTGGAAGGCCGAGGACTCGGCCCCGGGCGAGAAGACCCCCCCGCCGCCGCGGCTCGGGACCCAGATCCCGCCGGTGGTGCCGCACGGCGTGGCCGACCTGCTGCCCATCACCCGCGAGCAGAGCGCCTGTCTCGACTGCCACCAGCACGCCGGGCCCAAGGTGCCCGGCGAGCCGACGCCGCTGCCGCGCAGCCACTACGTGGACCTGCGCCACGCGCCGGACCAGGTGGGCGAGAAGGTGGCCGGGGCGCGCTGGATCTGCACCGCCTGCCACGTGGCGCGCACCGACGCGCCGCCACTGGTGGGGAGCCGGTACCGGCCGTAGACGGCCGGGCTGCGCCGGCGCGGCGCCCGGCGCGGCGCCCGGCGCGCCCGCCCCGGCGGCTCAGAGGCCGTGAGGGAATCCCCGGACCGAGCCGGGCGGTCGAGGCGCAAGCAGCGCAAGGCGCGCCGACCGAGCATATCTCGCCGATATGTGAGGGAGGCGCGACGCAGCGATGCGCCGCGCATCGGCCGATCCGGCGACGGGAGGGGATTTCTTCACGGCCTCTCAGGCCGCCGCGGGGTAGTCGGTGTAGCCCTTGGGTCCGGGCAGGTAGAAGGTGGCGAAGTCGGGCGCGTTGAGCGGCACCCCGCGCTGGAGCCGCGTCACCAGGTCCGGGTTGGCCAGGAACGGCCGGCCGAAGGCGACCAGGTCGGCGCGCCCCTCCGCCAGCGCCGCCTCGGCGCCGGCCCGGTCGAAGCCGCCGGCCAGGATGAGGGTGCGCGGCCAGGCCTGGCGCAGCGCCAGCTTCAGCGCCGCCGACACCGGCGGCGCGCCCATGGCCGAGTGGTCCACCAGGTGGACGTACTGGATCCCGGTGGCGACCAGCGCCTTCACCAGCGCGGTGAAGGTCTCGTCGATCTCCGGCCAGGCCACCATGCCGGCGTTGACGCCGTAGGGTGAGAGCCGGATGCCGACCCGCTCCCCGCCGATGGCCGCCGCCACCTGCCGGGCCACCTCGAGCGGGAAGGCCAGCCGCTTCTCGATGGAGCCGCCCCAGGCGTCGCTGCGCCGGTTGGTGTCTGGGCTGATGAACTGCTCGAGGAGGTAGCCGTTGGCGCCGTGCAGCTCGACGCCGTCGAAGCCGGCGGCCACGGCGTTCCTGGCGGCCGTCACGTGCTCGGCGATGGCGGCGCGCACCTCGGCCTCGGTCATGGCGCGGGGCACCGGGTGCGGCTGCAGCCCCTTGGCGTCGGTGTACATCTCGCCGGGCGCCTGCACCGCGCTGGGCGCCAGCACCTCGGCGCCGGCCGGCAGGTTGAGCGGGTGGCCCACCCGCCCGGTGTGCATGAGCTGCACGAAGATGCGCCCGCCGCGGGCGTGGACGGCGTCGGTGACCAGGCGCCAGCCGGCCACCTGGCCGGCGCTCCACAGGCCGGGGATGCGCGGGTAGCCGACGCCGTTGGGCGACGGCGAGGTCCCCTCGGTGACGATCAGCCCGGCCCCGGCCCGCTGGGCGTAGTACTCGGCCATCAGGGCGTTGGGGGTGTTGGCCTCCACGGCGCGGCTGCGGGTCATGGGGGCCATGACCAGCCGGTTCGAGAGGGCCAGGGGCCCGAGGGTGGCGGGGGCGAAGAGCGAGGCGTTCGGCATGGGTTCCACTCCGTGTGAGGTGCCGTTATGAGCAACCGGTTTGGTTACAGATAAGGCCAGCGGCGCCCGAGTCAAGCGGACCGGTCGCGGCGCCCCCGCCGGGGCCGGCCGTCAACCTGGCTGGCCGTCGCCGGGGCGGCCGGGCTGTCGGTCCTCCTCGACCAGGCGGCCCAGCACCTCGAGCAGGCAGGCCAGCCGGCGCCCGGCCCGGCCGGGCCCGAGGGGCGGCGGCAGCGCCTCGCGCCCCAGCAGCCGCACCGCCTGCTCCACGCCGCCCGGGCGCCGCTGCAGCCGGCGGGCGCAGGCCAGCCGCAGGTCGGCGAACTCGCGCTCCGGCCCGCCCTCCGCCCGGAGCAGCCCGAGCGCGTAGGGGCCCCAGCCGCAGAAGAGGTCGCCCGGCCGCAGGAAGGCCTCGAAGCGCGCCAGCGCCCGGGCCACCGGCTCGCCGCCGAGCAGCAGCCCGGCCTCGACCTCGAGGTGGGTCGGCACCCCGGGCCCGAGCGGGCGCCGCGGGGCCAGGAAGGCCTCGAACCGCTCGCCGGTGAGCGGCCGGGCGGCGCTGAGCTGGATGAGCTCGTCCTCCCCGGCCACGCCGCTGCCGGTGGCCCAGCCGTTGGCCTCGGCGTAGAGCGCCACCACGTCGGCCGGCCGCGACCGCAGGGCGGACACCGTCAGGTCGGCCCGGGGCTGCCGGGCGCGGGGCCGGCGGCGGCGCGGCGGGCCGGCGCGGGCGTCGCGCGCCGCGATCTGCAGGTCCACCATGGCGTCGAAGGCGTCGAGGATGGGCCGGTACCGCTGCGGCGCGCCCTCCAGCGCCCCGAGCAGGTGGACCACCGCCTCGATGGTGGAGACGTACTCCAGCGACGGCTCCAGCCGGATCCGGTAGTTGCTGGGCTGCTCGGGCGTGAAGGCCAGGCGCGGCAGGCCGAGCAGGAAGGGGTTCCGCTTGACCACCTTGCGCGCCTGCGACCAGGTGCCGTCGACCACGATGACCGTGGTGGGCGCCTGGCCGCGCAGCGCCGCCGGGTCGAGCGCCCCCTCGCCGGGGAAGAGCAGCGCCGTGCCCGGCTCGGCCGCCAGCGCCCGCACCCGCGGGTGGTCCTCGAAGGAGACCCCCAGGTGCAGCTCCGAGTTGGGGAGCGACAGGTGGGCCATGCGGGCCGTGCCGATGGCGGTCCGCTCCTCGCGCGGGTGCTGCAGGAAGCAGGTGCGGGTGGCGCTCTCCACCGGCCGGAGGTGGGGGCACCAGCAGGCGCGCTGCGGGCGCCGGCAGCGCAGGCAGCGCTGGCGGTGGGGTGGCAAGGCGAGCTGGGTCACGGGTGGTCGGCGGGGCCGACCGGGCGAGCATAGGCCCAGCCGGCGGCGCGGGATACCGGCGGAGGGGGGAGTCGGCCCGGCGCCGCCCGGACCGGCCGGCGCCTGCGCTCAGCTCCAGTCCAGGATCACCTTGCCGGAGCGGCCGCTGCGCATGACGTCGAACCCCTCCTGGAAACGGTCGATGGGGAAGTGGTGGGTCACCACCGGCGAGAGGTCCAGCCCGCCCTGCAGCATGGCCGCCATCTTGTACCAGGTCTCGAACATCTCCCGGCCGTAGATGCCCTTGAGCGTCAGCCCCTTGAAGACCACCTGGCTCCAGTCGATGGCCTCCTGGCCCGCCATGATGCCCAGCAGCGCCACCTTGCCGCCGTGGTTCATCACCTCCAGCAGCTGCCGGAAGGCGCCGCCGTTGCCGCTCATCTCCAGGCCGACGTCGAACCCCTCCTTCATGCCGAGGCCGGCCATCACCGCCCGCAGGTCCTCCCTGGCCACGTTGACGGTGCGCGAGGCGCCCAGCCTGGCGGCCAGCTCCAGCCGGTAGTCGTTGACGTCGGTGACCACCACGTGGCGGGCGCCCACGTGGCGCGCCACCGCCGCCGCCATGGCGCCGATGGGGCCGGCCCCGGTGATGAGCACGTCCTCGCCCACCAGGTCGAAGGAGAGCGCGGTGTGCACCGCGTTGCCGTAGGGGTCGAAGATGGCGGCGATGTCGTCCGGGACGTCGTCGGGGATCAGGTAGGCGTTGACCGAGGGGATGGAGAGCAGCTCGGCGAACGAGCCGGGCCGGTTCACCCCCACGCCGACGGTGTGGCGGCACAGGTGGCGCCGGCCGGCCCGGCAGTTGCGGCAGAAGCCGCAGGTCAGGTGCCCCTCCCCGCTGACCCGGTCGCCGGGCTTGAAGGCCTCCACCTCGGCCCCCACCCGCTCCACCACCCCGACGTACTCGTGCCCCACGATCATGGGCACCGGGATGGTGCGCTGGCTCCACTCGTCCCAGTTGTAGATGTGCACGTCGGTGCCGCAGATGGCGCTCTTGCGGACGCGGATCAGCACGTCGTGCACGCCCACCGCCGGCTCGGGCGCGTCCTGCACCAGCCAGATGCCTTCCTTCCGCTCGGTCTTCGCCAGGGCCTTCATGCCGCCTCCTCGGATCCGCCGCGCCGCTCCCGCCCGCCGCCGCGCCGCGCCGCCGCGCGCCGCCGGGTCACCTGATCACCCCGAGCGCCCGGCCGGTCCGCTCGAAGGCCGCCACCGCCACCTCGAGGTCCTGGCGCGAGTGGGCCGCGCTCATCTGGGTGCGGAGGCGGGCCTTGCCCTTCGGCACCACCGGGAAGAAGAAGCCCACCGCGTAGACCCCCTCCTCCAGCAGGCGGGCCGCGAAGGCCTGGGCCAGCGGCGCCTCGTCGAGCATGACCGGGATGATGGGGTGCTCGCCGGGCAGCAGGGTGAAGCCCAGCCGCGCCAGCTCGCCGCGGAAGAAGGCCGCGTTGTCGCGCAGCCGGGCCCGGAGGTCGTCGCCCCGCTCCACCAGGTCGAGCACCGTCAGGCTCACGTCGGCGATGGCCGGCATGAGCGTGTTGGAGAAGAGGTAGGGCCGCGCCTTCTGGCGCAGCCAGCCCACCACCTCCCGGGAGCCGGCCACGTAGCCGCCCGAGGCGCCGCCCAGCGCCTTGCCGAGCGTGCCGGTGACCAGGTCCACCCGCCCCTCCACCCCGAAGTGCTCGGGCGTGCCGCGGCCGTGGGCCCCCACGAAGCCGACCGCGTGGCTGTCGTCCACCATGAGCAGCGCGCCGTGCCGCTCGGCCAGGTCGCAGATGCCCGGCAGCCTGGCCAGGTAGCCGTCCATGGAGAAGACGCCGTCGGTCACCACCAGGGTGAAGCGGGCCCCGTCGGCCGCGGCCTGGCGGAGCTGGACCTCCAGGTCGGCCAGGTCGCCGTTGGCGTAGCGGTAGCGCCTGGCCTTGCACAGCCGGATGCCGTCGATGATGGAGGCGTGGTTGAGGGCGTCGGAGACCACCGCGTCCTCCTCGCCGAGCAGGGCCTCGAAGACGCCGCCGTTGGCGTCGAAGCAGGAGGAGAAGAGGATGGCGTCCTCGTACCCGAGGAAGCGGGCCAGCCTGGCCTCCAGCGCGGCGTGCACGTCCTGGGTGCCGCAGATGAAGCGCACCGAGGAGAGGCCGAAGCCGTGGCGCGGCAGCGCCGCCTGGGCCGCCGCCACCAGCTCGGGCCGGCCGGCCAGGCCCAGGTAGTTGTTGGCGCACAGGTTCAGGACCCGCCGGCCGCCCACCTCCACCCAGGCGCCCTGCGGGCTGGTCATGACCCGCTCGCGCTTCAGCAGGCCGTCGGCCTCGAGCCGGGAGAGCTGGCCGGCCAGGTGGGCGGTGAAGGCGGGGTTCATGGCGTCCTCCAGGTGGGCCGGTCGGGGGCGTCGGCCACGGCCTGGCCGAGGTCGAGGACGAACTGGGCGTGCTGCACCATGCCGGAGAGGTCCCAGGCCGGATCGTAGTCGTCGCTGGCCTGGTGGTAGCGCTCCAGGTTGGCGGCGGCCCGGGCGCGGCTGGCCTCGCCGTCGCGCAGGTAGTCGCGCTGGCCTGCCAGGCTGAAGCCCGGGCTCAGGGCCGGCACGCCGGCGCGGGCGAAGGGGAAGTGGTCGCTGCGGAAGGAGAGGCCGGCCGGGTCGGGGTCGTCGAGGCGGAGCGTCAGGCCGGTGAGGGGCGCCACCCGCTGGGCCAGCGCCAGCAGGGTGGAGCGCCGCCCCCCCAGGAACTCCACGTCGCGCGAGGGGCCGACGAAGTTGAGCGACTCGAGGTTCAGGTTGGCCACCGTGTCGGCCACCGGCCAGGGCCCCTCCTGCACCCAGGCGGAGGCGCCGAGCAGCCCCTGCTCCTCGCCGAAGGTGAAGAGGAAGACCTGCGAGCGGCGGGCCGGGCTCCCCGCCGCGGCCTGCGCCAGCGCCAGCGCGGCGGCGCAGCCGGAGGCGTTGTCCACCGCGCCGTTGCGGATGGTGCCGTCCACCACCCCGAAGTGATCCCAGTGGGCGCTGTAGAGCACCGCCTCCCTCGCCAGGGCGGGGTCGGTGCCGCGCACCACCCCGGCCACGTTCTCCTGCGTGAAGGTGCGGACGTCGGAGGTGAGCCGGGCCGTCAGGCCCAGGCCGAGCGGCACGGGCCGGAAGCCGCGGACCAGGGCGCGGGCGCGCAGGGCGTCGAGGTCCTGGCCGCCGGCCGCCGCCAGCCGCCGGGCGAAGGCCTCGGTGACCCAGCCCTGCAGCGGCGTGAGGCGCGGCCCCGCCGCCAGGCGGAACTTCTCGCCGCCGAAGCCGGTGCGCACCACCCCCCAGCCGTAGGAGGCCGACTCGGTGGTGTGCACCAGCAGCACCCCGGCCGCGCCGCGCCGGGCCGCCTCCTCGAACTTCCAGGTCCAGCGGCCGTACTCGGTGAGGTCGGCGCCGCCGAAGCGGCCCGGCTCCCCGGCGGTGGGCGGCGGCTCGTTCACCAGCATGAGCAGCAGCTTCCCCCGCAGGTCGGCCCCCTGGTAGTCGTCCCAGCGCTCGGCGGCGGCCTGGATGCCGAAGCCCACGAAGACCACCTCGGCCTCGAGCCGCACCTCGCCGCTGCCCTGCCCGCTGGCCGCCACCAGGTCCTCGCCGAGCGTCGCCGGCAGCGCGCCGCCGGGGCCGTGGAAGGTGAGCGCGCTCTCGGCGGGCCGGAGCTTCACGCCCTGCACCTCGGCGCGCTGCAGGTAGCCCTGGCCCACCGCCGGCGCCAGCCCCAGCGCCCTGAGCTGGGTCTCCAGGTAGCGGACCGCCAGCGCCCCGCCGCGCTGCCCGGTGCCGCGCCCCTCCAGGAGGTCGTCGGCCAGGAAGGCCAGGTGGGCGCGCAGGGGGGCCTCCTGGACCAGGGGGCGGGGCCGGGCGGCCGGGGCCGCCGGGGTCGCGGAGAGGACGGCGGCGAGGAGGGCGGCTGGCAGCGCGTGCATGGCGGGGGACCCCACGGGTGGCGGCGGATCCTAGCCCGCGCCCGGGATCCGCGCAGGCGCCCTGCGCGCCCTCGCCGCGCCCCCCCTCGGAGCGGGCCGCCGGCCGGCCTGCGGGCTATACCTGCACCCACGGTGCCTTCGAACCCGCTCCGCGTGGTGAGCTACAACGTCCGCTACTTCGGCCACGCGCTGAAGGGGCTGGCCTCCACCCGCGCCTCGCAGCGGCGCATCGCCGCCCGCCTGGCGGCGCTCGACCCCATCCCGGACCTGCTGTGCCTGCAGGAGATCGAGACCAGCTCGCTCCGCTCCCGCCTGGCCATCCGCGGCGCCGCCGCCGGGGAGACCCAGCTCGAGGGCTTCATGGACGAGCTGCGCGCCGCCTTCCTGGCGCGCGACCGGCGCTGCCCCTACGAGGCCTTCTACTTCCCGGCCCACGCCCACCGGCTGCGCGGCCTGCCCATCACCACCGCCGGGCTGGCCATCCTGGTGAACGAGCGGCGGCTGCGGGTGGAGGGGGAGAACTCGGCCGAGCCCCACTCCATCACCCACCACCACGTGGTCCGCTTCAAGGCGCGCAAGCAGGCCCGCATCTGCGCCCACATGGAGCTGCGCACGCCGGGCGGCCGGCGGCTCCACCTCTTCAACACCCACCTCTCGCTGCCCACCCCCTTCGCCCGGGCCTTCTGGGCCGAGAAGCGGCGGCTCGGCTTCGGCTCGAACCAGCTGGCCGAGGCCCGCACCCTGGCCACCTTCGTGAAGGCGCTGGCGGGCCCGGAGCCCTTCCTGGTGTGCGGCGACTTCAACAGCGCCCCGGGCTCGCCGGTCTACCGCTACCTGCGCGACGAGGCCGGCTTCGACGCGGCGCAGGAGCGGCTCGGGCAGTGCGACGCCGCCAGGCCCGGCGCCTTCCCCACCGCCGGCTTCTTCAACCTGCGCATGCACCTCGACCACCTCTTCTGCGGCAACGGCGTGACCTTCCTGGACCTGGAGGGGACCCGGCCTTTCGGGGCGCGCGGGGCGCCCTTCTCCGGCCTCTCCGACCACGTGCCGCTCATCGGCAGCTTCCGGTGCGGCTGATGGCGCCGGATCCGCGGACCCAGCTGTCGGCCCGCCGGGCCGCGCGGCTCGCCGAGGTGGCGCGGCGCGACGCCCAGGACGCCTGGCTGGGCCGGGCCCGGCTGGCGGCCTTCCTGGCCTTCGCGGCGCTGGCCTGGGCCACCCTGGGCGCCCCCCGCTTGCCCGCCGCCTGGCTGCTCCTGCCCGCGGCGGCCTTCCTGGCCCTGGTGACGCTGCACGACCGGGTCTACGCCGCCCGCGACCGGGCCCGCCGGGGCGCCGCCTTCCACGCCGCCGGCCTGGAGCGGCTCGACGGCCGCTTCGCCGGGCGCGGCACCGCCGGCGAGCGCTTCGCCGATCCGGCCCACCCGTACGCCCAGGACCTCGACCTGTTCGGCCCGGGCTCGCTCTTCGAGCTCTTGTGCGCCGCGCGCACCCGCCCCGGCGAGGACCGGCTGGCCTCCTGGCTGCTCTCCCCCGCCGCAGCCCCGGAGGTGAGGGCCCGGCAGCGCGCCGTGGCCGAGCTCACGCCGCGGCTCGACCTGCGCGAGGACCTGACGGTGCTGGGCGAGGAGGTGCGGGCCGGGGTGGACGCCGCCCTGGTGGCCACCTGGGGCGCCGGGCCGCCGCTCCTGCCCGGCTGGACCGGGCCGGCCGCGGCCGCGCTGGTGGCGGCGACAATGGGCGCGCTGGCGGCCCTGGTCGCCGGGCTGATGGGCCCTGCCCCCTTCGCCGCGGCGCTGCTCGCCGAGGCCGCGCTGCTCAGGGTGCTGCGCGACCGGCTGGCACGGGTGGCGGGCGGGGTGGACCGGCCGGCGGCGGAGCTGCGGGTGCTGGCGCTGGTGCTGGCGCGGCTGGAGCGCGAGCCCTTCCTGGACCCGCGGCTGCTGGCGCTGCAGCGCGTGCTGCTCGACGGCCCGGCCCCGGCCTCCCACCGCATCGCCGCGCTCGGGCGCATCGTGGAGCGGCTCGGCTGGGCCCACAACCAGGCCTTCGCCCCCCTGGGCTTCCTGCTGCTGTGGCGGCCGGCGCAGGCGCTGGCGGTGGAGCGCTGGCGGCGCGGGAGCGGCGGCGCGGTGGCCCGCTGGCTCGACGCGGTGGCCGAGCTGGAGGCCCTCTCCTCGCTGGCCGGCCACGCCTTCGAGCACCCGGGCGACCCCTTCCCGGAGGTGCTGGACCCGGCGCCGGGCGCGCCGGCCCGCCTCGAGGCGGCCGGCCTGGCCCACCCCCTCCTGCCGGGCGCCGTGCCCAACGACCTCGCGCTCGGCGGCGGCGCCCCGTGCGCCGTGCTGGTGTCCGGCTCCAACATGTCCGGCAAGAGCACCTGGCTCCGGACGGTGGGCGTGAACGTGGTGCTGGCGCTGGCGGGCGCGCCGGTGCGGGCCGGGCGGCTCGCGCTCACGCCGCTCGGGGTGGGGGCCACCCTGCGCATCCAGGACTCGCTGCTGGCGGGCCGGTCGCGCTTCTACGCCGAGATCACCCGGCTCAAGCTGCTGGCGGACCTGGCCGCCGGCGCGCCGCCGCTGCTCTTCCTGCTCGACGAGATCCTGCACGGCACCAACTCGCACGACCGGCGGGTCGGGGCCGAGGCGGTGCTGCGCGAGCTGCTGGCGCGCGGGGCCATCGGGCTGGTGACGACCCACGACCTGGCGCTGACCGCGCTCGGCGATGGGTCGGCGCCCGCGCCGGACGAGGCCGGACTGGCACCGGGCCAGGGCGACGGGGCTGGCGGCGGGGTGGGCGGCGCCCCGACCCCGCCGGCCGGCGCCGGGCTTCCCATCCTCAACGCCCACTTCGAGGATCAGGTGGTCGACGGCCAGCTGGCCTTCGACTACCGGCTCAAGCCGGGCGTGGTGCGCCACTCCAACGCGCTGGCGCTGATGCGGGCCGTGGGGCTGCCCGTGTAACGCCGCCCGCCGTCGCCGGCCCCCGCCCTACTGGTAGGCGCGCAGGAAGAAGAGGCCGTTGGTGCCGAGGTCGGTGGAGCTGGAGCCGCCGCCGGTGTGGATGACCAGGCCGACCTGCCCCTCGATGCCGAAGGAGAAGTGGGGATCGGCCAGCCACTCGACGCCCGCCGCCGGGAGCAGCTGGATGTCGGTGCGGCTCTGCGAGGCCGTGCCGGCGGTGCTGCCCACCGAGACGATGGCCAGGCCGAGCCGCCCGCCGGCGTAGGCCTGGAAGGTGCGGCTGGGCCGCACCATCAGGAAGCCGCCGGCGCCGAGGGCCACCACCGTGGTGCTCGGGCCGCCGCCGCTGGCGCCCTGGCGGCCGAAGCCCAGCCACGGCTCGATCCGGAGGGTGCCGAGGTCGATGGGCAGGTAGAGGCTCACCGGGGCGGGGCCGCCGGCGGCGAAGGTGTCGGCGCCGGTGACGGCCAGGCCCACACCGAGGTGCGGCGCGCCCGGCCCCGAGTCGCGGACGGCGGGCGCCTCCCGGGCCGAAGGGCGCGCCTCCCGGGCGGGGGCGGCCGGCTGCTCCTTGGCCGGGGCGGCCAGCGCGGCCGGGGCGAGGGCCAGCAGGCCGAGGAGGAGGCAGGAGCGGAGGGTCGTGGAGCGCATGCGGGGTGTCCTCGCGGTGGGGCTGCGGCCGGTGGGTCCGGCGCGGCTGGACCCCAGACTCTGACCGATTCCCCCGCCCGCCGCTACCGCGGCGCCGGGTCGAGCGGCTGCCCCTCCGGCACGTGGCGCATGGCGACCGAGTTCATGCAGTACCGCTGGCCCGTCGGCCTGGGCCCGTCCGGGAAGACGTGGCCGAGGTGGCCGTCGCAGCGGGCGCAGCGCACCTCCTCCCTGGTCATCCCGTAGGAGCGGTCGACCACGATGGTCACCGCGTCCGGGCCGACCGGGCTCGTGAAGGAGGGCCAGCCGGTGCCCGACTCGAACTTCTCGCCGGCGCGGAAGAGCGGGTTCCCGCAGCCGGCGCAGACGTAGGTGCCGGGGTCGTGGGTGCCGACGAAGCAGCCCTGGTGGGCCCGCTCGGTGCCGTGGCCGCGCAGCACGGCGTAGGCCTCCGGGGTGAGGCGCTGGCGCCACTCGGCGTCGGTGAGCGTGAGCTTGGCTGGCATGGTGGGCCTCCGGTGGCGGCCCGGGAGATAACGGGGCGGCGGCGCCGACGCCAGCGGCGGGTCGCACCCGGCCGGCCGTCCTGCGCCCCGCTACGGCGCGGCCGGCTTGAAGACCTCGACCGGCAGCCGGCCGGCGTACTGCACCCCGCCCACCAGGTAGGTGGGCGTGGCCTTGATGCCGTCGGCGATGGCGGAGGCGATGTCGCCCTGCAGCCGCCGCTCGGTCTCCGGCGAGGCCAGGCAGGCGCGGAACGCCGCCAGGTCGAGCCCCTGCTCGGCGGCCAGCGTCTCGACCGGCCGCTTGCCGTGGCGGTTCTCGAAGAGGGCGTCGTCCATGGGCCCGAGCTTGCCCTGGGCCTCGGCGCAGATGGCGGCGCGGGCGTAGGCGCAGGCGTCCTGGTGCATGGGGCGCTTCACCACCGGGTTGCAGGCCACGTCGAGCGGGAAGTGGCGCTTCACCACCCGGATGTCCGGCCGGTGCGACAGCACCACCTTGAGGTCGGCGTGGGAGACCGCGCAGTAGGGGCACTCGTAGTCGCTGTAGACGATGGCGCCCGCGGCCGGATCGCGCGAGCCGGGCGGCAGGGTCGGGACGGCGGGGGCGCCGGCCGGGGCCGCGGCGGGCGCCGCCAGGAGCGCGGGCACGCGGGGGCGCTCCCAGTAGCGCGGGTAGAGAGAGGCCAGCAGCGCGATGGCCGCCAGGCCGAGCACGGCCACCGCCGAGGCGCGGCGCGGCGCCAGCCCCAGGGCGGCCAGGTCGGCGCGCACCGCGGCCAGCGGGCCGGCGGGCGGACAGGCGGCCCAGGCGGCCACGAGCAGGAGCAGGGCGATGGACCAGGAGGCCATGCAGAGCACGCACCAGGCGCCGATGAGGAGCTTGGAGATCAGCGCCAGCGCCACCGAGGCGCCCACCGCCGCGGCCGCGACCAGGAGGAGGAGCCCCGCCGGCCAGCCCGGGTGGAGCCGTCGCGGCGTGAGCCCCCACCCGGCGAGCGCGGCGGCCAGGCCGTAGCCGAGCGCGCCCCAGACCGCCACCGGCAGGCGCAGCACCACCGAGAAGGGGCTCATGGCCACCTTGTCGCAGTTCATGGTCTCGCTGATGGCGCAGAAGCTGGAGAGCCCGGCGTGGGCCTGCTCGTGCAGGCGCACCAGCACCAGCGCCACCACCAGGCCGCCCAGCGAGAGGAGGAGCGCCGCCAGGAAGGCGAGGCGCGGCGTGGCTGCTGGGGGCGGGCTGGCCGCCTGGGCCTTGCGGGTCATTGGTGTCCGGTCGAGGTCAGTCGATCTGGCAGGGCTTCACCGGCTCGCAGGGAGCGGGCTCGGCCGGCTTCGGCGCGGGCGGCTTTGGCGCGGCGGGGCTGGCCGCGACGGCCGGCTTCACCGCGACCGCCGGCCTGCCCGAGGCAGCGGCCTTGGCCGCGCCCGGCGGAGGGGTGGCGGAGGGCGCGACGGCGGCGGACGCGCCCACGGGCGCGGCCGTGGCGGGCGCGACCGCGGGGGGCGAGGTGGTCTCGGCGGCGCCGGCGGAGAGCGCCAGGGAGGCCGCGAGCGCGGCAGCGGGGAATCTCATAGGGGGACCTCGACGGGGCAGTTAACCCGGGGACCGCCCGGGGCGCAACCAGCCCTGGTGGAACCGGCGGGCCGACCGGTTCTTCCGTCACCGGCCCCGCCCCCGGACCCGTCGGGGCCGCGGTGGCCAGCCCGCGCCCCGGCGGGGGGCGTCCGCCTGCCGGCGCCGGGGGACCCTAGGGCCCGGGTCGCGCCGGCGCCTTCTCGCCTGGCCCCTTGCCACGCAGGGCGTCGCGCTCGCGCTCGGCCGCAGCGGCGCGCGCCGCCTCCCGGTCGGTGGCCGCCCGGGCCGTGGCCAGCGCCGCCGTCCGCTCCGCCACCTCGCGCTCCAGCCCCAGGCGCCGCTCCTCCAGGAGGCGCACCCGCGCCTCGAGCTCGGCGGCGTGGCGCCGCGCCTCGTCCCGCTCGCCGGCCCGCAGCCCGGCCTCGCGCTGGGCCAGCCCCTGGCGCGCCTCGGACCCCACCAGCGAGTCGCGCGTCACCTCGAGCTGGGCCGCCAGCCCGGCCGCCCGCTCCCCCGCCTGGCGCGCCTCGCCCTCCCGCCGCGTCAGCTCCTCCCGCGCCAGGGTGGCCTCCTCGCGGGCGGCCCCCAGCGCCTGCTCCAGCCGCGGCAGCTGCTTGAGCCGCCCCTCGATGCGCCCCAGCTCCTGCTGCTTGGCGGAGGCCTCGCCCTCCATGCGGGCGGTCTCCCGCTGCAGCCCCTCCCTGGCCCGCTCCAGGCCGTCGATCTGGCCGCGCAGCGCCGCCTCGCGCGCCGCCAGCTCGACCACCCGGCTGGTGAAGACGTGGTAGGCGGCCAGGGCCAGCGGGGCGACGACCGCCAGCACCGCCGCCAGGGTGAGGAGCTCGCGGGCGTGGCGCCGCGAGAAGAGCAGCGCCTGGCGGCCGGCCGAGCGCCGGTCGTGCCAGGTGGGCTCCAGGGCGCGGTAGCGGCGCAGCTCCTCGGCCAGCGCGCCGGCCGAGGGCGGGCGGTCCTCGGGCCGCGGGGCCAGGGCCCGCTCCACGATCTCGCGCAGCCGCACCGGCAGGCCGGCCGACAGCGGCGGCGGCGCCGGGTCGGCCCCCTGCTCGCGCCCGCCGTGCGGCGCCAGGCCGGACAGCAGGAAGTAGAGCGTTCCACCCAGGGTGTAGACGTCGGAGGCCTCGGAGGGCGGCAGGTGGTCGCGCCACTGCTCGGGCGCCATGTAGGCCACCGTGCCGATGGGGGTGGAGCCGGGCGAGGACGAGGCGGCCAGCGAGGTGGCGATGCCGAAGTCGGCCAGCATGACGCGGCGGCTCTCCGGCGTGAGCAGCACGTTCTCCGGCTTGACGTCGCCGTGCACGACGCCGGTGCGGTGGGCCGCGTGGACGGCGCGCGCCAGGTCCTCCACCAGCCGGGCCGCCTCGGCCGGCCCCAGCCCCACCTGCGCCTCGGCCAGCGAGCGGCCGATGCGGATGGAGCCGGGCGCCTCCTCGTCCGGGTCGGCGCAGACCGCCATCTCCACGTAGAAGGGGCCGCCGTCGATGCGCCCGGCGTCGAAGACCGGCACCACGTGCACGCTGGGGATGCGGCGGGCCCGGCCGGCCTCGCGCCGCACCTGCTCCACGAACTCGCTCATGCCGGGGCCGGGGCGCAGCAGCTTGACCGCCACGTACCCCTCCAGCGGCGGGCGGCGCGCCAGGTAGACCTTGCCGTGGGCCCCGGCCCCGAGCTCGCGCTCCAGGATGAAGGGGCCGAGCTCCACCGGGTAGGGGCCGGCCGGCAGCGGGGCGTCGGGCCGGTCGTAGTGGGCCAGCAGGCGGGCCACCAGCGCCTCCAGCCCGGCGTCGCCGCCGCACAGCTCGGCGGTGAGCCGCGGCCACTCGGCCCGGTCGTACTTGAGCACCACCTCCACCACCACGTCCGCGCCGATGGGGGTCGACATCACGCCTCCTCGCCCGCCTGGCGGCGGCCCTCGGCCGCGCCGCCGGGCGCCGCGCCGACGCCACCCCTGGCCTCGCGCGCCGCCACCCAGGCGGCGAAGAGGCGCAGGTCCTGCTCCACCCGCGCCGGCGGCAGGCCCAGCGCCGCCGCGATGCGCGCCCGCGGCTCGCCCGCCAGGTAGAAGCGGCGCGCCTGCTCCGCCAGCAGCGCGCCGCGCGCCAGCCTGGGGTCGGCCGCCGCCGCCGCCACCGCCCGCTCCACCAGGCCCAGGTCCGGCGCCACCGCCAGCCTCGCCCAGGCCAGGAAGAAGGCGATGCGCTGCTGCACCATGCCCTTCGACTCGCCCAGCAGGTCGGCGGTCTCGGCCTGGCTGAAGCCGGCGATGAGGTGCCACTCCACGGCGCGGGCGATCTTGCGGCGCCGCGCGATGTGCCGGTCGGCGCGCAGCCGGTCCAGCAGCGAGAGCATCCCCAGCGCCTCCTCGCGCGCCGGCGTCACCGCCTCGCCGGCGATGAGGGTCAGGACCGGCAGCAGCGAGGCCGCCTCGCGCCCGCGCCGCCGCGCGGTGGCCCGGCGCCGCGAGATCCAGAGGCGGCGGATGAGGAACAGGCAGTAGGCGGTGAAGTGGCGCCGGTCGCGGAACGGGGTGCGGCGGCGCAGGATCCGCTCCAGCGCGGTGTGCAGCCCGGCCGTGCCCGCCAGCGACGGCGGCGCGCCGCGGCTCATGGCCCGCACCCGGTCGCGCAGGTCGTCGTAGGCCTCGGCCACCAGCGCCTCGACGCTGGCCCGCCCGGCCGCCCCGGTGGTGGTGGTCTCGTCCGGCATGGATCCGTGGAGCCCGAGCGTACGCCAGGGCGGCGCGCGGCGTCAGGGGTGGCGCGACGCCGGGGCCGCGGGGCCATCCCGATTGGCGCCGGCCGGCGCCGCGTGGGAGGCTGGAGCCGCTGGTGGGGGGGAGCCACGGGGTGGGGCGCGCGCGGCGCGGCCGCCCGGGGCGGAGGGTGGGCCGAAGGGCCCGCCAGGCGAGGAGCCGGGTGCACGTCGAGCGCAGGCCGCTGCTGCTGGCCCTCACCGTCCTCGCCGGCGTCCTGGCGGCCGGCGCGCTGCTGGTGACCCACCTGGCGGGGCTCGACCGGCAGGAGCGCCGGCGCTCCGCCACCGACCTGGCCAGGACCTCGGCCTTCGCCATCGAGCAGGAGCTGGCGCGCTCGCTGGACTCGGCCGCGGTCCTGGCGGCGCTGGTGGCGCAAGGGGCCTCCGACGCGGAGCTGGCCGCGGTGGCCACCAGCCTGCTGCGCCTCCACGGCGCGACCGCCAACCTGCAGCTGGCGCGGGACGGGGTCATCAGCCACCTGTGGCCGCTGGCCGGCAACGAGGCGGCCCGCGGGCTGGACCTGGTCTCCCACCCCATCCACGGCGCCTACGTCCGCAGCGTGCGGGCGACCCGCCGCCCGGCGCTCTACGGCCCGTTCCAGCTGGTGCAGGGCGGCGCCGGCCTGGCGCTGCGGCTCCCCGTGTTCGTGCCGGACGGCGGCGGCGAGCGCTTCTGGGGGCTCTCCAGCGCCATCATCCGCCTGCCGGTGCTGCTGGAGGCGAGCCGCATCCCGCGGCTCGAGCAGGCCGGCTTCGCCTACCAGCTCACCCGCGCCGCCGCCGGCGGCGGCGACGAGCTCCTGACCAGCTCCGGCGGCCAGGGCCGCTCCCTGGTGGACCCGGTCGAGGTGACCGTCCAGCTGCCCGACCAGACCTGGCTGCTGGGCGTGGCCCCCAGGTCCGGCTGGGCCGCCGTACCTCCGCCCCGCGCGCTGCTGGTCGCCGTGCTGGTGGTGGCGCTCCTGGCCGGCGGCCTGGCCTACCGCCTCTTCGGCCTGCCCGAGATCCTGCGCCGCGAGGTGGCGGCGCGCACCGCCGAGCTGGCGCAGGCCCACCAGGCGCAGCAGGCGGCCCTGGAGGCGCAGCGGCAGTCGCAGAAGCTGGAGGCGGTGGGGCTGCTGGCCGGCGGCGTGGCGCACGACTTCAACAACCTGCTGGCGGCCATCCTGGGCCACGCCGACCTGCTGGCGCAGGAGGCGCCCCCCGGGAGCCAGACCGAGGAGGCCGCCCGCACCATCGCCCAGGCCGCCCAGCGGGCCGCCACCCTGACGCGCCAGCTGCTGGCCTTCGCCCGCCTGGGCCACCACCGCCAGGAGGCGGTCGACCTCCACGCGCTGGTGCTGGAGGCCACCGGGCTGCTCGGCCGCACCCTCGACAAGGCCATCGTCCTGCAGGCGCGCCTGGAGGCGCCGCGCCACCACGTGCGCGGCGACCCGGGCCAGCTCCAGCAGGTGATCGTGAACCTGGCGGTCAACGCGCGCGACGCCATGCCCTCCGGGGGCACGCTCACCCTGCAGACCCGGGTGGTGGCCTTCGACGGGGCCGGTGGGCCGGCCGGCCGGGCGCCGGGCGAGTGGCTGGAGCTCTCGGTGACCGACACCGGCGTCGGGATCCCGCCCCAGCTGCGGGAGCGGATCTTCGAGCCGTTCTTCACCACCAAGGGCGAGGGGCGCGGCACCGGCCTGGGGCTCGCCACCGTCTACGGCATCGTCAAGGGGCACGGCGGCGAGGTGGCGGTCTCCAGCCAGGAGGGGGTGGGCTCCTGCTTCACCATCCACCTGCCGCTCCTGGCCACCCCGGCCACGACCGCCGCGCCCGCCGAGGCGGCGGCGCCGCGCGGCGGCGGCGTGGTCCTGGTGGTGGACGACGAGGCGCTGGTGGGCCGCACCGCCGGCCGCCTGCTGGCCTCCCTCGGCTACCAGCCCGAGGTGGTGGGCGGGGGGCAGGAGGCGCTGGACTGGCTGGCCTCGCACGCCGCGCCACCGGCCGCGGTGCTGCTCGA
This sequence comes from Anaeromyxobacter sp., assembly GCA_016718565.1. Classification (NCBI taxonomy): domain Bacteria; kingdom Pseudomonadati; phylum Myxococcota; class Myxococcia; order Myxococcales; family Anaeromyxobacteraceae; genus Anaeromyxobacter; species Anaeromyxobacter sp. The sequence goes on along the minus strand of JADKCZ010000001.1, from coordinate 421,846 downwards.
CCTGGCCATGCCCGGCATGGACGGGGCCACCTGCTTCCGCCGCATGCGCCAGGCGCTGCCCTCCCTGCCGGTGGTCATCACCTCCGGCTTCGATCGGAACGACCGCGCCCAGGAGCTGCTCGACGAGGGCGCGCGGGAGTTCGTCCAGAAGCCCTACCGGACGCTCGAGCTCGCCACGGCCCTGGCCGCGGCGCTGCGCGACCCGGCCTGAGGCACGGCGCGGCGCCCCGGTCGATTTATCCCCAGGCGCGGCGCCAGGTTGGCTCCTGGTGCGCCCGCCGCCGGTAGCCGTTCTGGCCCCGGGTGGCGCTTCTCCTGTGAAGGGCGGTGAGCGCCGCCCGGGAGACGACCGCCATGCCGACCCTCGACGCCGTGACCAGCGCCCCCTGCAGGCCCGCCGCCGCGGCCACCACGCCCCGCCCGGCCCGCGCCGCCGAGGCGGCGGGCTGGACCGCGCTGCTGGCCCAGGCCCGGCTCTCCGCCGCGCGGGTGCTCCGGCTGCCGACCACCCACCCCGACGTGGAGGATCGGGCGCAGGATGCGCTGGTGGCCTTCCTGGTCTCGGGCCAGGCGCGCTTCGACCCGCGCCAGGGCACGCTCGGGGCCTACGTGGCCACCATCGCCAAGAACCAGGCCCTCACCCACCTCCGCGACCGCTCCACCCGGGCCCGCCTCGACGCCCGCTTCGCCGACGACCGGCCCGGCGCCGGCGGCGCGGCGGGCGAGGCGCCGCAGCGGCAGGTGGACGCCGTGCGGGACCTCGGGGTGGTGCTGGGCCGGCTCTGCGCCGGCCACGCCGAGGCCCTGCGGCGCATCGACCTGGCCGGCGAGGGCATCGGCGAGGCGGCCGCCCGCATGGGCAAGAGCTACCAGGCCATGAACGGCCAGGTGGGCCACGCGCGCGCGGCGGCGCGGCGGGTGGCGCGGGAGCTGCTCGCGGCCTGAGCGGCCGAGCAGCGCTCCCATCCCGCCACCGGATCGGCCCGGGGTGGCGTGGCGCCCGCGGCACACCCGGGCGGGCTGGCCACGCTGGCCCGCTGGCCTGCCGGGCCACAACCCCTCGCCGTTCCAGGCGGCCTGCCTGGCCCCTGCCGTGCAGTGGTGGTGCGGGAGGGGGCCACCGTGACCAGTCACCACCACACCTCGCACCTCCGGCCGCGGGGGCTCGCGGCCATCGCCGTCCTCACCGCCTTCAGCTTCGGCTGCACCACCCTCCGGGTCCCCGTCAGCACGGTGGTGGACCCGGTGCCGCTGCGCGACGGCGCGGCCGACCCGCAGCTCGAGCTCTGGCTGGAGAGCGCCGAGCCCGTCTCGCCGGAGGAGGGGGCGCGCGCCTCGGCGGCGGCCCACGCGGCCTTCCAGCGGGCGCTGGAGGGGCGGCAGGTGGGCGACGGCAGCCAGGTGCTGGTGGTGCGGGCGCAGGGCGTGGCGCGCACCGCCTCGCACCGGCGCGACCAGACCGCCGCGGTGGTCGGCCTGGTGGTGGGATCGGTGGTGGTGCTGGTGGGGCTGGCCGTGTGGCTCTCGAAGGGTGGCGGTGGTGGTGGCGGCCACGGGGGCGCGCCGGCCCTGACGGCGGCGCGGCCGCGGTCGCCGGGCGCCGCCATGGCCGCCTCGCACGCGGTCTGGGCGCCCCGCCCGCTCCCGACGGTGCTCGCGGGCGGCCTGCACCCCCGGCCGCCGGGGCTCCGCCCCCCGACCTCGGGCCGCCACCCCGGCGGGCACGGCAGCGGGCACGTCGCGGTGGGCATCGACGCCCGGGTGGTGGTCCCCGTCGAGCTCGAGCCCGAGCCGCTGGACGGGCCGGTGGTGCTCTCCTCGCAGGTCTTCACCGAGGAGCCGGGCCAGGCCGCCGCGCCGGAGGCGTCGCCCGGGCCCGCCGCAGACGCGCCGCCGTCCGGCGAGGCGCAGGGCCTGGCCGCGGCGTCCGCGGAGGCGGCGCCGCTGGAGGCGGTCTGGCTGGCGCCGCTGCCGCCCTTCGACCCGTCGACGCGCGGCTTCTTCGACCGCGACGCGCTGCTGGTGGAGCTGACCCTGGTGGACCGGGTCTCCGGCGCGCCCCGCCGCACCAAGTGGGTCGAGGCCCGCGCCGACCCGCGCGACGCGAAGGCGGTGCGGGCGCTGCTCGACTCGGCGCTCGGCGAGGCCGAGGGCTGGGTCGAGGCGCCCTGAGGTCGCCCCGGCGCCGCCGCGCGGACGCCGCGGCGCCCCACCGCTCGCGGCGGCGGGGGCCGCGGCCCCGTCGCCCTACCGCCCCGCCACCACGTTCCCGTCGGTGCGCCGCTCGCCCGGCAGCTTGAGCTCGGCGCGCCGGTTCTGGCTCCAGGCCTCCTCGCCGGCGCCCGGCACCAGCGGCAGCTCCTCGCCGAAGGAGATGGCCTGGAGCGGCGCCGTGACGCCCAGCTCGGCCAGGTAGGCGGCCACGGCGCTGGCGCGCTTGTTCCCCAGCGCGATGTTGTAGGCCGCCGTGCCGCGCTCGTCGCAGTGCCCCTCGACCACCACCTCGGCCGGGCGCCGCTGCGAGAGGCAGGTGGCCGCGTCCTTCAGCGCCTGCCGCGCCGGCGCCTCCAGCCCGGCCGAGTCGAAGTCGAACTGGACGCGCGAGAGCGAGCAGGTGGCGGCCGGCGCGGGCTCCGCGGCCGGGGGCGTCGCGGGCGCCGCCGCCAGGGGCGCCGCCGGGCCGGCGCCGTCCACCACCTCGGTGGAGGGCCTGGCGGACTTCGAGGCGCCGGCACAGCCGGCCACCAGCGCGACCAGCAGGCCCGTGGTGGTGAGGGTGAGGAGGGTGCGATCGAGACGGGCGACGGACATCGTGGACCTCGCTTCAGGTGGGCGGGAGAGACCTCCCGCACCCTTCCCTACTCGCGAGGTGGCAGCGGCCTCTCGCCGTCCCGCTCGGGGCCGTCCGCCGGCTGGCGCGGCCCGGCCTCCACCACCGGGCCGCCGGGCTCGCGCTCGATCCACCCGGGCGGCAGCGCCTCCACCACCTGGTCGGCCGCGCGGCCTGCCTGGGGCCCTCCTCCGCGGCCTGGGCCGGGCTGGCCGCCCATGAGGCGCCGCACCGCGCGCACCACCGCCAGCACCACCAGGAACCCGGCGGTGGCCAGCACCACGGCCAGGCCGGCGGTGAAGGCCACCGCGGCGAGCGCGGCGACCAGCAGCAGCACGGCGAGCGTGGGCAGGCAGCCCTGGACGCGGACCTGGCGCATGGGAAGGGAGTCTAGCCGAGGCGCGGGGCGGCGGCGGCGCTACCGCCGGAGGAACACCGCCCGCGGCACCTTCTTGCAGGCCGCCCGGGCGGCCTTCTCGGTGAGCGGGGCGAAGGAGCGGACCAGGGTCCGGTCGTCCGTGCCGGTCTCGCGCTGGGTGCAGGTGCCGAGCCGGCCGGCGCTGGGGCACGCCCCGGCCCGCCAGGTCCCCCTGGCCTGGGCGCAGCGGGCCCTGGCCAGGCCGCCCGGCCAGGCGCCCTCGTAGTCGATGCAGGTGTCGCGGGCCACCTGGCAGCTCCCGGCCAGCACCGCGTCGTCGGCGGGCGGGCTCACCCCGGCGGGCGCCGGCTCGGCGGCGGCGCGCGCCGGTGGCGCCCTGGGCGCGGCGGCCGCGGCCAGCGGCGCGGCGAGGAGGACGGCGAGCAGCGCGCGGAGCCAGGCGGCGCGACGGGGCATGGGGCTCTCCCTCGGGTGGTGTGCCGGAGCGGGCCCGATCGTACCGCGCCCGGGCCGCCCCAGGGGGCGCCGCGCGCGCCGCCCCGTTCACCCGCGGTGTGTCTCCGCCCTACACCGGCGCCGCGGTGGACGCGACGGCCGGCAGCTCGCGCCGCCGCCACAGCAGGGAGACCGCCGGGTAGACCAGCCTGGGTGGTGGAGCTCGAGCAGGCCACCGCGGAGCTGGACGCCATCTGCCGGCAGCGCTCGTGGGCGTCGAGGTCGCCGCCGGCCAGGAAGAAGAGGGTCCAGCGGAGGGCGGCCTGCTGCACCGCCCGCACCTGCGCCGCCACGTCGCCGATGGTGGTCTCGAACCGCTCCACCAGGCGGTCGGTCCGATCCTGGATGCGGGCCACCACCAGCTGCGCCTGGCCGTGCTGCTCCTGCACGTCGGCCGCCTGGCGGCGCAGCACCGCCGGCACCATGCGGCAGGGCGCCTCCGACTACCTGCAGAAGCCCTTCGACCCGGACGACGCCAGCCTGGTGGTGGCGCGGGCGCTGGAGCGCCGGCGGCTGGCCGGGCAGGCCGCCACGCAGCGGCGCGAGGCGGAGGGGGTCTGCTCGTTCCACGCGCTGGTGGGCAAGAGCCCGCGCATGCGCCAGCTCTCCGCGCTCCTGCAGCAGGCGGCCGGCCTGGACATCACCGTGCTGCTCGGCGGCGAGACCGGCACCGGCAAGGAGCTGGCCGGCATGGCGCGCGAGAGCCTGCACCGGCTGCTCAAGCGCCACGGGGTCCGGTCGGACGACGACAAGGCGCGGGAGGCAGGCCCCCGGCCCTGGCGGAGGTGCCTCCCCGGGCGGCGGCCCGCCCGGCTGCCCCGAAGCGGCTCAGACGCCGTGCTTCGCGCCCATCATCCCGCAGTGGTGGTTCTGCATGCGCTCGGCGTGGGCGCGCACGGCGGTCTGCACCCGCAGGAGGTCGGCCTGGTTGGTGGGCGTCACCTTGAGGCTGGCGCCGTTGTCGAGGTCGAAGACCGTGACGCTGGTGAAGGGCGCGCGCAGGTCGTCCATGCCGTGCTCCATGGTCAGGCCGCTCCGATCGCCGTGGCTGCCGTCCACGGCCTGCCGCTCGGCGTGCATGGCGGCCATGGCGTGGACCCGGCGCTGCAGCTCGAGCACCTGGGTGCGGGTGGTGAAGGTCATGGTGGAGCCGTTCACCTCGTCGACCGCCGACACCTGGGTGTCGGCCACGCCCATGGGGCACATGGCCATCATGCGCTCGGCCCGGGTGGGGGTGGTGGCGCAGGCGGAGAGCAGGGAGAACGCGGCGGCGGCGGCGAGCAGGATCTTGGTCATGTGGGGCTCCGGTGGCGCGAGGAGGCGCCGCGCGACCGTGGGCCGGCGGGCGAGGTGCGCCGCGGAACTGGACTGCACGGGACGTACCGCGCACCGCGCCGCGCAACCTGCCGGGATTGCCCGCGACGGACCCCCCGGGGCGGCGGGGCGGGTCCGACCGCGAACGTTCCCTGGTGTTCGGGGACCGCCTCGGTCACGCCCCGGCGCGCTCCCTCCGCCTGGCCAGCGCCAGGTAGAGCGCCGGCAGCACCAGCAGCGTCAGCGCGGTGGAGGTCACCAGGCCGCCCATGACCACCACCGCCAGCGGCTTCTGGATGTCGGCCCCCGAGCCGCGCGCGTAGAGCATGGGCAGGTGGCCGATGAAGCTGGTGAGCGCGGTCATGAGCAGCGGGCGGAAGCGCAGGCCGCAGCCCTCGCGGACCGCCTCGGCCGCGCTGCGCCCCTGCTCGCGGAGCTGCCTGAGGAAGGCCACCAGCACCACGCCGTTCTGCACCGCGACGCCCAGCAGGACGATGAAGGCCACGGCCGCCGAGACCGAGACCGGCATGCGGAAGGCCACCACCGCCACCACCCCGCCCACCAGGGCGAACGGGAGGTTGAGCAGCACCAGCATCGAGTCGGCGAAGGAGCCGAGCGCCAGGTAGAGCAGCAGCAGGATGAGGGCCAGGGCGATGGGGACCACCACCGCCAGGGTGCGCATGGCGCGCTGCTGGTTCTCGAACTGGCCGCCCAGCTCCAGGTAGGTGCCCGGGGGCAGCTCGCGCTCGAAGGGCCGGAGCCGCTCCTGCACCTCGGCCACGAACCCGCCCAGGTCGCGGCCGCGGATGTTGGCCTCCACCACCACGCGGCGGGTCCCGTTCTCCCGCGAGATCTGCGCCGGGGCCTCGACCAGCCGGATGTCGGCCAGCTGGCCCAGCGGCACCCGCTCGCCGCCCGGGGCGGCCACCAGCAGGCGGCCGATCCGCCCCAGGTCGCTGCGGCTCTCCGGCGGGAAGCGGACCACCACGGCGAAGCGGCGCTGGTCCTCGATGAGCGTGGTGGCCGCCGTGCCGGCGATGGCGGTCTCGATGGTGTCGTTGACGTCGCCGACGGAGATGCCGTGGCGCGCCGCCGCCTCCCGGTCGATGACCACGTCGTACTGGTTGAGCCCGGAGACCTGCTCCACCTTGACGTCGGTGGCGCCGGCCACGCCGCCCACCACCACCGCGATGCGGTCGGCGATCCCCTTCAGGAGGGCCAGGTCGGCGCCGAAGATCTTCACGGCCAGGTCGCTCTTGACGCCCGAGATGAGCTCGTTGACGCGCAGCGCGATGGGCTGGGAGAAGGAGAAGCGCAGGCCCGGCAGCTGGCCCAGCTCGAGCTTCATGGCCTCGGCCAGCTCGGCCCGGGAGCGGGAGCCGTCGAAGGCCCGCCGCTCCTTCAGCATGACGAAGACGTCGGTCTGCTCGGGGCCCATGGGGTCCTCCGAGATCTCGGCCCGCCCGGTCTTGGAGACCACCGTGGCCACCTCGGGGAAGGCCTTGAGCCGCTTCTCCAGGTAGCGGGCCACCTCCACCGACCCCTGCAGCGAGGCGTTGGGCAGGCGCACCACGTTGATGGCGATGGCCCCCTCGTCGAGCGCCGGCATGAACTCGGTGCCGACCAGCGGCACCAGCGCCCCCGCCCCCAGCAGCACCGCGGTGGCCAGCGCCAGGGTGCGGCCGGGCCGCGCCACGGCCCGGTCGAGGAGCCCGAGGTAGCCGGCCTGGAGCCGGCGCACGAAGGCGAACTCCCGCTCGGGCGCCTGCCGCAGCGCCAGCTCGGAGAGGACCGGGACCACCAGCAGCGCCACCGCCAGCGAGACCAGCAGGGCGATGAGCATGGTCGAGGCCAGCGGGGCGAACATCTTCCCCTCGATGCCCTGCAGCGCGTAGAGCGGCACCAGGATGACCGCGATGACCAGCACCGAGAAGGCCACCGGGCGGGCCACCTCCTGGACGGCCTCGGCGACGACGCGCCGCTTGGGCGCGTCGACCCGGTGCGCCAGGTGCCGGCGCACGTTCTCCACCACCACGATGGAGGCGTCCACCACCATGCCCACCGAGAAGGCCAGGCCGCCCAGCGACATGAGGTTGGAGGTCAGCCCCACCCGGCCCATGACGATGAAGGTCACCAGGAAGGTGAGCGGCAGGGAGACCAGCACCACCAGCGCGGTGCGCAGCTCGGCGACGAACAGGAAGAGCACCAGGACGACCAGCAGGCCGCCCTCCAGCAGGGCGTCCACCACGGTGCGGATGCAGGCCTCGATGAGCGAGGTCCGGTCGTAGAAGACGTCGATGCGGGCGCCCGGCGGCAGGGTGCCCTGGGCCCTGGCCAGGGCCTCCTTGACCCGCGCCACCACGTCCTGGGCGTTCTCGCCCTTGAGCATGATGACCATGCCGGCCACGGTCTCGCCCCGGGCGTCGCGGGTCACCGCGCCCTGCCGGGGCTCGGCGCCGATGACCACGTCGGCCACGTCGCGCAGGTAGAGCGGGGTGCCGTCGTGGGCCCGCAGCACCACCCGCTCGATGTCGGGGATGTCGCGCAGCAGGCCGACGCCGCGCAGGTAGGTCTGCTCCCAGCCCTCCACCACCACCCCGCCGCCGGCGTTCCCGTTGGAGCGCTCCAGCGCCTCGGCCACCTCCCGGACGGTCAGGCCGTACTTCACCAGCCGCTCCGGCCGCACCTGCACCTGGTACTGCTTCACCTCGCCGCCGAAGCTGTTGACCTCGTTGACGCCCGGCACCGGCTTGAGCAGCGGCGCCACGATCCAGTCCTGGATGGTGCGCAGGTCCATGGGCGACAGGCCCTCGCCCTCCAGGGTGTACTGGAAGATCTCACCCAGGCCGGTGGAGATGGGCCCCAGCACCGGCTCGACCCCCGGGGGGAGCCCCTCCCGCACCGCCGCCAGCCGCTCGAAGACGATCTGGCGCGTCCAGTAGGTGTCCACCCCGTCCTCGAAGACCACCACCACCTGCGACAGCTCGGCCTTGGAGAGGGAGCGCACCGAGGTGACGCGCGGCAGGCCGCGCAGGTGCTGCTCGATGGGGAAGCTGACGCGCGCCTCCACGTCCACCGCGGCCAGGCCGGGCGCCTTGGCCAGGACCATGACCTGGGTGCTGGTGACGTCGGGGAAGGCGTCGATGGGGAGCCGCGTCCAGGCCACCACCCCCCCGAGCGCCAGGGCGGCGGTGACGAGCAGGACGAGGAAGCGGTGGCCGAGGACCCACTGGATGGCGCGCATGTGGTGGCCCTCAGTCGGCGCAGCCGGCGCCCATCTTGGAGCGCAGCACGTCCGACTTGAGCAGGAAGGCGCCCTCCACCACCACCTGCTCGCCGCCGGACAGCCCCCTGGTCACCTCGATCCAGTCGACGCTCTCCCGGCCGGTCTCGACCGGGCGGCGCATGAAGAAGTCGCCCTGGCTGTGGACGAAGACGAAGGACCGCCCCTCGTCGGCCAGCACCGCGGCGCGGGGCAGGGCCAGCGCCTCCTCGTCGCCCGGCAGGTAGAGCTTCACCGCGGCGAACATGCCGGCGCGGAGCTTGCCGGCGCCGTTCTGGACGGCGATGCGCACCTTCACGGTGCGGGTCTTCTCGTCCATGGTCGGGCCGACGAAGTCCACCGTCCCGGGGAAGACCTCGCCGGGGAAGGCCTTGACGGTCACCCCGGCGCGCAGGGTCGAGCGCTCGACGGCCACCACCCGGCCGAGCTGGTCCTCGTAGAGATCGGCCCACAGCCAGAGCGCCGAGAGGTCGCCCACCGTGAGGATGGTCTGGTCGGGGCGCACCAGCTCGCCGGGGACGGCGTGCATGTCCAGCACCACCCCGGCGGCGGGCGCGCGCAGGAGCAAGGTCCCCCGCCCGGCCGCGCCGCCGCGCGACGGCAGCGCCTCCACCTCTCCGGGCGCCAGGCCGAGCCGGACCAGCTTCTCGCGGGCCGCCCGGGTCCGGATCTCCGCCGCCTCGTGGTCGCTGCGCGCCTGCAGCCACTCCTTCTCCGAGGCGATCTGCTCCCGGCGCAGCCCCTCCGACCGCTCGGCCGAGCGGCGCGCCAGCTCCAGCGCCCCGCGGGCCTCCAGGTACTGGCTCTGCGCCTCGCCGAGGGCCACGCTCTCGAGCTCCACCAGCGGCTCGCCGGCCCGGACCTTCTGGCCCAGGCTCACCCGCACCGCCCGCACCATGGCCTCGGTGCTCGGCGCCAGGTGGGTGACGCGCCGCTCGTCGAAGCGGATCTCGCCGGTGAGCGGGAGCGGCGCCTCCAGCCTGCGGCGCGCCGCCGTGGCGGTCTTGACCAGGCCGTCCTCGAGGAGCGCCCGGGGCACCCGCGCCACGCCCACCTCGTAGCGGCACTCGTCGCACTGGTAGGTCTTCAGGCCGTGCTCGCAGCTGCGGGCCAGCAGCGCCTCGGGGGGCTGGTCCAGGTCGGAGGGCTCGGCGCCCGCGCCGTGCCCGTGGGCGTGCTCGCGCGCCTCGGCGCCGCCCACCTCGGCGGCCTCGTCGTGGCCGCGCTCGGCCCGCTCGTCGTGGGCCGGCGTGGCCGCCGGCGGGGGCGGCGCGGCGGGGGGCTCGCGGCGGCAGCCGGCCGCCAGCAGGGTGAGGGCCAGCAGCAGCGGGGCGGGGCGGGTCATGGCAGCTCCAGTCCGGCCAGCGCGGCGAGCTCGCCGCAGGCGGTCTGCATGTCGAGGAGGAGGTCGAGGTGCTCGCGGCGGGTCTCGAGGAGGACGCGCCGGGCGTCGATGACGTCGAGGAGCCCGGCCTCCCCGAGCTCGAAGGCCCGCCCCAGGGTGCGCGCCGAGGCCTCGGCGCGCGGCAGGATCCCGCCCTGGAAGCGGCCGGCCGCCGCCTGGCCCGCGGCGCAGCCCCGCCAGGCGTCGGAGAGCGCCGCGGTGAGCTCGCGGGAGGCGGCGTCGAGGCGGGCCTGCTCGGCCTGCAGCGCCGCCTCGGCCTGGCGGATCTTCCCGCCGTTCCAGCTCCAGAGGGGGACGGTCACGGTGGCCGCCACGGTGCTGGCCCGCCGGTCGAGCTCCTCGGTGCGGCTGCCGCCCACCGAGAGCCTGGGCAGCCGGTCCCAGCGCTCGGCGCTCCGCTCCGCGGTGGCGGCGTCGAGGCGGGCCCTGGCGCCCAGGATGGCCGGGCTGCGCTCGAGGAGGCGCCCCTGCAGCGCCTCGAGCGGCGGGAGGTCGAGGGCCTGCCCCAGGTCGCCCTCCACGCTGGTGACGGGTGCGCCCAGCCAGGTGGCGAGCCGCAGGCGGCGGGCCTCGGCGCCGGCGCGGGTGCGCTCCTGGCCGGTGCGCAGCCGCTCCAGCTCCAGCTCGATCCTGGCGACCTCGGTGGGCCGCCCCTCGCCGCGGTCGACCCGCTTGCGGATCAGGGCCGCCAGCTGGGCCACCTGCGCCTCCAGCTCGGCGCCGGCCGCCAGCACCGCCTGGTCGTGGGCCACCGCCACGAAGAGCCGCCTGAGCTCGCGGAGCGCCTGGGCGCGGGCCCCCCTGGCGTCCTGCCGGGCCCCCTCGGCGCCGGCCCTGGCGGCGCGCACCCGCCCGGCGCGGCTGGCCAGGAAGTCGAGCGGCAGCTCCACCGACCAGGCCCACTCCCGCCGGCTGGCCGAGCCGTCGCGCGCCACGCCGTCGCCGACCGAGAGGCCGACCACCGGGTTCGGGAGCTCCTCGGCCGCCCAGATCACGCCCGTGGCGCCGCGCTCCCGCGCGGCCGCCTCCTGGACGAGGGGGTGCTGGTCGACGGCCGCGACGACCTGGGGCCAGCGGAGCGGCGCGGGCACCGCCTCCACCGGCGCGGCGAGGCGTGGGACGGCCAGCAGCATGAGGGACAGGGCGAACCCGCCCGACCAGGTGATCGACACGTGGACCTCGAGGCGTGGGCGCGGCCGGCCCCGCGCCGCAGTGGCGGCACGGCGCTCGGGGCGCGCGTGGAGGTGGAGGCCGCGCCCGGTGGGCGCGGCCCCGACGGCTCACGCGTCCGAGGCGATGGGAGGGCGCTGCGGCGGCGAGGGCTCGTGCAGCGAGGCCAGCCACTGGCTCGGCGGCGCGTGGCGCACGGCCAGCGCCGGCGCGCCGCGCACCTCGACCACCGGCGCCGCGGCCAGGACCTGCGAGGCGCAGCAGCCGCACTGGTGCTGGGTGGTGCCGCAGCCGTGCTCGTCCCCCTGGTCGCCCAGGTCGCCGTGGTCGGCGTCCGAGTGGGCCAGGTGGCCGGTGGCCGCCAGGTGCACGACCGCCTCGGCCACCTCGCCGAGGGCGGGCGTCAGGCCGTGGACCAGCAGGAGGACCAGCAGGAGGCGCATCGAGCCAGGGATGCTAGGCGGGCCGGTGGCCGGCCGGCAAGCCACGGTGCGTCCCGTGACCGGCGGACGGATCGGCCGACGCCCTCGGCCCGCCCCGCGGCGCCGCCCGCGGGCCGGCGCCCGGCTCAGCGCCCGTCGACGTGGCGCAGGCCCGGCGCCTCGCGCCCGGTGCGCGCCACGTACTCGGTGTAGCCGCCGCCGTAGGGCACGATCCCCTCCGGCGTCAGCTCCAGCACCCGGTTGGAGAGCGCGCCCAGGAAGCGCCGGTCGTGGGAGACGAAGATCATGGTCCCCTCGAAGCCGGACAGCGCCTGCACCAGCATCTCCTTGGTGCCCACGTCGAGGTGGTTGGTGGGCTCGTCGAGCACCAGGAAGTTGGGCGGGTCGTAGAGCATGGACGCCAGCACCAGGCGCGCCTTCTCGCCGCCGGAGAGCACCCGGCAGGTCTTCTCGATCTCGTCGCCGGAGAAGCCGAAGCAGCCGCACAGCGCGCGCAGGCTGCCGATGGAGGCCCGCGGGAAGGCGTCCTGCAGCGTGTCCCAGACGGTCTGCTCGGGCTTGAGCAGCTCCATGGCGTGCTGGGCGAAGTAGGCCAGCTTGACGCTGGCGCCCACCACCACCGTGCCGGCGTCCGGCCTGGCCGCGCCGGCGATCATCTTGAGCAGGGTGGACTTGCCGGCGCCGTTGGCGCCCATGATGGCCCAGCGCTCGCCGCGGCGGACCAGGAAGTCGAGCCCGTCGTAGATCACCTTGGAGCCGTAGGCCTTGCGCACCCCGGTGAGCTTGGCCACGTCCTCGCCGGAGCGGGGCGGCGCCTTGAAGTCGAAGACCACCGACCGCTTGACCTTGGGCGGCTCGACCTTCTCGATCTTGTCGATCTTCTTGACCCGGCTCTGCACCTGCGCGGCGTGCGAGGCGCGCGCCTTGAAGCGCTCGATGAAGGCCAGCTCCTTCTTCAGCATGGCCTGCTGGCGGTCGAACTGGGCCTGCTGGTGCTGGTCGGCGATGAGCCGCTCGCGCTCGTAGAAGTCGTAGTCGCCCGAGTAGGTGGTCAGCTCGCCGGCGTCGATCTCCACGATCTTGCTGACCACCCGGTTCATGAACTCCTTGTCGTGGGAGGTCATGAGGATGGCGCCCGGGTAGCCCTTGAGGAACTCCTCCAGCCAGATGATCGACTCGAGGTCGAGGTGGTTGGAGGGCTCGTCGAGCAGCAGCGCGTCGGGGCGCATGAGCAGGATGCGGGCCAGCGCCACCCGCATCTTCCAGCCGCCGGAGAGGCTGCCCACGTCGCCGTCCATCATCTCGTCGGTGAAGCCGAGGCCGGCCAGGATCTCGCGGGCGCGCGACTCCAGGGCGTAGCCGCCCAGCTCGTCGAAGCGGGCCTGCACGTGGCCGAAGCGCTCCACCAGCTTCTCCAGCTCGTCGGCCCGGTCCGGGTCGGCCAGGGCGTGCTCCAGCTCGTGCAGCTCGGCGGCCACGGTGGAGACCGGGCCGGCGCCGTCCATGGTCTCGGCCACGGCGCTGCGCCCGCTCATCTCGCCCACGTCCTGCGAGAAGTGGCCCACCGTGATGCCGCGGTCCACCGAGACCTGCCCCTCGTCGGGCTGCTCCTCCTTGGTGACCAGGCGGAAGAGCGTGGACTTGCCGGCGCCGTTGGGGCCGACCAGGCCGACCTTCTCGCCGTCGTGGATCACGGCCGAGGCCTCCACGAAGAGGATCTGGAGGCCGTGCTGCTTGCAGATGGCGTCGAGGCGGATCACGGGGGTCGCCTCGTAGCACGGCCGCGGCCACCGCGGCCAGCCGCCGACGGCGGGGAGGCCTGGGGGGGGGCGGCGGCGGCCCTCGGCGCGGTGCTAGCCTCCGCCGCATGACCGCCTCCCTGGCCGGGGCCCGCGCCGTGGTGTTCGACGCCTACGGGACCCTCTTCGACGTGCACGCCGCCGCCGCCGCCGCGCGGGACCAGCTGGGCGAGCGCTGGCAGCCGCTCTCCGACCTGTGGCGGCAGAAGCAGCTCACCTACAGCTGGCTGCGCGCCCTGATGGGCCGCCACGCCGACTTCTGGCAGGTGACCGGCGACGCCCTCGACTTCGCGCTGGAGGCGCTGCGGGTGGACGAGCCTGGCCTGCGCCAGCGGCTCATGGACGCCTACGCCCGGCTGGGCCCCTACCCCGAGGCGGCCGAGGTGCTGGGGCGCCTCCGGGCGGCCGGGCTGAAGACCGCCATCCTCTCCAACGGCGCGCCGCGCATGCTGGCCTCGGCGGCCGCCAGCGCCGGCCTGGCCGACCTCCTGGACCACGTCCTCTCGGTGGAGGAGGTGGGCACCTACAAGCCGCACCCGTCGGTCTACCGGCTGGCCTGCGACCGGCTGGGCGCCTGGCCGGTGGAGCTGGTCTTCGTCTCCGCCAACGGCTGGGACGCCTGGGGCGCCAAGGCCTTCGGCCTGCGGGTGGCCTGGTGCAACCGGAGCGGCCAGCCGCGCGAGCGGCTCACCGAGCCGCCCGACGCCGAGGTGCGCTCCCTGGCGGAGCTGCCGGCGCTGCTCGGCCTGGGGTAGGCGGGGCGGACCCGTTCGCCCCGAGCGGAGGGCCGAAGGCCCGGAGTCGAGGGGCGCCCCACGGCGATCCTGGCCGGCTGGCCCCCGCGCCGGCGCCCTACCGCCGCCTGGGCGGGCGCGCCCCGCCCGGCCTGGGCTTGCCGCCGGCCCTGGGCGTCCCGTCGGCGCGCGGCGCGGCGAGCGGCGGCGCCTTGAGCCGCGCTGGCGCCGGTCCGGCCGCGCCCCGGGGCGCTCCGAGTCGCGCTTCACGGCCAGGAAGATGACGTGCTTCAGCCCGCCGGCGGCGCCGCGGGCCGGCACGATCTTGCACTCGGCCTGGAAGCCGCTGCGCTGCAGCCGCTCCAGGTAGCGCTCGTCGTGGTGGGCGCTCCAGACCGCCAGGCAGCCGCCGTCCTTGAGGGCCTCGCGGCAGGCGGCGATGCCGCCCTGGCCGTAGAGCCGGTGGTTGGACTCGTGGACCATCGAGGCCGGCCCGTTGTCGATGTCGAGCAGGATGGCGTCGTAGGCGCCCTTGGCCTCGTGGATGCGCTGCACGCAGTCGCCCATGTGGACCTTGGTGCGCGGGTCGTCGAGCGGGCGGCCGGCCAGCTTGCCCACCAGGCGGCGGTTCCAGTCGAGCAGGGCCGGGGTCAGCTCGGCCACCACCACCTTGGCGTCCACCGGCAGCCGGTCGAGCGCCGCCCGCACCGTGAAGCCCAGGCCGAGCCCGCCCACCAGCACGGCGCGGCGCTGCTTCACCTTGGCCAGCGCCAGGGCGGCCAGCGCGTCCTCCGAGCCGTGCTGCCGGCTCGACATGAGGACCTTGCCGCCGTAGCGGACCACCCACTCGTCGTCGCGGCGGGCCAGCACCAGCTCGGTGCCGTCGGGCGCCAGCGCCTTCTCGACCGTCTCCCAGGGCTTCACAGGGCGGGTGTACCGCAGCCGGGTCCCCGGCGCGAGCCCGCCGCCGCCGCCGGGTCGGCGGTAGGATGGCCGGCATGAGCCTCGCCACCCTCGCGCTCCTCCTCCCGGCCCTGCTGGCCGCCGCGCCCGCGACGCACGCCGGGGACGGAGCGGGTCACGGCGCCACCCCCGCCGTGGCCGCGCCGGCCGACCCGCACGGCCCGCCGGCCGAGCCCGCCCCGCCGCCCACCCCGGCGGCCAGCAGCCTGGTGCTCTACCCGTCGCTCGGCCGCCCCACCCTGGTGACCGTATCCGGGCGGGTGGTGGCCTCGCGGCCGGCCGGGCGACCCCAGGGCCCGGCCCGCCTGGTGGCGGAGGTGGCGCTGGCTGGCCAGGTGCGCCGGGTCGAGGCCGGCCCGGACGGGCTCTTCCAGGTGTCCTTCCCCGCGCCGGCCGACCGACCGCACCAGGTCGGGCTGCGGCCGGTGTCGGCAGCGGCCGGGGGCCTCACCGCCGACGGGCTGGTCCAGGTGGTGGACGACGGCGCCCCCTTCCTGCTGGTGGTCGAGGTGGACGACCTGGCCGGCGTGGTGACCCGCCGCGAGGCCGGCGCCCAGGCCGCCACCCCGGCGGCCATGGCCGCGCTGCTGCGCTGCATGGTCGCGGGGACCCAGCCGGCGGTGGGCGCGGTGGCGGTGTCGGGCGCCGCGCCCGAGCGGCTCGGCCGGCTGCAGGCGGCGCTGCAGGGCGGGTTCCCCTTCATGGGGCTGCAGCTCCGGCCACCCGGCAGCCGCGGCGACCCCGCCGAGGCGGCGCTCCGCGCCCTGCTCTCCGGCTTCCCGCACCCGGTGCTGCTCCTGGGGGACGCCGGCGGCCGCGCCCCGGAGCGGTTCGCGGCGCTGCGCCGCGAGTTCGGCCAGCGGGTCATCGCGGTCTACCTGCGGGGCAGCGCCCCCGGCGCGGTCAACCCGCGCTTCCAGGACATGACGCTCTTCACCGAGCCGCTGCGCGCCGCCCAGCTGGCGGCCGGGCGCGGCCTGGCCGACCAGGCCTGCGTGGAGGCGGCGCTGGAGGCCGCCGCCGCGCCGCCGCCGGCGCCGGCCGCGGCGGGGGGCGCGCCCTGTCCGGCCTGCCCGTGCCCGTGCCCCGCCCAGCCCGCCGGGCCGCCTCCCCCCGGGCCCTGAGGGACGGCCCAGGTGCGGGGCGGGGGCGCGCCCGTTAGATCGGCGCCACCATGTTCGGCCACCTGCGAGACGCCCCCGAGTCCGAGCTCCACCACGTGAGCGGTCACCCGCTCCGCCCGCCCTTCCCCGAGGGGCTGGAGACGGCCTGCTTCGGGATGGGCTGCTTCTGGGGCGCCGAGAAGGCGTTCTGGTCGATCCCGGGCGTCTTCTCCACCTTCGTGGGCTACTCGGGCGGCCGCGCCGAGGCCCCCACCTACCAGCAGGTCTGCTCCGGCCGCACCGGCCACGCCGAGGTGGTGGGGGTGGTGTTCGATCCCCGCCTGGTCTCCTACCAGCGGCTGCTGCAGGTCTTCTGGGAGGGGCACGACCCCACCCAGGGCGACCGGCAGGGCAACGACGTGGGCACCCAGTACCGCTCGGCCATCTACACCACCACCCCGGCGCAGGCGGCCGAGGCGCTGGCCTCGCGGCAGGCCTACCAGGTTGCGCTGGCCGCCGGGGGCCACGGCACCATCACCACCGAGCTGCGCCAGGCCGGCCCCTTCTTCCACGCCGAGGGGTACCACCAGCAGTACCTGTCGAAGAACCCCGGCGGCTACTGCGGCCACGGCGGCACCGGCGTGGCCTGCCCCATCGGCACCGGCGTCGGGGCGGCCGCGGCAAAGCCGGCGCCCTGATCGGCCGGAGGCGGCGATGGGCGCGCGACGGCGCAGCCCTTCCGGCGACGGCCCGTGGGCGCCGCCCCGGCGCTCACGCCGGCGGCGGGTCCTGGTCGCCCTCGTACCAGTCGAGGTGGCGCGACCACTGGTGACAGGCCAGGCAGACGGTCTTGGTCCACTGGTGGCTGCAGCGCGGGCAGACGCCGCGGGTCTGGAAGGTGTTCCAGGCCATGCCGCAGCCCAGGTGCGAGCAGTACCAGCGGTCGCCGCGGCGCGGCCGCCAGCGGCAGAGCGGGCAGCGGATGCGCGGCCCGCGGCGCAGCCCGGCGCCGCGCAGCACCTCGTCGACCAGCCCCGGGTCGCCGGGCTGGCCAGTGGTGCCGTCGAGCAGGCGGAAGGTCTCCACGGCGAGGAGCCTGGCACGGGGACGGACGCGGGGGCCATCGGCCTGGCGCCCGGGCCGCGGCCAGCCTGGCGCCGGCGCGCCCGGGCCCCGGGCGTCGCGCCCGCCGCGCGGGTGGCATAGAACCTGGCCATGCCCCTCCCCGGCCCGCTCGCCTGCCCCACCCTGGCCGGTCACCTGGTCCGGCTCGAGCCACTCTCGCCGGCCCACCTCGACGGGCTCCTCGCCGCCGCCACCGCCGACCCGGCCGAGGCCTTCCCCTTCACCATCGTGCCGCGCGACCGCGCCGCCATGGCGCGCTGGCTGGACGACGCCCTGGCCCTGGCCGCCGACGGGCGGGCCCTGCCGTTCGCCACCTGCTCGGCCCTGGACGGGCGGGTGCTCGGCGCCACCCGCTTCGGCACCCTGGAGCGCTGGGACTGGCCGGCGCCGCCGCCCGACCCGCGCCCGCTCGACGCGGTCGAGATCGGCTGGACCTGGCTCTCGCGCCCGGCGCAGCGCAGCGGCGCCAACACCGAGGCCAAGCTCCTCATGCTGCGCCACGCCTTCACCGGGCTGGCGGTGCGCCGGCTCACGCTCAAGACCGACGCCCGCAACGCCCGCTCGCGCGCCGCCATCGGACGGCTCGGCGCCCGCCTCGACGGGGTGCTGCGGGCCCACTCGCCGGCGGCCGACGGCGGGGCGCGCGACACGGCGCAGTTCTCCATCCTGGAGGCCGAGTGGCCGGCGGTGGAGGCGCGCCTGGTGGGGCTGCTGCGTCGCTGAGGCGCCCCTCGTCGGGCGCGGGGCCAAGGGCCTCGGGCCGGGTGGGATCCGGCCCCCCGCTACCCCGCCGCCCCGGAGGCCTCTCCCTCGGCGTCCGCCTGGCGCGCCGCGCGCTGCCCGGCCTCCACGTCCACGCCAACCAGCAGGAGCGCCCCCGCCGCGAAGAACACGATCACCGAGAGGATGGCGGCGCGCGACGAGCCGGTCAGCCAGACCGCCACGGTGAAGAGCCCGGGGCCGAAGATGCCGGCCACCTTCTCCATCACCGAGAAGAAGCCGAAGAACTCGCCGGAGCGGCGCCGCGGCACCAGCGAGGCGAAGAGCGAACGCGACAGCGCCTGCGCCCCGCCCTGCACCACCGCCACCAGCGCCGCCAGGGCGAAGAAGTGGGCGGCGCTGGTCATGAAGTACCCCACCACCGAGATGAGCGCGTAGACGCCGAGCGCCAGGAGCACGCTGCGCTTGGCCCCGATGCGCCCGGCCAGCCCGCCGAACAGGAAGGCGAAGGGGATGCCCAGGAACTGCACCAGCAGGATGGCGCCGATGAGGGCCCCGCGCGAGATGCCGAGCTCGGTGCCGTACACCGTGGCCATGCGGATGATGGTGCCGATGCCGTCGTTGTAGACCAGGAAGGCCGCCAGGAGCCGGGCCGCCTGCGGGTGGCGGCGCAGCGCCTGGCCGGTCCGGCCCAGCTGCCCCAGGGCGGCGCGCAGCGGGTGCCCGGCCGGGGCGCCTGAGGCGGCGGGCGGCTCCCGCACCCGGCGCAGCAGCGGGATGGAGAAGGCCACCCACCAGAGCGCCACCGCCAGGAAGCCGAGGCGGGTGGGCAGGGTGGCGTCGGCGTCCGAGAGCCCGGGGCCGGACGGCAGGCCGACGAGGTCGGGCCGGAGGATCCAGGCCAGCACCACCGCCAGCAGCAGGCCGCCGCCCAGGTAGCCGAGCGCGTAGCCGGCCGAGGAGACCCGGTCCACCTCCTCTGGCCGCGCCACGTGCGGCAGGAGCGAGTCGTAGAAGACGAAGCTGGCGCTCAGCCCGACGTTGGCGAGCACGAAGAGCGCCGCCGCCAGCCGCCAGTCGCCCGGGCCCACCAGGAACAGGCCGGCGGTGGCCCCGGCGCCGAGCGCCACGCCGGCCGCCAGCAGCCGCTTCTTCAGGGCGCCGGCGTCGGCCAGCGCCCCCAGCAGCGGCGAGGCCACCGCCACCAGCACCAGCCCCACGGTGGTGGCCAGCCCGTAGGCGGCGGTGGCGGCCGCCGGCGCCAGGCCGCGCGCCGCCACGGTGGCGAAGTAGATGGGGAAGACCGCCGTCACCACCACGCAGACGAAGGCCGAGTTGGCCCAGTCGTAGAGCGCCCAGGCCCGCAGCTCGGGGCGGTGCAGGCCGAGCCGCTCGAGGAGCGGGGGGCGCCGCGCCGGCCCGGCGCCCGGCCCGGCGCCCGGCCCGGCCCCTGGCCCGGCCCCTGGCCCGGCCCCTGGCCCAGCCCCTGGCCCAGCCCCTGGCCCAGCAAAGTGCGGGCTGGCCGGCGGAGGTCTGGGGCCGGAAGGGGTGTGCACGCGTCACTCGAACGGCGTCAGGTGGAGCAGCTCGCCGGGCCGGGCGCCCAGGAGGTCGCGCGCCGCCGCCGGCAGGTGGAGCCGCCCGGCCACCAGCCGCGCCCGGGTGCGCACCGCGCGCAGGTGGGTGGGCCCGCGGGCCGGCAGGCGGGCCACCAGCACCTCCGGCCCCTCGCCGCCGTCGGCGCGGTCGCCGAGCGGCCGGGGCGAGAGCGGCGCGGCCCGGTGGGCCCGCACCAGCGTCACGTCGCGCAGCCTGGCCTCGTAGTGCGGGCCGCCGTCGAAGGGGTCGACGCGGTTGACGTAGCGGAAGCCCAGCCGCCGGAGCAGCCGCTCCGCCGGCCGGGTGGCCGGCCCCACCGTGCCGAGCTGGCGCTGCACCCCCTGCGGCAGGAGCGAGGCGTAGACCCCGCCCGGCGGGAAGAGCTGCTGGATGAACTCCTTGTTCTCGCGCGAGCGCTTGTCGGCCTCCTGGTAGTCCAGGCCGGTGAAGCGCCGCCCGAAGGCCTCCCAGAAGGCGCTGCGCCCGTCGGCGGTGAGCGGCGGCATGAGCTCGGCCAGCACCACCTCGCGGAACCGCTCGGGGTGGATGGCCATGTAGAGGAAGCGCACGTGGGACAGCTGCTTGCCCGGCTGCTCCCTCGAGCCGCGGTGGCGCGGCGCCACCACCAGGCCGCCGATCTCGGTGGGGCCGTCGAAGTGGTAGCCGAGCGAGAGGACCGGGTGGCGGAAGTGGCGGTCCAGGGTGGAGGAGTAGTGCTCCCGCTCGGACACGTCGAAGAAGGTGCAGGGCGACTCGCGGGTGCCGTGCTGCGCGATGACCATGGAGGTGCCCACCACGGCGCGGCGGCGCGGGTCCTCGGCCACGAAGAGGTACTGGCGCGACAGCGCCGGGAGCCGCCCCGCGAAGCTCTGGCGCGAGCGGGCCAGGATCTGCCCCAGCGCCCGGGGGTCGTCCGGCAGGTTCACCGTGTCGAGCACCCGGGCCAGCCGGCGCAGGGAGGGCAGGTCGGAGGGCTGCGCGTCCCTGAGGAGCAGCATGGGCCGAAGGAGTATCATGCCGCCCGCATGCGCGCCGTGGTCCAGCGGGTCAGCCGAGCCGAGGTGCGCGTCGACGGGGTGGTCGTCGGCGCGGTGGAGCGGGGCTTCCTGGTGCTGCTGGGGGTGGCCCGCGGCGACGGCGAGGCCGAGGCGGCGGCGCTGGCCGACAAGGTGGCGGCCCTGCGCATCTTCGAGGACGCCGAGGGCAAGCTGAACCTGGCGCTGGCGGAGGTGGGCGGCGGGGTGCTGGTGGTCTCGCAGTTCACCCTGCTGGGTGACGCCCGCAAGGGCAACCGGCCGAGCTTCCTGGAGGCCGCCCCGCCCGAGCAGGGGAACGCGCTCTACCAGCGGTTCTGCGACGCCCTGGCGGCCAAGGGGCTGCCGGTGGCCACCGGGGTGTTCCGCGCCACCATGCAGGTGGAGCTGGTCAACGACGGGCCGGTGACCATCCTGCTCGACACGGCGCGGTAGGCCGCGGGCCCCGCGCCCCGGACGCCCCGCGCGGAGGCGGGCCCCCCGCGTGGTGAGGCCGGGGGCGGTGGTCGGTGCTGCACCCGGCGCGGTCCTGTGGATAGACTGCCGGACCATGTCCGACTGCCTCTTCTGCAAGATCGCCTCCGGGAAGATCCCGGCCACGCTGGTCCACCAGGACGACGAGGTGGTGGCCTTCCAGGACCTGAACCCGCAGGCCCCCATGCACGTGCTGGTCATCCCGCGCGCCCACGTGCCCACCATGAACGACCTGGGCCCGGAGCACGACGCCCTCATGGGCAAGCTGCTCCGCGTGGCCGGCGCCGTGGCCAGGGAGCGGGGGTTCGCCGCGTCCGGCTGGCGCGCCGTCCTGAACGCCAACGCCGACGCCGGCCAGACGGTCTTCCACCTGCACCTGCACGTGCTGGGCGGGCGCAAGCTGGGCTGGCCGCCGGGGTAGGCGGGGAGGCGGAGGGCGGGAAGGCAGCGGGCGGGGCGAACGGGGCGCTCCCGGGTCCTGCCCGGTCGTCTCGGGCCCGGCGGGCCGGCCCTCAGCGCGGCGTCCAGGTGGTCCGCACCCGCGCCAGCTCCTTGCCGTCGGCCTCGCGCACGATGGCGTGCAGCCGGGTCTCCTCGCCGAAGGGGGCCGAGCGCGAGCGGACGTAGGCGCCGTGGTGGCACTCGGCCAGGAACTGCAGGTCGAGCGCCCTGAGCCGCTGCCCGCGCCAGCAGGCCTCGTCCACCGCCTCCAGCGCCCAGGCCACGTAGCTGGCGTTGGTGACGTGCAGGTTGGCGTCGATGTCGGAGAAGCGGACCTGGAAGCGGCGCTCCAGCTCCGGCGAGCCGAGCTCCGGCAGCGGCGGGGCGGCCAGCGGCAGCACGTGCCCGGTCTGCGCCTGGTACCGCTCCGGCAGGAGCTGGTCCGGGCGGACCGGGCGCCGGCTCTGCAGGTCGAGGGCGAACCAGGTGGTGAGCGAGCGGCCCACCTCCACCCCGTCGCGGCGCAGGAGGTAGTTGCGCAGCGCCGCCAGCCGGTCGACGCCGGAGGGCCAGGTCTCGATCTCCAGCGTCTCGCCCCAGCGCAGCGGCTGGTCGAGCTCCAGCCGCTGGCGCCCCAGCACCCAGGTGAGGCCGCGCCGGTTCAGGTCGGCCAGGCCGAAGCCGAGCGCGTCGGCCGAGCGGCCGGCCGCCTCCTGCAGGTAGCCGGCCAGCGCGGCCGGGGTGAGGAGGCCGAAGGCGTCGGCGTCGAAGGAGTGGACCACGAAGCTGGCGCGGGTGATCTCGCGGTCGGGGGGCGCGCCGGTGGCTGGCATGGCGGGCATCATGGGACGGAGCCGGGTGGAGGTCGAGGTCTCCCTCGACTTCGGGCCTGCGGCCCTACGCTCGGGGTGAGCGGTCGGGGTCGGGGTCGGGGTCAACTGTTCTCCCTCTCCCCCAGCCTGCTGGGGGAGAGGGCCGGGGTGAGGGGGCCGCGTCGGCCGCGGCCGGCGCCGGCCCTGGTAGCACGACGCACCCGGTCGTCACATTCCCGCTTGAACTCCGCCCGCCGCTCCGGTAACACGGACTGCCTCGTCGTGCTACCACGGCGGTCCTCCCGGGAGCGTCCATGCGGTCCACCCTGCTCTGCCTCGTCGTCGCGGCCGCCGCGGCCCCAGCGCCGGCCGCGGCCCACGACCTCTGGCTGGAGCGCGCCGGCGAGGCGCTGGTCCTGCGCTCCGGCCACCGCGGCGGCGAGCTGCAGGCCATCGACCGGGCCAAGGTGAAGGCGGTCCGCTGCCTCGACCAGCGGGGCCAGCGCGACCTGCTGTCGGCGGCCGTCTTCGCCCCGAAGGAGGTCACGCTGCTGGCCCGCTGCGGCGCCGCCTCGGCCTCCGTCGACGGCGGCTTCTACTCGCTCACGCCCGACGGCGAGGTGAACCGGCCGAGGAACCAGGTGGCCGACGCCGTCAAGGCCTGGGCCTCCCGCCAGTACGCCAAGTGGGTCGACCCGGCCTCGCCGAGCGCCGGCGCCGCCCTCGGGGACGAGCTCGAGCTGGTGGCCGTGAGCGACCTCTCGAAGGCCCACCTCGGCGACAAGGTCACCGTCCGCCTCCTCCTGGCTGGCAGGCCCGCGGCCAACGCCACCGTGGCCATCGACCACAAGCCGCTCGCCGAGACCGACAGCGCCGGCGAGGCGCGCGTCAGGGTGCGCAGCGCCGGCGTCGAGACCATCAGCGCCACGCTGCGCCAGCAGGTGGCCACGCCGGAGGCCGACGCGGTGGTGCTGGAGGCGTCGCTCAGCTTCGAGGTGGCGCGGTGAGCGCCCGCGGCTCCTTCACCCTGACGCCAGCCCTGCCGGTGGGCCCGCTGCTGGCCGCGCTGGTGGCCCTGGCCGCCGCGCCCGCCCTGGCCCACGAGACGCTGCACGAGGTGCGGCGCGGCGCGGCCATCGCCGTGAAGGCCTTCCACGTGGACGGCGAGGTGCTGGCCTACACGGCCTACGAGGTCTACTCCCCGGCCGACCCGAAGATCCCCCATCAGAAGGGGCGCACCGACCGCGGCGGCTGGGTGGCCTTCGTGCCCGACGCGCCCGGGAGCTGGCGGGTCAGGGTCCTCGACGACACCGGCCACGGGCTGGACGTCCTGGTGGACGCCGGGGCGCCGGGCGAGCAGGCCGGCCAGGTCGCCACCGCCGGCGGGCTGCCGACCGCCGCCTTCGTGCTGCGCCCGCTCATCGGGCTGGCCGTCATCGGTGCGGTCTTCGCCGCGCTCTACCTCTCCCGCCGCCGCAAGGACCGGACCCCGTGAAGACCCTCCCCGCCCGCCTGCGCCACCTCACCGCCCTGCTGCTCGCAGCGC
Organism: Anaeromyxobacter sp.; assembly: GCA_016718565.1. NCBI lineage: Bacteria > Pseudomonadati > Myxococcota > Myxococcia > Myxococcales > Anaeromyxobacteraceae > Anaeromyxobacter > Anaeromyxobacter sp. The sequence continues at coordinate 398,177 of JADKCZ010000001.1, read as the reverse complement.
TCGCCGCGGCGCCCGCCCTGGCGCACCACGGCACCGCCGCGGTCAGCGCCATCGGCGCCGAGGGGCCCGGCGCGGCCCTCGACACCACCTCGCCGCTGCCGCTCGGCCAGGGCACGGTCTTCGCCCTGGCCAAGAGCGAGTACGCCTCGTTCCGCCAGCGGTCCGGCTTCACCGACCAGAAGCGGTACGCCTCCTTCAACACCCTGGCCGCGGGCTACGGCCTGCGTCCGTGGCTCTCGGCCTTCGTCTTCCAGCCCTACAACTGGAAGGCGCAGGACGGGGTCGGCACCAACTCCGGGCCCGGCGACACCAACCTGATGCTCAGCGGCAGCGTGAAGTGGGACGAGGGGCTCAGGCTGACCCCCGAGAAGGAGAGCCTGGACGAGCTGGAGGACTGGCACTTCGGCGTCTGGGCCTCGGTCTCCCTGCCCCTCGGGCCGACCACCCACCGCGACGACGCGGGCGAGCTCTACGCCCCGGACATGCAGACCGGGTTCAACGGCCCCAGCCCGGCCCTCGGCCTCACGGCCTTGAAGCAGCTGGCCCCCGATCTCACGCTGCTCGTCGAGGCCAACCTCCAGGGCTTCTTCGACCAGCGCTACGGGAGCGCCGGACTCTCCTACCGGTTCGGCGCCGAGACGCGGGTCAACGCGGCGCTGGCCTGGCGGGCCTGGGCCTCCGGGCGGAGCCGCCTCGACCTGGTGCCCGAGCTCTCGGTGCTCGACCTGCAGCGCGATCGGGAGGACGGCGTGGCCCTGCGGGCCTCCGGCGGCACCATCCTCTACGGCCAGCTCGGCGCGCGGGCCACCTTCGGCGCGCTCTCGGTGGGCCTGGGCGTCAAGCGGGCCCTGGCCACCAGCCTCAACGAGGCCGCCGACCAGCAGGGGTCGGAGGGGCTGGAGGCCTACCGGGCGGCGCTGGTGGTCGGCTACGCCACCCGGCTCTGACCATGCACGTCCCGGACGGCTTCCTCTCGCCGCAGATCACGCTGCCCGCCCTGCTGGTGGCCGCGCCGCTGGCCGTCTGGGCGGCGCGCCGCCACTTCGGCCGGGAGGCCACCGAGGCGCTGCCGGTCATCGGCTCGCTCACGGCGCTGGCCTTCGTGGTGCAGACCATCATGATCCCCGTGCCCGGCGGCACCTCGACCCACCTGGTGGGGGTCCTGCTGCTGGCGGTGCTCCACCACCCGCTGGTGGCCTTCCTGTGCGAGGCGCTGGTGCTGCTGGTGCAGGCGCTCTTCTTCGGCGCCGGAGGCGTCACGGTGCTCGGCGTGAACGCCCTGGCCATGGGGCTCCTGGGCCCGCTGGCGGGCTGGCTGGCCTGGCGGGCGCTGCGCCGGCTCTCGGAGCGGGCGGCGCTCTTCCTGGCCGGCTGGGTGGCCATGCAGGTCTCGACGCTGGCGGTGGTGGGGGCGCTGGCGCTGCAGCACTGGCTCGACCCGGGCTACCTGCCGGTGCCGCTGGAGGTCTCCCTCACCGCCATGCTGGTGCCGAGCCTCACCGTGGCCGGGGTGGTGGAGGGGCTCTACACGGTGTTCGCCCTCTCCCTGCTGCGCCGGGCCAGGCTGCAGGGCCTGGAGCGGTGAGGGCGCGGACGCGGGCGCGCCTCGCGATTGCCTGGGACCTGCGCCGCGGGTAGGGTCCTGCGCCTCGGAGGCAGCATGATCGAGCGCATCGGGATCTCGCTGGAAGACGACCTGCTGGCCAGGTTCGACCGGCTCATCGAGCAGAAGGGCTACGTCAACCGCTCCGAGGCCATCCGGGACCTCATCCGCGACACGCTGGTGCAGCGCGAGTGGTCGGAGTCGAGCGGCGCCGAGGAGCGGGTGGCGGTGGTCACGCTGGTCTACGACCACGACTCGTCGAGCCTGGCGCAGAAGCTGGCCCACATCCAGCACGAGAACCACAAGGCGGTGGTCTCGGCGCTGCACGTCCACATGGACGAGCACAACTGCCTGGAGGTGCTGGTGCTGCGCGGCCGCGCCAGGGAGGTGGTGCGCATGGGCGAGGGGCTGGTCTCCACCAAGGGCGTGAAGTACGGGAAGGTCGTGCCGGCGACGACGGGGCACGGGTTGAGGTAGGGGGGCGATCGAGGTCGCGGTCCACCGCTCTCCCTCAGCCCGCTGGGGGAGAGGGCCGGGGTGAGGGGGCCGCGGCGGTCGAGGTCGGGGTCGAGGTCGGGGTCGAGGTCGAGGTCGGGGTCGAGGTCGGGGTCGAGGTCGAGGTCCACCGCCCTCCCTCTCCCCCAGCAAGCTGGGGGAGAGGGCCGGGGTGAGGGGGCAGCACGAGGGAGGGGGCCGCCTGAGCAGTGCCCGCGAGCCCCGCCTCCATTCACCCTCGGTGACCACCGCCCTCACCACGCCCCCCGGCGCCCCGGCTGTCAGACCCGCGGCGCATACTGTACGCATGAGCAGCCGCGCTCCAGGTCCGGGTCTCCTCCTTCCGCCCCCCGGCGCGGAGGCCCTGTCTCCCTCGGCCGCGCTGGCCGAGGCCGCCTGGCAGCTCGAGCAGGTCCCCTTCGACGAGCGGCGCCACGTGCTGCGCGGCGAGGCCGGCCTGCTGATCGACGGCCTGCTCACCCGCGTGGCCCGCGGCCAGGGCGCGCTCGAGGTCTCCCTGGCCGAGGGGCTGGCGGCCCTCTCCGCCGGCGACCGGCTGCTCCGGCTCGGCTACTCCTGCGTGGGCGACTACGCCCGCGAGCGGCTCGGCCTGGCCGGCCGGACCGCGCAGGCCCTGGTGCGGCTCGGCGCGGGGCTGGCCGAGCGGCCGCTGCTCCGGGCTGCGGTCCGCCGCGGCGAGGTGACCCTGCGCCGGTCCCAGGTGGTCCTGCCGGCGGCGCGCGGCGAGGCCGAGGCCGCCTGGGTGGAGCGGGCCCGGGGTGAGACCACGCGGGCCCTCGAGGCGGCCGTGGCGGCCTGGGCGCGGGGGGAACGGGAGGCTGCGGAGGAGGACGAGGCCGCAACTGCGGACGGGGCAGCAGCAGGAGGCCAGGGTGCGCAGGTGCGGGCGCCACCGGCTTCACCCGGGTTCGACGACGACGAGCCCTGGGAGCGGCTGGTCCTCCCGCTCCCTCCCGAGACGGCCGACACGCTCGACCGGGCCTGCGCCCTGGCCGGCCGCCTGCTCGGCGCCGCCTCCCCCACCTGGCAGCGGCTCGAGGCCATCGCCCAGGAGTACCTCGGCGAGCACCCGCCCGACGACGCCGACCACGAGGTGGCGGCCTGCGGCATCGAGGCCTGGGACCCGCCGCCCGACGGGACCGATCCCGAAGGGTCCTGCCCCGGAGACCTGTCGCCCTGGGCCAACGGCACCCGGCCTGGCCGCCCTCCCTCCCTCTCCGAGCCCATCCCCGCTTGGAGCGCCGACCTCGAGGCCGTCCTCGAGCAGGAGTTCCACCGCTGGGACTTCCTCGCCACCGTCGAGCCGGTCGGCTCCCCTCCCCTGCGCTCCCTCGGCCTGTCTCCCCAGGACCTCGACCTCGAGCTCCGACACCTCTCCTCCCTGCGCGCCCGCTGGGACGAGCTCCTCGGCCACCTCGCCCTCCTCCTCCGCTCCCTCGGCCTCTGGCGCGACATGGGCTTCCTCTCCTTCCCCCACTACCTCAAGGAGCGCCTCGGCCTCGGCACCCGCGCCGTCGAGCAGCGCATCGCCCTCGAGCGCCGCCTCCACGAGCTCCCTCCCCTCCGTGCCGCCCTCCGCGCCGGCCGCCTCTCCTACGAGCAGGCCCGCCTGGTCGCCCGCGTCGCCACAGACGACCTCTCCACCGAGGCCTGGGTGGCCCGCGCCGAGGGGCTCTCCTGCCTCGCCCTCCAGCGCCTCCTCGACACCTCCTCCTCCGCGCAGGTGCGGGCGCGCGGCCACCTCGACCTCCGCGTCCCCAGAACCGTCGGCGTCCTCCTCGCCGCCGCCTTCCGCGCCGCCGAGCGCGCCTCCGGCCGCTGGCTCTCCCAGCCCGCCTGCCTCTCTGCCCTCTGCGACCACTTCCTCCTCACCTGGGCCGGCCTCCCTCCACCTCGCCGCTCCGTCCAGCGCAGGGTCCTCCACCGCGACCACGGCCTCTGCCAGGTCCCAGGCTGCAGCCGCGCCGCCGCACACGCCCACCACCTCACCTTCCGCTCCCGCGGCGGCTCCGACCTCCCAGACAACCTGGTCGCCCTCTGCGCCGCCCACCACCTCCACGGCGTCCACGCCGGCTGGCTCAGGGTCCACGGCTCCGCTCCTCACCACCTCTCCTGGGAGCTCGGCGAGCGCTGCCCGCCGGGGCCGGACCTCGGGCACCGGGCGCCGACGGGACGGGACATAGGCGAGCATCTGCCGCAGGGCCAGGAAGCTCAGCTCCTGCCGGTGGACTCACGACCCTGAGTTGAGCCGGCCAGGGGGCTGGGGCGGGCAGTGATGCTGGGCAGTGGTGCCGGGCGACGGTGTGGAGCGAGCGGTGGGCGGTAGGCCAGGCGGGGTTCGGCTGAGCAGGGCTCGCGGGGGGCCGGGGGAAGCCCCCGCGCGATCCCGCGCTCGACCGCGACGCCCATCCGTGGCCTCATTCGGTCCATGGCCTCCGCGAAACCTGCCGCCCCGCGCCGCACTGGTCGGTCTCCCTCGGCCGCGCCCCCTCGCCGGACCTCCTCCTCCGGCAGCGCTCCCAGGGCCACCGCCGCCGCCGCGGGGGCCAGCGCTCGCCCGGCCCGTCCCGCCGCGCCGGGGGCGCGCCCCGCCCCGCCGCCCCCACCCTCCCCAGCCTTCCTGCGCCGCTTCTTCAAGCGGGACCGCTTCGCGGCCCGGGCCGGCATCCGGCTCCGGGAGGTGCGCCCGGGCTACGCGCTGGCCACCATGCCCATCCGGCCCCACCACCTGAACGGCGTGGACGTCGTGCAGGGCGGCGCGGTCTTCACCCTGGCGGACCTCACCTTCGCGGTGGCCTGCAACACCCTGGGCCCGGTGGCGCTGGCCATCGACGTCTCCATCTCCTTCCTGGCGGCCACCACCGGCGGCACCCTGACGGCCGAGGCCCGCGAGGTGTCGCGGTCCTCGCGCCTGAGCCGCGTCGAGGTGGAGGTGCGCGACGACCAGGGCGCCAGGGTGGCGCTCTTCCACGGCACGGCCTACGTCACCAGGGACTCGCTGGAGGCGGCCGCCGCCAGGCCGCGTCGCACCACCCGCAGCTGAAGGAGGCACCGTGCCCCATCCCACCGCCCCGGCTCCCTCCTCGCGGCCTCGCCCCTGGAGGTGGGCGTCGGCGCTGGCGCTCCTCCTCGTCGCCGCGGGGTGCGCGGCGGGCCCGCCGAGCTCCCCGGGCTCGCCCGGCGGTGGCGCGAGCCCGAGCCTGGGCGGGGCGCCGAGCGGCGGCACCAGCGGCGACGATCGCTCCGCCTCCGCGGCGCTGGAGGCCAGCGACGCCGACCGCGCCATGGCCGCGGCCGTGGCGGCGGGCGACCTGGAGGCCTTCGTGGCCCACGTGGCGGCGGACGGCATCTTCTTCGGCGCGGGCGGCGCCGCCGCCGGCCGCGCCGCGGTGGCCTCCTCCTGGGCCCGGTTCTTCGCCCCCGGGGGCCCCCGCCTCGCCTGGAAACCGGACCGGGCGCTGGCGTCCGCCAGCGGCGACCTGGTCTTCACCTGGGGATCGTCGAGCTTCACCCCGCCCGGCGGCGGCCCGCCCTCGGCCGGCCGCTACCTCACGGCCTGGCGGCGCGACGCCGACGGGCTCCTGCGGGTGGCCCTCGACGGCAGCGACGAGCCCCTGCCCGAGCTGCCGCCCGGCGTGACGCACCACCCGCTCCGCACCATCTTCTCGGCCGACGGCGCGCTGCTGGCCGAGGCCGGCCTGGTGGTGGATGGCACCCGCGAGGCGGGGCACTCCCTGCGCCTGAGCCAGCGCGAGGGGCCCGGCTTCGTCACCCTCTCCGAGACCGGGGCCTGGCGCCCGCCGCGCTGACGCGCCAGCCGGGCGAGGTCCGGGCGCCCACCGGGCTCAGATCTTGGTGAGCCGGGCCAGCCAGGCCTGGGCCGGCGGGCCCTGCTTCTCGAAGCTCGCCGGCACCACGTCCATCACCGCGAAGATCGACCGGAAGGCGTCGCGGATCTCGTGCTCCTGGACGCGGCGCGGCCCGGGGCCGGGGGGCTCCTGGTCCGACCAGCACAGGATGAAGAGATCCGAGCCCGAGGCGGTCACCTCGGCGAGCGAATGGGCGTAGGCGCGCCGCTGGTCGTCGGCGAAGACGTGGAACAGCCCGCTGTCGATGACGGTGTCGAACGACTTGCGGAGCCGGTTCAGCTGCAGCGCGTCCCACACGTGGAACTGCACGCCCGACACGCCGCGCTCGGCCGCCTTCTGGCGGGCCCGGGTGATGGCGGTCTCCGAGCCGTCCAGCCCGAAGACGGCGTGGCCGCGGGCGGCCAGGTACAGGGCGTTCTCGCCGGTGCCGCAGCCCACGTCGAGCACGGTGCCGACCACCAGCCCCTGCTCGGCCAGCCTGACCACCTCGCCCTGGGGGCGCTCGATCTCCCACGGGGTGGCGCCGCCCTGGTAGGCGGCCTCGAAGTCGCGCGGCGGTCCGTCGGTCATGCGGCGCTCTTAGCGCGGGGCGGCCCGAGGTGCCAGCGCCAGGCGGCGGTGGCGGTGGCGGTGGCGGTGGCGGTAGCGGTGACGGTGGCGGTGGCGGTGACGGTGGCGGTGGCGGTGGCGGTGGCGGTGACGGTGACGGTGGCGGTAGCGGTGGCGGTGGCGGTGACGGTGGCGGTAGCGGTGGCGGTAGCGGTGGCGGTGGCGGTGGCGGTGGCGGTAGCGGTGGCGGTGGCTCTGGCGCTGGCGCTGGCGCCGGGTTGCGCCTTGCCGGCCGGCGCCGGCCCGCGCACAATCCTGGGCCATGCCCTTCGAGCCCGCCTTCATGCGCAGCCTGCCGGAGTTCAAGGCCGCCCTCGCGGAGGTCCGGACCACCGACCAGTGGATGGCCTTCAAGCGCCACTGGTTCGCCGACCAGCCCTGGCCGCACCGCGCGCCGGAGGTGGTGCAGTCCCTCGGGCCAGGTGAGCTGGTGGAGGCCGGCGGGCGCACCTTCCGCCGCGCCCCGCTGCCGGACGACCTCACCCCCGAGGCGCGCTACGAGTACTTCGCGGCGCTGCAGGCCGGGTTCTCGGCGCTCTTCCCGCCCGCCGAGGCGCCCGGCGCGCCGGGCGTGAAGGTGCGGGTGCAGTGCCCGGCCTGCGAGCTCTGGAGCGACGACGAGGGCGGCCTGGAGTGTCCGGTGTGCGCCCGCACGATGCTGCAGCTCAGGCTGGATCCGCCGCGCCGCGGGTGAGGCGGGCGCCGGGCGCCGCAGCACCTGGGGCCGCAGCGGCGGCACGCGAGCCCGCTGGCAGTCGAGGTGGGTGGGGATCGGGCCGGTGAGGTGGATCGCGGAATCGGGCGGGTGAGGCCGCCCCTCACGGCGATCCACGGAGGCGGCGACGCCCGGCCCGCGGCCTTCAGCTCAGGCCGGTGAGCGCCGGCGCGTTGAGCAGCAGCCGGATGTCGGCGGGCAGGCTGATGAAGCGGACCCCGATGCGGCCGCGCAAGGACATGTGCGGCGCGCCGGCCTTGGCCCAGGCGATCTCGCCGGTGAAGCCGACCTCGCTGCCGTTGAGCCGGATCGACCCCTTCACCGAGGTGCCCGGCGGCTGCACGCGCATCAGCTCGGCCGAGAACCCACCCGGGCCGATGTCCGAGGTGAAGACGGGGGTGGTCCCCACCATGAGGCGGAGGCGGCGGCGGTGTCGCACAGTGGAGCGCTTGGCTGACATGTCCCTACAGACAGGATGTCGCCTTTTGTGTGATGCAGCAAGCCCCGTCGGGGGAGTCTCCAGGACAAGTTGCTGGAACGGCACATACTTTCAGTCTGTATATTGGACCACAAACGGACCACGGGTGCGGGCCGGGGCCGGGGCGGGAGGGGCGCCGGGCCGGCTGCGAGCCTGCGCCAGCCGATCACCCGGGCCCGCCAGGGCGACGCGCGAGCTGCGGCATTCCGTCGAGTTCGGCCCATGTTCCGGTGACGGCGGCCTCGCCCCACCGCCCAGGTGAGATCTCAGTCCACCAGGACGGTCCCGGCGCTCCCCGGCTCGGCCACGGCCCGCAGCAGGTCCCCCGGCGCGAGCGCGCCGATGATCACCACCGACCTGGCCCCTCCCCGGAGGATCTCGAAGGACTCCTCCAGCTTCGGGATCATCCCGCCCGAGATGGTGCCGTCCTTCACCAGCCGCTCGAACTCACCGCGGGTGATGCGCGGGATGCGGCTCTGCGGGTCCTTCACGTCGCGCAGGACGCCGGGCGTGGAGGTGACCAGCACCAGGGCGTCGGCCCTCATGGCGCCGGCCAGCTGGCTGGCCACGGTGTCGCCGTTGATGTTGAGCACCTGGCCCTTCCGGTCGCAGCCCAGGCAGGCGATGACCGGCACGTAGCGCCGCTCGTGCAGGTCGCCGAGCAGCGGCAGGTTGAAGCCGGTCACGTCGCCCACCAGGCCGAGGTCCACCGGCTCGTCGCCGGCCCCCTGCATCACCTTGGGCGGGCGGCGCGCCGCCTGCACCATGTGGCCGGAGGCGCCGTGCAGCCCCACCGGCATGACCCCGCGGGCCAGCAGCCGGGCGCACAGGTCCACGTTGAGCTGGCCGGCCAGCACGTACTTCATGACGTCGAGCGTGGCCGGGTCGGTGAAGCGCCGGCCGGCGATCATCCTGGGCTCGAGGCCCAGCCGCCGCTGCAGCGCGGTGGCCTGGGGGCCGCCGCCGTGCACGATGGTGACGCGGCTCCAGGCGTCCACCAGCACCCGGATGTCCTCGGCCACCAGGTCCAGCTCCGGCGACTGCACGATCTCCCCGCCCAGCTTGACGACGACGTTCTTCATGGCGGCCACGGCCCCGGGTCGGCGAGCGACGCCTGCTCGTCGAGCCCCAGCATGAGGTTCATGTTCTCGATGGCCTGGCCGGCGCCTCCCTTCACCAGGTTGTCGAGCGCTCCGAGGATCGTGACCGTCCGCAGGCCCCGCTCGACCGGCCCGGCCACCACGCCCACCTCGGCGAAGTTGGAGCCGGAGACCGCCGCCACCTCGGGCAGGCGCCGCCGCGGCACCCGCACGAAGGGCTCTGCGGCGTAGGCCTCGCGGTAGAGGGCGTCCAGCCGGGCCTGGTCCCAGGCCTCCGGCAGCTCCACGAAGGCCGTGGCCAGGATGCCGCGCCCCAGCGGCGCCGAGACCGGCACGAACCGAAGCCGCACCTCCGGCGAGCCGGCCTGCCAGAGCGCCGCCTCCACCTCCGGGACGTGCTGGTGGACGAGCGGCTTGTAGGCCTTCAGGTTGCCGGCCCGCACCGGGTGGTGGGTGCCGGCCGACGCGGCCGCCCCCGAGCCGGAGGAGCCGGTGATGCCCTGGACGTGCAGCACGCCGGAGAGCAGGCCGGCCCGGGCCAGCGGCAGCAGCGCCAGCTCGATGGTGGTCGCGAAGCAGCCGGGCGAGGCCACCAGGCGGGCCGCGCGGATGCGATCGCGGTTCAGCTCCGGCAGGCCGTAGACGAAGTCCTTCATCAGCTCCGGGCAGGGGTGGACCTTGCCGTAGTGCTCCCGGTAGGCGGCGGCATCCTGCAGCCGGAAGTCGCCGCTCATGTCCACCACCCGGAGCCCCGGGATGGCCACCAGCTCCGGCACCTTCTGGGCCGCCACGCCGTGTGGCAGGCCGAGCAGGACCACGTCCACCCCGCGCGCCGCCTCGGCCGGCGGGATCCCCTCGAAGGTGAGCTCGGTGCGCTGCTCCAGCGCCGGATCGGCCGCCGAGAGCGGCTCGCCCACCAGGTCCACCGACGCCACGCGGGTGAGCTCGACGTCTGGGTGGATGAGCAGCCGCCGGATGAGCTCGGCGCCGCCGTAGCCTGAGCCGCCGATGACGGCGGCCTTGAACCGCTTGCCCGTGGCCATGGCGCGACCATATACCGAGCCGGCCGCGCGCCGGCCAGCGCCGGGGTAACCTGCGCGGGTGGTGACCACATGAGCGCTCCAGGGCACGAGGCGGATGGCGGCGGGACCGGTAGGACCGGCGGGACCGGTAGGACCGGCGGGACCGGTAGGACCGGCGGGACCGGTGGGACCGGCGCAGCGGTCGGCGGAGCATCCGGCGCCGGTCCTGGTGGTCCGGAGGGCGCGGACGCCGCCCGGCTCGGCGAGGCCCTCGGCTGGCTTTCGGGCCAGCGCCCGGCCATGGAGGCGCTGCTGCGCGAGCTGGTGCTCACCGGGTCCTCCACCCGCGACCCCTCCGGCGTGGCCCGGGTGGTGGCGCGCCTCGAGGTGGCCCTGGCCGAGGCGGGCCTCGCCACCGAGCGGCTCGACGGCGGGCCGTTCGGGCCGCACCTGGCCTTCCGCGGTCCGGCGGCGACCGCCGTCCCGGCGCCCATCTTCCTCATCGGCCACACCGACACCGTCTTCCCGCCTGGCACCTTCGAGGGGTTCGAGGTGGCGGGCGACGAGGCCTGCGGCCCGGGCGCCTTCGACATGAAGGGTGGCCTGGTGGTGCTGGTGGCCGGGCTGGCCGCGGCCCGGCGCGCCGGGCTGCTCGACCGGGTGCCGCTGGCGGGCCTGCTGGTGAGCGACGAGGAGGTGGGGTCGCCGGACTCGCAGCCCCACCTGCGCCGGCTGGCGACCGGCGCCCGCGCCGCGCTCTGCTTCGAGTCGGGCCGGGCCGGCGACCTGGTGGTGACCCGGCGCAAGGGCACCGCCTCGGTGCGGGTGACGGCCCACGGGGTGGCGGCCCACGCCGGCAACGCCCACGAGCAGGGCCGGAACGCCATCTGGGCGCTCAGCCGCTTCGTGGACCTGGCGCAGCGGCTCACCGACCGGCCCCGCGGCGTCACCGTCAGCGTCGGCACCTTCCGCGGCGGCACCACCAAGAACACCGTTCCGGACCGGGCGGAGTGCGAGGTGGACCTGCGCTTCCTCACCGCGGCGGACGGCGCCGCCCTGGAGGCGGCGCTGCTGGCCGCGGCCGGCGCGGCGGCGCGCGAGGTGGAGGGCACCAGCCTCGAGGTGGCGCGCACCGGCTGGCGCGACCCGCTGGCGCGCACCCCCGCCTCGGCGGCGCTGGCGGCCGCCTACGGCGCCTGCCAGCGCGAGAGCGGCCTGGGGAGCGGCGAGGCCGACCTGGCGGGCGGCGGCTCCGACGCCTGCACCACCGGCGCCCTCGGCGTCCCGTCCATCGACGGGCTGGGGCCGCGCGGCCGCGACTACCACACCCGCCAGGAGACCGTGGACCTCTCGTCGCTGGTGCCCAAGGCGCAGGCGTTCGTGCGCTGGCTGGCGACGCAGGACCCAGGGCCTCTCCCCCGCTCGCCCCGGGCCTAGCGCCGCAGGCGCGGAGTCGAGGGGCCGCGCTCCCTCCCCCGCTCGCCCCGAGCGTAGCGCCGCAGGCCCGGAGTCGAGGGGCGCCCATCGTTCGAGGCGCCCAGCCCGCCCCTCACCGCCCGCCCGTCACCGCCCCGCGTCCCCAGCAGGAGACGATGCGCACCCCGGCGTTGCGCCGCGCCCCGTCGTCGTCGTCCTCGTACGTGGCCAGCGTGAAGCGCGGGCCGCGCGCCGGGGCCTGGCGGAAGGAGGGATCGACCGGCACCCATCGGCCACCCACCAGCACCTCCGCCCAGGCGTGCCAGACGAACCCGCCGCCGTCCCAGGCCGCTCCCACCGCGGTGCGGCCGAGCAGCCCGGCCGCCCGGACCCGGGTGAGCCAGTCGGCGGTCCGCTCTCGGCAGGTGGGCCCCGCGCCCACCGGCGCCGGCAGGCCGTCCGCCGCGTCGGCCGCCACCTCGGCGTCGCGCTCCACCCCGCAGAAGGCCCGGGCCTCGCGCGGATCGGCCGGACCCGGCAGGGCGCTGCCGTAGAGGCGGGGCGCCGACGCCGGCAGGCCAGCCGCGGCGTCGAGCAGGAAGCGCACCCCCTGCCCCGGCACCAGGATCTCGCTGGGGAACCGGCCGGGCCGCACCCGGACGCGCGCCGCCTGCCGGCCCGCCAGCATCACCAGCCACTCGCCCTCGCGGCGGGCGCAGGCCGTCAGCGTCTGGCCGGTGAGCTCGTCCACCGCCTCCAGGCAGGTCTCTCCGGCCTGGGCCGGCGTGCCGTCGGCGCGGGTGGCGCCCGGGCCCTGGCCGGCCTCCAGCCCGGCGTCCCCCAGCGCCACCTCCACCAGCATGGCCGGCACCCGGCCGTGCGGCAGCGGCACATCATGGGTCCGGCCGCCCTCGCTCACCCGCGCCGGCCCGCGGGCCAGCCCGCGCCGGTCGATGGGCACCACCACCCTGCGCGCCAGCACCTTCCCGCCGGCCTCCGCCGGCATCCGCTGGCGCGACTCCCAGGCGGCCGTGCAGGCCGGCCCGTCGCAGCGCAGCGAGAGCTCGATGAGCCCCACCGGCTCGCCACCCAGGGTCATGGCATAGCGGGCGGTGCCGAGCGGCAGGGCCCCCGCGGCGGCGGCGGCCAGGGCCAGCAGCGGGAGGGCGCTCACCGGACGCCCGGCCTGGCGCGGAGCCGCCGCCAGGCCGCCCAGGCCAGCAGCAGCAGCGCGACCGCCCCGAGCACCACGCCGACCCCCCGCATGTAGCGGTCCACCAGCCCCACCAGCTCCTCGAGGTTCTTGGCCACCAGCCCGCCGGCCGCCAGGAGCAGCCCGTTCCAGGCCAGCGCCGAGAGGCCGCCCAGCAGCATGACCCGCCGGGCCGGGATGCCCGACGCCCCGGCCGCCAGGAAGAGGAAGGCGCGCAGCCCCGGCAGGAAGCGGTTGGCCAGCAGGAGCCAGTCGCCCCAGCGGCGGTAGGCGGTCTCGAAGGCCGCCAGCCGCTTCGGCGGCAGGAGGCGCGAGTGCATGGCCCGCTCCGCCAGCCGCGAGCCGATCAGCATGCCGATGCGGTGGTCCACCCAGGCGCCGGCCACCGCGCCGGCGGTGCTGAAGACCAGCAGGAGCGGCCAGGAGAGCTCGCCGTTGACCGCGTACCAGGCGCCCAGCACCACCAGCAGGTCCCCGGGGAAGGGCGGCACCACGTGCTCCACGAAGGTGGCGGCGAACAGGATCAGGGGCGCCCACGGTCCGGTGATGGCGGCGGCCTGCGTGAGCGCCTCGGTGAGCGCCAGGAGCGAGGGCATCGGGCGCAATGTAGCGCAGGGACCGGGGCGGTGCTCGCGGCGCCGTGGGGCGGGCCAGGCCGCCCGGGCGCGGCGGCGCTCGGCGCGGCCGGTCGCGTGCTAGCGTCCGCCGCGCGTGAACCGCCGCGCCCTCCTCGTCGCCCTCGCGCTCCCCGCCCTCTGGCTGGGGCTCGGCCTCGCCAACGTGTGGCGCGGCGTGGACCAGCCCGGCGCCCGCTACAAGTTCTGGGCCTTCCAGCACCACTGCTACTCCGACGTGCTGGCGCTCTACGGCGACCGCTACGAGGGCGGCGGCCGCCCGGTGCCCTACCTGGAGGATCGGGTGGAGTACCCGGTGCTGCTGGGGCTCACCCTGTGGCTGCCGGCCTTCGCCCCGGGCGGCGCACGCGGCCACCTCCTGGTCACCGCGCTCCTCCTGGCGGCCTGCCTGGCGGCGGCGGCCTGGGCGCTCCACCGGCTGCCCGGCGCGCGCCCCTGGTGGCTGGCCGCCACGCCGGCGCTGGCCTACTACGCCTTCCTCAACTGGGACCTCCTGCCCATCGCCCTCACGGCGCTGGCGCTGCTGGCGCTGGAGCGGGGTCACCACGCCTCGGCCGGGGCGGCGGCGGCGCTGGGGACGGCGGCCAAGCTCTTCCCGGTGGCGCTGCTGCCGGCGGCGCTCGGGGCGCTGGCGGGGCGGGCCTCGGCGCCGCCGCCGGCGCGCGACCACCGGCCCCTGCTGCGCTTCTCCGCCGCCGGCGCGGCGGTCCTGGTGGCCCTCAACCTCCCGGTGGCCCTGCTGGCCTTCGAGGGCTGGGCCTGGTTCTTCCGCTTCAACGCCGGACGGGGCGCCGAGAACTCGCTGTGGCACGCGCTCGGCCTGGCGAAGGGGCCGCTCCTCGACCTGGTCTCCCTCGGGCCGGTGGCGCTGGCGGCGCTGGCCTCCGGCTGGCTGGCCTTCCGCGCCGCCCGCGCCGGCGGCGACGGGGCGCGGGCGGCGCGGCTCGGGGCGGCGCTCACGCTGGTCACCTGGATCGCCTGCAACAAGGTCTGGAGCCCGCAGTACGCCCTCTACGGCTTCCTGGCCGGGGCGCTGGCGGCCGGGCCGGGCTGGCTCTTCGGCCTGCTCAGCGCCGCCTCCATCGCCGACTTCCACCTGGAGTTCGAGCTCCGGGCGCGCCGCTGGGACCCCTGGTTCCTGGAGGCGCTGGTGAAGCCCAGCGAGGTGGCGCGCACGCTGCTCTGGCTGGTGCTGGCCGGCTTCGTGGCGCGGCGCCTCGCCGAGGCGTCCCGGCCCGGCCCGCCGGGCGCCGCGCTGGCCAGCCAGGTCACCGCCGGCGGCGCCCCTCAGTAGTCCTTCGACCACATCAGGCTGGCGCCGCCCGAGTTGCCGTTGCCGTAGCGCGACTCCAGCATCCAGCGCGGCGAGACCTGGTACTCCAGCCGCACCTCGTCCACGTTCTCGCCCTTCTCCGGGTTGGCCTCGAAGCGGCGGGTGTAGCCCACGAAGAGCTTGTCGGTGACGTACTTGCCGGCCCGGATGGTGGAGGCGTCCACCGACACCGAGTCGAGCGGCAGCTTGTCCTGCACCAGCGACTTGAAAGCCACGCTGACCGCCGCGTTGGCGGCGGCCATGCCCACCTCGGCGCCGGTGAGCGACCCGATCTCGCTGGTGCCGGCCTTGAGCTCGGTCCGCCCGGTGGCGATGAGCATGGCGATGGAGGCGTCGTCCATGGAAGGGCGCGAGGTGAGCTGCACGTTCGGGTTGGAGATCGGCCCGCCCACCGTGACGGTCACCACCGCCAGCGGGTTGTCGTAGCGGGCCACCGCGTCCACCTGCGCCGCCATCAGCCCCACCCCGGTGAAGGTCACCTTGCCGCGGTCCACGTGGAAGACCCGGCCGGAGATGGGCTCCACCACCCCGCGCACCACCTCGACCGGTCCCTCGGCCCGGAGCTCGCCTTCCACCCAGCGCCAGGTCGAGTCGGTCTTGAGCTCCAGGTTCATCTTCGGGCTGTCGCTCTTCACGAAGAACCGCCCCGGCACCAGCACGTGGCAGACCACCTCGAAGGGCTTCCCGGCCGCCCCGAGCAGCCCGCCGGCGCCGGTCCGCCCCTTCACCTTGGGCCGGCCCACCACGATGTCCTCGCGCCGCTCCAGCGTCTGCAGCGTGCGCGGCGTCTTGGCGGGCAGCGTCAGCGTGCCGCCGGTGGTGGTGAGGGTGGTGTCGAGCAGCCCGGGCGTGAGCGTGCCGGTCAGCTCCAGCGGGAAGTCGAGCGTGCCGAAGACCATGCCGGCGCGGGAGACGGCGAACTCCTTGAAGGTGACCTGGGCCTTGACCGGCGCGCGGCCGCTGCCCAGCTCGCGGATGGAGAGCGAGCCGGTGAGCCGGCCGCCGCCGCGGCGCGCCTCCAGCCGGGGCACCTCCAGCGCCCGGTCGGTCAGGGCGGCGTCGAGGTACAGCCCGGACCAGTCGCCGTACTCGGAGATGGCCAGCCGCCCGTCGGTGAGCTTGACGGTGCCGCGCGGCACCAGCGCGCCGAGCGGCCCGGCCGCGGTGGCCTCCAGGGTGAGCCGCCCGCTGGCCTGGCGCACCACACCCTGCGCCAGGGCCGGCAGGAACCCCAGGTCGAGCTCGGTGCTGGTGACCTTCAGGGTGGCCGGCGCCGCCAGCAGGTCCTCCCGGTCCGTGTCCAGGCCGAGCGGCGCCTCCAGGGTGCCGCCGGCCCAGAGCGAGCCGCCCGCGGTGGGGCGGATGCCCAGCTCGGCGGTGGTGCGCCCGGCGGCGTGGCGCGCCGCCACCGTGAGCTCCCCGAGCGACCGGCCGTCCAGCGTCACCTGGCTGGCCGAGAGCTCGAGCTCGCCCTCCGCCACGGCGGGCGTGCCGCGCACGCTGAGCCGGCCCGCCAGCGTGCCGCCCAGCGCCTTCTCGAGGCCGTCCAGCGCCGACAGCGGCAGGTCGGGGATGGTCGCGGTGAGCGCCAGCGGGGCCCGGCGCGCCGCCGCCCCGTCCGCCAGCCGCTCCGCCGCGGCGCCCAGCGAGGCCGTCAGGGTCAGCGCCGGCGCGCCGCCCACCGAGGCCGCCACCACCAGGGCCGTCCGGTCCTCGCCGAGCTCCAGCGTGAGCTCGCCGGCCAGGTCGTCCTGGCCACCGGCGGTGCCCCTGGCCAGCGCCAGGGCCACCCGGCCGCGCGGCGCCTCGAGCGTGCCGGTCAGGTCGGCCGTGCCGCGCACCAGCCCGGCCAGCCCCTCGGGCAGGCCGCCTCGCCCGGACACCGCGGCCAGCTCGAGCCCGAGCACGCCGAGCGTGGCGACGATGGGGGCCCGGGTGAGCCCGCGCCCGGTGGCGGCGGGCTCGGCGAGGAGCGCCGCCACGTCGAGCGGCAGGCCGGCCTCGAGCCGGAGGACCGGCGCGCGCTCCAGGGTGGCGTCGGCGGTGAGGCGGGCGTCGCCGTCCGGGTCGACGAGCTCGGCGGTGAGGCCGAACGGCCCGAGGTCGCCCACCGTGGCGTCGTCGAGCGTCAGGCCGGCCGTGAGGGTGGGCGCGCCCACCGTGCCCGCCAGCGCCAGGGAGGCGCCGGCGGTGCCCTTGAGCGCCGGGCCCGAGCCACCCTCCCACGTCACCGGGGCTGGCGAGCCCGGCGCGCCGCCCCCCGCCGCGCCCTGGGCGCCGCCCGCCGGCGAGTCCGCCGCGCGCTCCAGGTCGGCCACCGGCCAGCCGGAGGCGACGAGGGTGAGCGCCAGCGGCTCCTCGCGCCGGGTGCGGCCGGGCGGGAGGAACGGGACGGGCAGGTCGGCGGTGAGCGCCAGCTCCCCGCCCGAGTTGCGCGCCAGGAAGAGGTCGGCGCTGGCCCGCTGCCTCCCCCCGTCGAAGCCCAGGTCGCCCTGCAGCTCCAGGCCGTCCAGGCCGTGGGCCGCGCCGCCCGACCAGGCCAGCTGGGCCACCACCACCGGCGCCGCGGTGGAGCCGGTGGCGCGGGCATCGAGCGAGACCTCGCCGGCGACGCCCAGCCCGGGCGCCAGCACCCCGCGCGGCAGCCGCGCCAGGTCGAGCCGCACCACCTCCAGCCGCGCGTCGAGGGAGCCCTTCGGCCCCAGGCCTCCCGAGAGCGCCAGCCGGTGTGGCCCGTCGGCCAGCTCGGCCCGGTCCACGCCCGCCGGCTGGAAGGTCACCTGCGCCGGCCGGAGCAGGGCGTAGCGGGCGCCGGGCCAGGCCAGGGAGAGCTCCGTGAGCTGGGCGCCGTCTCGGCCCGCGGCGAGGAGGGCGGCCGCCTTCAGGGTCACGGGGCTCCGGCCCGCCACCGGGAGCCCGGCCGTGAGCGACAGGGCCGCCTCGTCGCCGGCCAGCCCGGCCTCGAGCTCGAGCCGGTCCAGCGCGGCCTGGCCGAAGGTGGCCCGGTCCAGGCGGCCGCCGATCCGTCCGCGCGCCCGCGAGAGCGGCCCGGCCGCCTCCACGGACAGGTCGACGCCGCTGAGCGTCGCCCCGGCCACCTGCACCAGCGGCGCCTTCACCGAGCCGCGCAGCGCCGGGGCCGCGGCGCTCCCCGAGAGCGTGACCTCGGCGAGGGCCCGCCCGCCCAGGGCCGGCACGCCGGGCACCCCCAGCGCCGAGAGGTTCCTGCCCATGCGCGCCAGGTCGTCGGCGTCCACCGTGACGGCGCCGCTCACCGGGCCAGGGGCCTGCCAGCGGGCCTGCCCGGACAGCCGGAAGCCGGGCAGCCGAGCCTCGAGGCGGGCCACCTGGTAGTGGCCGCGGTCGGCGCTGGCGCGCACCTCGATGGGCCCGAGCTCGCCCTGCCCCAGCCGCGAGGGGGCCACCGCGAGGTCGAGCTGCCCGCGCAGGCCGGCCAGGCCCGCCTCGCCGCCCAGGCCGGTGACCGCGCCGTGGGCCGTGAGGTCCACCCGGCCCTCGGGCGCCTGCGCCACCAGCCGGCGCGGGTCGAGCGCCACCGCCACGGCGTCGAAGCCCAGGGCGGCGGCCTTGAAGGGGAGCCGGAGCGCCACCGCGGCGCGCGCCGAGCCGCCCGAGGCCACAGCGGCGGCGGGGACCACGACGACGCCGGTGGGGGCCACGCCCGGCGCGCCGGGGGGCGGCGCGGCGGCCCCATCCGCGGGAGCGGTCGGGCGCACGTCGGCCGCCGCCGTGAGGAGCGCGCCGTCCGACTCGGCGTAGAGCGTGCCCGAGAGATCGCCGCCCAGCCCGGCCCGCGGCGCCACCTGCGCCACCTCGGCGCGCGAGACGCCGAGCCGGGTCACCGCCGCGCGGAAGGCCAGGGTGGAGAGGTCCGCCTCGGCCAGCGCCTCGACCGCGGTGTCGCCCAGGGAGGCGCGCAGCAGCGGCAGCAGCAACCGGTCGCCGTCGCGGCTGGCCGCCAGGTCGAGCGCCACCGGCCCCTCCAGCGGCGCCGCCATGGCCCCGCGGAGCTTCAGGTCGAGGGCGCCGCCAGCCGGCCCGTAGGACCCGGCCGCGTCGAGGTCGAGCGAGGAGGCCTCCGCCGCCGTCGCCCCGGCCGCGTCCTGCCACCAGACGTCGGCGCCGCGCACCGTCAGCCGGGTGAGCCGCAGCGTCCAGGTGGGGCGGACCAGGGCCGCCGGAAGCTCGTCGGGCTTCACGGCCGCGGGCTTGGTGGGGGCGAAGGCGCGGGCCAGCGAGAGCGTCCCATCGGCGTCGGTCTCCAGCAGCACCGCCGGCCGATCCAGCTCCACCACCACCCCGATCTCCCGGGCGCGCAGGCGCGTCAGGTCCGGGAAGAGCCGGGCGTGGTCCACCTGCAGCACCAGGCGGCCCTCCGGGTCGTACACCTCCAGGCCGTGGATCTCGAGCCCACCGCGCGGCAGCACCTCGAACCCGGTGAGCACCACCCGGCCGGCCACGGCGGCGTCGAGCTGCCGCACCAGCAGCCGGGCCACCACCGGGCGGCCGAAGGCCGAGGCCGAGAAGGCGGTGGCGGCCGAGAGCGCCACCCCCACCAGGGCGGCCAGGCCGAGCAGGGCCCAGCCCAGGGCGCCGAGGAGGCGGGAGAGGCGGCGGCCCACGGCGAGCCCCATGGCTAGAAGGCCTCCCCGAGCGAGAGGTGCAGGGCGGCGATGGGCTCGCGGTGGCCGGAGCCGCCGGGCACGGTCGGGAAGCGGTGGGCGAACGGGACGCCGGCGCTCCAGTCGGTGGGCACCCGCATGGCCACGTCCACCCGGAGCGGGCCGAAGGGCGTGGCGTAGCGGATGCCGAGGCCGCCCGCCAGCTGCAGCTGGCTGACGTCCAGGGCGCGCTGGTACTCGGTGGGCAGCGCGGAGGCGCCTGAGACGTTGCCGGCGTCGACGAAGAGGGCGCCGCCCAGGTTGCCCGAGATGGGGGTGCGCAGCTCCAGCGAGCCGTCGAGCAGGCCGTTGCCCCCGGTGGGGACCCACAGCGAGTCCTGGTAGGTCATGGGCGAGAGCCGCTGGGTGCCGTAGCCGCGCATGTTGAGCGGCCCGCCGGAGGTGAAGAGCGCCACCACCGGCGCCGCCTCCGGCTCACCGAGGGGGATGAGCGCGCCGACCCGGACCCGCGCCGCCAGCACGGTGCTCTGGCCCAGCGGCAGGTAGCCGCGCACCTCGGGCAGGAACCGCAGGTAGGTGTAGCCGGCGCCCGCCAGGTGGAACCCCTCCTGCACCGAGATGGCGGCGTAGAAGCCCCGGGTGGTCGTGATGGGGTCGTCGCGCCGGTCGTAGGAGAGCCGCTGCTCCAGGTAGGAGAGCAGGCAGACGTCGCCGGGGCAGTTCCGGAACTGCACCGGCGGCGCCCCCGCGTCGAGCACCAGGTCCTGCAGCTGGTAGACCTCGAGGTTGTAGCTCGGCACGAAGCTCCAGCGCGGTGCCACCCGGATGGGCGTGCTCAGCCGCAGCCGCTCCGAGTAGAAGCCGTAGGCCTCCTCCAGGCTCTTCTCCAGCTCCACACGCACCGAGGCGTCCACCCGGCGGGTCAGGGCGCCGGGCTGCGAGAACTCCAGGCCGAGCAGCCCCACCACCCCCTCGCGCTTGCGCTGGAACGGGCTGGGGATCCAGGCGTAGCCGGCCCGAAGGTCCACCTGCACCCGGCGCAGCTCGCCGAAGTAGTTGCGATCGGTCCAGGAGGCCAGGCCCTGCGCCTCCCAGCGGGTCACCTGGAACCCGAGGCCGGGCCCGACGCGCACGGTCCGGAAGGGGGCCTCGCGCACCGCCACCACCACCGGCACGGTGCGCGTCTCCGGGTCGGGCGTGCCGCGGCTCACCCGCACCCCGGCGAAGACGCCCAGGTCGAAGACCCGGGTCTGGACGCGCGCCAGGCGGGCCTCGTCGTACCAGTCGCCCTGCCGGATCTCGATGCCGGCCTGGTCGGCGATGCGGTGGCGCGGCACCGCCGCGGTGCCGGCCACGAAGACGCGGCCGAAGCGGAAGCGCGGGCCCGGCAGGACGTCGTAGCGGACCTCGGCGGTCCCCTCCTCCGGCAGCACCCGCGCCTGCTGCGACACGGTGGCGACGGCGTAGCCGGTGGACGAGAGCGCGCCCACCAGCTCGGCGCGCGCCGCGTCGTAGGCCGCCTCGGTGAAGACCTGCCCCTCGCGCAGGGCCAGCCGGCCGGCCTTCTTCCTGGCCTCGGGCGCCTCGTCGAGGCCGGTGACGGTGAGCCGGACCACCTTGACCGGCGGCCCCTCGACGATGCGCATGCCGATGCGGACGCGCCCCTCGCCGGCCGGCATCACGTCCACCTTCTCCACCTTGGCCTGGTAGTAGCCGCGCTCGCGGTAGTAGGCCTCCACCCGCTTGCGGTCGGTGGCCAGGGCGTCCGGGTCGAGCCGCCAGGCGTCGCTCCAGCGGTAGCGGCCGGAGGGCTGGGTGGCCAGCCGGTTGCGCAGGTGGCCCGCGTCCACCGCCTCGACGCCCTCCAGGTGGAAGGAGATCACCACCGGCTCGTCGGGGGTGCCGCGCGCCGTCAGGCAGCCCGCGGCCGGCCCGGCCAGCCCGAGCAGCAGCGCCAGCGCCGCGAGGCGGCCGGCCGGGGCGGGCCGGGAGGAGGCGTGGCGCGGGGTGGGCCGGGGCATGTGGCCGGATGATGTCACAGGGCCGGGGCGGGCGCCGCACCCCAGGCGCCCGGAGCGGGCGGCTCACGCGTCGGGCGAGGAGAGGAGCAGCCCGAGGTGGCGCACCTCCCAGGCGTGGGCCCGCTGGTGATCGACGTAGGCGCGCTCGCGCGCCTTGAACTCGCGGCCGTGCACCACCCGCCGGCCGCCCACCTCGCGCGCCGGCACCGCCTGGTGGAGCATCTCGTGGAAGACCACCGCCGCCACGTAGAACTCGGGCACCTCCGGCCGGTCCAGCGTGGGGTGGATGCGGATGACGCGGGCGTCGTGCAGGTAGACGCCGGTCTTGACGGTGCGGCGCCGCCGGCCGGTCCGCACCGCCCCCCAGCCGATGCGGGCCTCTATGGCGCCGTCGAACTCGGCGGCGTTGAGCCGGTCGAAGATGGCCTGCAGGTCGTGGGCCCGCCCGCGCGGCTGCAGCCGGCCCACCCGCGGCGCGCCGATGCGGTCGCGCCGGGCCCGCACGAAGGCGTCGATGTGGCGTCCGGCCTCGCGCCGCCGCGCCGCCGCGCCGCGCCCCCCGCGGCGCCCGGCCCCGGCGGCGGGCGGCGCGCCCGGGGCGACGGCCGGCGGGCCGGCGAAGTGGGCCAGGGCCTGGACCACCGCGGCCGGCGCCTCCAGGAACATGTGGTGCACCCGGTAGTGGACCCCGCCGCCGGCCCGCCGGAAGGAGACCATGGTGGAGCGGTTGTCGTGCACCGTGAGCCGCACCCGCTCGCCCAGGTGGAGGGCGATCTCGTCGGCCACCCGGCGCGCCACCAGGAGCCGCGCCTCGCGGGCGAGCTGGCGGGCGTCGAAGAGGTCGAGCTGGCGGCTGGCCTGGCGGGTCGGCACGTGGGGGCGATCCTATTGGCCCCCCGGGGCGCGGTTCAAGCCTGGCTGGCCTCTTCCTCGGCCAGCAGCCGGGCCAGGCGCGCCGGCTCCAGGCGCAGCAGCACCACCCGCTCCTGGCTGTAGGTGACCGCGCCGGGCGCCGCCCCCCTGGCCTTCTTGACGTGCTTCACCCGGGTGGCGGCCACCTCCACCTGCGGCTCGCCGCGGCCGTCGGAGAAGTGGACCGCCAGGTGGGCCGCGTCCAGGAAGGTCTCCTGGTCGGGGGCCGCCTTGCCGAGCCGCACCACCACGTGGGCGCCGGCCAGGCCGCGGGCGTGCAGCCACAGGTCGTTGCCGCGCGCCACCCGGCGGGTCAGCTGGTCGTTCTCGGCGGCGCCGCGCCCCACCAGGATGGGCAGGCCGGCCGCCGACCGGAAGGCGCGGTAGGGCGGCGCCGGCTGGTCGTCGCGCCGGCGCGGCCGGGGCGCCGGGCGCGGGCCGGCCCCCATGGCGCGGGCCTGGCGCTCCAGCCGCGGCAGGGCGTCGACGCTGGCCGCGTCCACGGCCGCCAGCAGCGCCACCAGGGCGGCGTCCCGGGCCTGCACCTCGGCCAGGCGCGCCTGCACCCGGGCGGCGCTCTCGGTGATGCGCCGGAAGCGCCTGTAGAGCCGCTCCAGGTTCTCCTTTGGCCCCAGGGCCGGGTCGAGGGGCACCACCACCTGGCGCGGCCCCTCCTCGGTCCACTCGGTGACCTCCACCTCGTGCTGGCCCCGCTTGACGGCGTGCAGGTGGGCCTTGAGGAGGTCGCCCAGCCGCCGGTCGCCCTCCGCCGCCGGCACCCGCGCCGCCTCGTCGGCCAGCTTCTCGAGGGCCCGGCGGCCGCGGGCCAGGGCCGCCCGGGCCGGCTCGCGCAGCCGCTTGCGCGCCTCGGCCAGGGCGCGGGCCTCCTCCTGCGCCAGGTAGTGGCGCTCGACGGCCGCCGACAAGGGGAACGGGGCTCCTTCTCCCTCTCCCCCCCGGGGAGAGGGCCGGGGTGAGGGGACCGCGAGCTCGTCGGCGAACCGCTGAGGGCGAGGGCTCGAAGCCACCCCTCCCTCTCCCCCCTGGGGAGAGGGCCGGGGTGAGGGGTGCTCGGGCGCCACGTACCGCTTTCCCGGGACGAGCTCGCGCCGCGTGGAGAGGTTCCGGCCGGCGCTGGCGCGGATGGTCCCCTCGGCGTCGAGCAGGAAGAGGTTGCCGTGGCGGCCGGTCAGCTCGGCCACCAGCACCGCCGGGCCGGCCGCCCGCTCGAAGGTGAGCGCCACCACCCGGTCGCCCGGCCAGCGGGCCAGGCCGGCCAGCCGCGCGCCCTCCAGCTCGCGCCGCAGCAGCCCCTGCCAGCCGAAGGGGGTCTCCGGCTGGGGCGGGCGGGCCGTCGCCACGTGCAGGCGGGTGGCGTCGGCCTCGGCGGAGAGGAGCAGCAGCGCCTCGCGGCCGCGCCCGTGCAGCTCGAGGGTGAGGGCCCGCTCGGCGTGGCACCGCACCGCGTCCACCCGGGCGCCGCACAGCGGCGCGAGCTCGGAGAGCAGCAGGTCGAGCTCGTCGGTGGAGAGGGACACGGGGCTCCTCGGGGTGCGCTGGTCGGCCGACACGGCGGGTGCGACCGCCTCGAGAGGCCCTGCCACCAGCGAGATCCGGGCCCACAAAAGGCTGCGGCCGCCCGAAGGCGGCCGCGGCACAGCGTGCTGCAAAGGCCAACTACTTCTTCTTCGCGGCCTTCTTCGCAGCCTTCTTCACAACCTTCTTCGCGGTCTTCTTGGCAGCCATGTGTTCCCTCCTCGGAACGTCCATTCACTTCGTAAGGACTTCGGAATGGACAATGTGCGCGCACGTTATCAATGCCGGATCGATCCCGTCAAGGAACCGCAACAGAAAAGTGATCGCGTGGATCGCCTGCCCCGCCGCACGATCCGAACGGGTATGGCTCCCCGTGAACCCGGATTTTCACGATGGGTGATCGGATCGCGCCGTTCGGATCACTGCTCGTATGGGTCAGCAGACCCCGGGACCGAGCAGCGCCGCGCCCACCACGCCGGCGTCGTCGCCCAGCCCGGCCGGCACCACCACCAGGGCGCCGCGCGCCGCCCGCAGCGTGCGATCGTGCAGGTGGGCGTGCGAAATACGCAGCAGGTGGGGGCAGCCCAGCAGCACCCCGCCGCCCAGCACCAGGCGCGCCGGGTTGAGCAGGGTGCACAGGTTGGCGAGCGCGGTGCCGAGCAGCTCGCCGGCCTCGGACCACAGCTCGCGCGCGTAGGGGTCGCCGCCGGTGTAGGCGGCCTCCACCGCCGAGGCCGACACCTTGGAGGGATCACCGCCGGCGGCGGCCAGCACGGCCGCCCCCTTCCCCTCCGCCAGGTCCTCCCGCACGCGCGCGGCCAGGTTCATGCCGCCGACGTAGGCCTCGAGGCAGCCCCACTCGCCGCAGCCGCACTGGCGCGGCGCGGCGCCGCGCGGCGCCACCTTGATGTGGCCCAGCTCGCCGGCCACCCCGCTGGCGCCGTCGTGCAGCCGCCCGCCCAGGATGAGGCCGGCCCCCACGCCGGAGCCGACGAAGGCCAGCACCGCGTCGTCCACCCCGCGCGCCGCGCCGAAGGCCCGCTCACCCCAGGCCGCCACCGAGAGGTCGTTGGCGATGCGCACCGGCAGCCGGAGCTCGGCGGCCAGGAGCGCGCCGAAGGCCACCTCCCGCCAGCCGAGGTTGGGCGCGTTCAGGACCACGCCGGTGCTGCCCAGGCACTGCCCGGCCACGCCCACGCCGGCCCCGCCCAGCGCCGCCACCGCCACGCCGGCCTGCCGGGCCGCCTCCGCCACGGCGGCCGCCACGGTGCGGGCCACCGCCGCCGGCTCCCGCTCCTGGTGCCGCAGCTTGTGGGAGGCCACCACCTCGCCGGTGGCCTGATCCACCAGCGCGGCGCGGGCGTTGGTGCCGCCCAGGTCCACGCCCAGCCGGAGGCGGGCGGTCACGGCGCCGCCCCTGTCCCCTGGTCGAGGGTCGCGCCAGGCGCCGCCATCAGGCGCCCAGCTCGGCCAGGAGGCGGGTCACCTCGGCCTCCACCAGCGCCCGGATCTCGGCGAGGCGGGCCTGGGTGGTGGCCTCGAAGCGCAGCACCAGGATGGGCTGCGTGTTGGAGGCGCGCACCAGCCCCCAGCCGTCGGGGAAGACCACCCGCACCCCGTCCACCGTGATGGCCTGGTAGCGGGCCGAGAAGAAGGCCTGGGCCCGCTTCACCAGCTCGAACTTGAGCGCCTCCGGGCAGTCCACCCGCAGCTCCGGGGTGGAGAAGGTCTTCGGCACGTCGGCCAGCAGGCTCGAGAGGGGCGCCGCGGTGTGGGAGAGCAGCTCCAGCAGCCGCCCCGAGGCGTAGATGCCGTCGTCGAAGCCCAGCCAGCGGTGGCCGAAGAAGATGTGGCCGCTCATCTCGCCGGCCAGCTCGGCGTGCTCCTCCTTCATCTTGGCCTTGATGAGCGAGTGGCCGGCCTTCCACATGATGGGCCGGCCGCCGCGAGCCCGGATGTCGTCGTAGAGCGTGAAGGAGCACTTCACCTCGCCCACGATGGCCGCCCCCGGGCGCTCCTTCAGGATGGCGCGGGAGAAGAGGATCATGAGCTGGTCGCCCCACAGCACCTGCCCCCGCTCGTCCACCGCCCCCACCCGGTCCGAGTCGCCGTCGTAGGCGATGCCCAGGTCGGCCCGGGTCTCCAGCACCTTCTGCTTCAGCTGCGCCAGGTTCTGCTCCACCGTGGGATCCGGGTGGTGGTTGGGGAAGCGGCCGTCCGGCTCCAGGAACAGCGGCACCACCTCCAGGCCCAGCCGCTCGAAGATGGGCACCGCCACGCCGCCGGTGCCGTTGCCGGCGTCCACCACCACCTTGAGCCGGCGGGCCCCCAGCCGCAGGTTCTCCGCCACGTAGTCCTGGTAGGGCGTGACGATGTCGTGGGTGGTCAAGGTCCCGGCGCCGCTGGCGAACTCGCCCTTCAGCACCAGCCGCAGGATCTCCTGGATGGCCTCGCCGTAGAGGGTGGTCTTGCCCACCCCGATCTTCATCCCGTTGTACTCGGGCGGGTTGTGCGACCCGGTGATCATGCAGAGCCCGTGCACGTCGAGCGTCTGCGCCGCGAAGTAGGTGAGCGGGGTGGGCACCACGCCCAGGTCCACCACGTCGCAGCCGGTGGCCAGCAGCCCCGCCACCGCGGCCCGGTGGAAGGCCGGGCCGGAGAGGCGCACGTCGCGCCCCACCACCACCCGGCGGCCGCCGGCGGCCCGCACCTGGGTGCCCAGGGCCCGCGCCACCAGCCCCACCGTCTCCTCGGTGAGGTCGGTGCCCGCCACGCCGCGGATGTCGTACTCGCGGAAGACCACCGGGTTGACGGCCGCCATGGCTAGAGCACCTCGTCGCGGCCGCGCCGCGCCAGCTCGTCGACCGCCTTGCGCACGTCCTGCGAGCGGTCCTTGCGGCACACCAGGATGGCGTCGCCGGCGTCCACCACCACCACGTCGTCCAGGCCGATGACCGCCACCGGGCGGCCGCCCCCGGCCAGCACCACGTTGTTGCGGCCGTCGATGACCAGGGCGTCGCCCTCGGCCACGTTGCCGAGGTGGTCCCGCTCCCGCACCTCGGGCAGCGCGGCGAAGCTGCCCACGTCGCTCCAGCCGAAGTCGGCCGGCACCACCACGATGCGCTGGCTCTTCTCCATGACCCCGTAGTCGATGGAGATGGAGGGGCAGTCGGGGAAGACCCGCCCCAGGACCTTCTTGTAGGAGGGGGTGCCCAGCGCGGCCTGGATGACCCCCAGCTGCTCGCCCAGCACCGGCATGGCGCGCCGGATCTCGTCGAGGATGACGTCGGCGCGGAAGGCGAAGATGCCCGAGTTCCACAGGTAGTGGCCGTCGGCCAGGTAGCGGGCCGCGGTGACCACGTCCGGCTTCTCGACGAAGCGCTCGACGCGGTGGGCGCCGCCCGGCGCGCCCTTCTTCCCCTTGGCCCCGGGCGCCTTGCCCCTGGCCAGGCCGCGCGCGGCCAGGCGGGCGCCCACCTTCAGGTAGCCGTAGCCGGTCTCGGGGGCGTGCGGGCGGATGCCGATGGTGGCGATGTGGCCGGCCTCGGCCAGGCGGGCGGCCGCGGCCAGCGCCTCGCGGAAGGCCGCTGGCTTGCCGATGTGGTGGTCGGCCGGCAGCATCACCACCACGCCCTTCGGGTCGCGGGCCGCCACGTGCAGCGCGGCCAGCCCGACGCAGGGGGCGGTGTTGCGGGCGCAGGGCTCCACGATGAAGTTGGCGGCCGGCAGCTCCTTCACCAGCCGGCGGGCCGCCGCGGCGTGGGCCGGGCCGCACACCACGTAGGTGTCGGCGGCGCTGGCCAGGGGCGGCAGGCGCCGCACCGTGGCGGCCAGCAGCGGCTCGTCGCCGGCCAGCGCCAGGAACTGCTTGGGGCGGCTGCGCCGCGACAGCGGCCAGAACCGCGTGCCCGAACCACCCGCCATGATCACCGGGAAGACCTTCACAGCTGCCTCCAGATCCCGAGCAGCTCGGAGAGGACCCGGGCGGTGGCGCCCCAGATCGTCCGGCCCTCGACGTCATAGGCGTGGACGTCGACTTCCATGCCGTAGAAGAGGCGGCGCTCGGTGCGGTGGACCCCCGGCGCCAGCAGGGCCGCGAGGGGTACGTGCCAGATGGCCTCCACCTCCCGCGGCGCCGCCGCGTACGGGTAGGGGTATGGCACGGACCCGACCCATGGCGTCAAGCGGAAGGCCGACTGCAGCACCACCGTCTCGGAGAGCCGGCCCAGCACCTCCACCCTGGCCGGGTCGAGGCCGATCTCCTCCTGGGCCTCCCGCAGCGCCGCGGCCCGGGAGCCCTCGCCGGGGTCCACCCGGCCGCCCGGGAAGCTCACCTGCCCGGCGTGGCGCCTCAGGTCGCCGCGCCGCACCGTCAGGAGCACGCACGGGCCGGCCGGCCCCGGGTGCAGCGGCACCAGCACCGCCGCCTCGCCGAACCCGCCGGCCGGCAGGTGCTCGGGGGCGATGCGCTCGAGCGGCGCCGGCGCCGGGACGTGGGCGGCCAGCGCCCGGGCCAGCGCCTCGAGCGACATCTACGGGGGGAGCACGCCCGTGGTGATGAGCGCGGCCACCACCACGCCGGCCACCACGCGCCAGGCCACGAACAGGTAGGTGGAGCGGGTGCGCAGCCAGCCCAGCAGCCAGCCGATGACCAGGTAGCCGGCCACGAACGAGACCAGGGTGGCCAGCGCGGTGGCGGCCTGCCAGTCGGGGGCGGCGCGCAGGGTGGGCAGCACCTTCCAGAGCTTGTAGCCGCCGGCCGCCAGGATGATGGGGACCGAGAGCAGGAAGGAGAAGCGGGCCGCCGCCTCGCGGGTGAAGCCCAGCAGCATGCCCATGGTGAGGGTGCAGCCGGAGCGCGACGAGCCGGGGATGAGCGCCCAGGCCTGGGCCAGGCCGATCAGGGCGGCCTCGCGCGGGCCCACCGCCTCGATGGGCCGCTCGTGGCGGGCCAGCCGCTCGGCCAGGAGCAGCACCAGGCCCAGGAAGACCAGCGAGCCGGCGATGACCCAGTTGCCCAGGGCCTCGATGCGGTGCTCCAGCAGCTTGCCGAGGAGGGCGGCCGGCACCGTGCCCATGACGATGAGCCAGCCGAGCCGGGCCTCGGGGGTCCCGAGCGGGCGGCCGGCGGCCAGCGCCCGCAGCGAGCCCGAGAGGATGCGCCACAGGTCGGCGCGGAAGTAGACCACCACCGAGAGCGCCGTGCCGACCTGGATGACGTCCACGAAGGCGCGGAAGGTGGGGTCCTGCAGCGAGTGGCCGCCCACGAGCTCCCCGAAGACCAGCAGGTGGGCGGTCGAGGAGACCGGCAGGAACTCGGTGGCGGCCTGGACCAGGCCGAACAGGACCGCGGCGAGGAGCGACATGCCGGCGGACCCTACCCGACGAGCCCGGGCGGCGCTACCGCCCGCGCAGCGCCTGCTCCACGAAGTCGAGCCGGTCGTTGCCCACGAAGAGCTCGCTCCCCACGAAGAAGGTGGGGGCGCCGAAGGCCCCGCGGTCCACCGCCTCCTGGGTCTGGGCCACCAGCGCCTCCTTCTGGCCGGGCGCGGCCGCCACCAGCGCCGCGCCGTCGAGGCCCGCCTCGGTGAGCACCGCCGCCAGCACCTCCGGCTTGCCCACCTCGCGGTCCTCCGCCCAGACGGCCCGGAAGACCGCCTGGCTGGCCGCCCCCAGCGCCTCGGGCGGGGCCGCCAGCACGGCCCGCAGCGCCAGGATGGAGGGGATGGGGAAGGTCTGCGGCCGCCGCAAGGGCACCTCCAGCCGCTTCGACCAGCGCAGGAGGTCGGTCCACATGTGGCGGCCCTTGGCCACCGTCTCGATGGGCGCCCGGTTGCCGGTGGCCTTGAAGACCCCGCCCAGGAGGAAGGGGCGGTAGCGCAGCGTGGCGCCGGTGCGGGCCGCCAGCGCCTCCACCTGGGTGGAGGCCAGGTAGCTGTACGGCGAGGTGAAGTCGAAGAAGAACTCGAGGGTGGCCATCCACCGAGTCTTAGGCCGACGCGCCGGTCCCGTCACGCCCCCCCGAATTGGTCGCGCCCCGGCGCCGCCCGCGCTGCGTCACACGCGGTGCGGCTTGCCGTCTACACCACGGGCAGCTAGAGCCCATGCCGGCCCTCCCCGCACGACCCTGGAGTCCACATGCGCCGCCTCGAGCCTTCCCGCTGCTCCTCGCGCACCGGGCGGCTCCTGCCGCTCCTCGCCGCGGCCTTGCTGGGCGCGGCCTGCGGCGGCTCCGGCGGTGGCGCGCCGGTCACGCCTCCCACCGTCACCGTCCCGAGCCTGGTCGGCCTCTCGCAGGCGGCGGCGACCACGGCCCTCACGGCCGCCGGCCTCTCGGTGGGCGAGGTGGGCCTGGCGAGCAGCCCCACGGCGCCGGCCGGCCAGGTCGTCGGCCAGGACCCGGCGGCGGGGGCCACGGTGGCGACCGGCGCGGCGGTGGACCTGGTGGTCTCCTCCGGGCCGAGCACGGTGACCGTCCCGTCCCTCGCGGGCCTGACCCAGGCCGAGGCCCAGGCCGCGCTCGACGCCGCCGGCCTGAACCTCGGGGCGGTGACCACCTCCGCCTCGCCCACCGTCCCGGCTGGCCAGATCATCTCCCAGGTCCCGAGCGCCGGGGAGGTGGTGCTGCCCCTGTCCGGCGTCGCGCTGGTGATCTCCTCCGGCCCGGGCCAGGGGCCGGTCCTGCCGCCCGACCCCTCCACCGTGGCGCCTCCCGTCCCGGCGGGCGTGGCCACCACCCTGGCCGCCTCGACCGCCTTCCTCTACGAAGGGCCGGACCCCATCCAGACCGGCGTGGCCCCCGGGACCATCCGGCCGGAGCGCGCCGCGGTCCTGCGCGGCGCCCTCTGGACCCGCGCCGGCGCGCCGCTGTCGGGGGCCCGGGTCCGCGTGGTCGGTCACCCCGAGCTCGGCGAGACCCTCTCGAGGGCCGACGGCCGCTACGATCTGGCCGTGAACGGTGGCGGCACCATGACGGTCTCGATGGAGGCCGAGGGTTACCTCCCGTCGCAGCGGCAGGTGGTGGCGCCCTGGGCCGGCTTCGTGAGCGTGCCGGACGTGGTCCTCATCCCGCTCGACCCCGCCGTGACCACCGTCGCCTCCGGGGCCATCGCCCTGCAGGTGGCCCGGGGCACCGCCTCGAGCGACGACAGCGGGACGCGCCGCTCCACCGTCCTGTTCCCCGCCGGGACCTCGGCGTCGCTCCTCATGCCCGACGGCACGACGGTGCCGGCGCCGGTGCTCCACTTCCGGTCGACCGAGTACACGGTCGGCGCCAGCGGCCCCGAGGCCATGCCCGGCACGCTGCCGGCCAGCAGCGCCTACACCTACGCGGTCGAGCTCTCGGCCGACGAGGGGCTCGCCGGCGGCGCGAGCCACGTCGTCTTCTCGACGCCGGTGGTCCACTACGTCGAGAACTTCCTCGGCTTCCCGGCCGGCACGGCCGTGCCCTACGGCTGGTACGACCGCGACGCCGGGCTCTGGCGGGCGGGCGAGAACGGGGTGGTGCTCACGGTGCTCGGCGCCACCGGCGGCGCCGCCGACGTCGCGCTGGATGCCGGCGGCGCGCCGGCCGACGCGGCGGCCCTGGCTGCCATCGGCATCGATGTGGAGGAGCGGCAGGCCCTGGCCTCGCTCTATGCCCCGGGCCAGTCCCTGTGGCGAGTCCGCATGAGCCACTTCTCGCCGGCCGATCTCAACTGGGGCATCGCCCTCCCCCTCGACGCCCGCCCGCCCCCTGCGCCACCAGGGCGGGATCCCTTGGTTCCCGATCCCTTCGAGGAGTGCGGCTCGGTCATCGGCTGCGAGGGCCAGTCGCTTGGTGAGTCGCTGCCGGTGGCCGGCACCCCCTGGCGCCTCCACCATCAGAGCGAGCGGATGCCCGGGTTCAGGGCGGAGAGCCACCTCGACCTCCCGCTCACCGGCGCCAGCATCCCGCCCAGCCTGCGGCGGGTGGAGCTCCGGATCCAGGTGGCCGGGCGGGACTTCGCCTGGGGGTATCCGGCCGCCGCCGGGCTCTCCCAGCCGTTCGACTTCGACGGCAAGGACGCCTACGGGCGCGACGTCTGGGGAACCCTGCCGGTGCGGGTGCGCCTCGGCTACACCTACGCGGCCGTTTACAGCTCGTCGCGAGGCTTCGGGTACCCGGGCTCGAGCGGCCTCGCCCTCGCAGGGAGCCCGACCCGCCTGGAGATCACGATCTGGAGGGAGTACCAGACGTCCGTGCGGCGCTGGAACGCCGGCGGCCTGGGGCTGGCGGGCTGGTCGCTCTCGGTCCACCACACCTATGACCCGTCGAGCCGACTCCTCCTCTACGGCGACGGGCGGACGCGTCAGATCCCGACCGCGGTCATCCAGACCGTCATCCCGACGGCCCTCGACTCTGGCACCAAGCCCCACAACGGGTCCGTCGCCGTCGACCAGGACGGCTCTCTCTGGATTGGCATCTCATTCCCCAGTCCCGGGGGGATCATCCACTCCACCCCGACCGGCACGACGATCGGGACCTTGATCCCGCGAGCGAGCAAGCAGGTGGTCGGACCAGACGGGTGGCTCTACGCCATCACCAACTCCGACGGCCAGGTGACCATCCGGCGGTTTCCGCCCGGCCACACCGGGGGCTCCTTCGGGAGCACGCTCCTGGCCGGCCCACCCGACACCGGCCCGGCGGTGGGGGTGGGAGACGGGATCCCCGCCATCGGCGCCATCATCCAGCCCGACGCGATGGCGGTCGGCCAGGACGGTTCCGTCTACTTCACGGAGACGACCGGTGTCCGGATCCGGCGGATCGGCACCGACGGCATCCTCTCCACCTTCGCAGGTGACGGGAGCTTCCCCGACGCCACCGGCGACGGCGGCCCGGCCACCGCCGCCGGCCTCGGCATCATCGGCAACATCGCCGCGGCGCCGGATGGCAGCCTCTACCTGGAGGACCGCTGGAACGCCCGGGTCCGCCGCATCGGGCCCGACGGCATCATCCAGACGGTGGCCGGGAACGGCACCGCGCCGACGGTGGCTGGGCAGGGCGACGGCGGGCCGGCCACCGAGGCGGCCGTCGATCCGGTGGGCATCGCCATCTCGCCCGACGGGCTCCTCACCATCCTGCAGGCGATCATCCCCGCCATCAGCCAGCCTGCCTCCGTCCGCCAGGTCGCGGCCGACGGCACCATCAGCACCATCGCCGGCGGTGGCTTCGCCGGCGATGGCCCGGCCATCGGCGCCAACATGAGCTTCGCCGGCGTGACCCCCAAGGTGACCTGGGGTCCGGACGGGCTCCTCTACCTCGGGGGCGGCAACGCCCAGGGAACGGCCATCATGCGTATCCTCCCGGCCCTCCCGGCTGGCGGGCAAGGTGAGCTCCAGATCCCCGACGAGGATGGGCAGGAGGTCCACGTCTTCACCTCCGAAGGGCGGCACCTCAGGACCGTGGAGGGGACGACGGGCGGCCTCATCCGAGCCTTCACCTATGACGCCTCGGGGCGCCTCACCAGCATGACCGACGGCGCCGGCAACGTCACGGCGGTGGAGCGGTCGGGGAGCACGCCAACGGCCCTGGTGGGCCCCTACGGCCATCGCACGCTCCTCGGCGTGGACGGCGCGGGCTGGCTTGCCCGAGTGGAGGACCCCACGGGTGGAGTGCGGACGGCCATCTCCTCGGCCGCCGGCCTGCTCCAGTCCTTCGAGGAGCCCGGTGGCAGATCCCACAGCTACACCTACGATTCGCTCGGCCGCCTCACCGAGGACCGGGGCCCGGGCGGCGCGGTCACCACGCTGGCCCGCAGCGGCACCCAGGGCGATCGCACCGTGACCACCACCTCGGCGCTCGGCCGCAACCGCCGCTACCGGGTGACCGAACTCCCGCAAGGCGGCTTCGTCCGCACCGTGGTGGACGCCTCGGGCGCCACCCGCTCCTGGACCACCAACGCCGCCGGCGGCGTGGTCGCGACCGCCGAAGATGGGACCGTCACCACGGTGGAGTGGGGGCCCGACCCGCGCTGGGGGCTGGTCGCTCCCGTGGCTGCCTCCATCATGGTGGAGACCCCGAGCGGGAACACGCGGACCATCACCGCGACCCGCACGGCGTCGCTGGCGCTGCGCTCGAATCCATTCAGCGTCACCGCCCTCGAGGAGACGGTGACCGAGGCGGGCCAGACCTGGCGCGCCGCCTACGCCGCCGCGACCCGGACCTGGACGTTGACCTCACCCACCGGCCGGGCCGGCTCGCTGCAGCTCGACGCCGAGGGGCGGGCCACCACCCTCTCACCGGCCGGCCTGACGCCCGTCACCTTCGGCTACGACGCGCGAGGCCGGGTGTCCGGCCGCGCCGAGGGGACCCGGACCAGGGCCTTCACCTACGGCGCGGATGGTCGGCTCTCCAGCCTGACCGACGCCCCGGGGCGGACCTTCGGCTTCGCCCGGGACGCGCTCGGCCAGGTCACCGGCGAGTCCCTCCCCGGCGGCCGCCTGCTCGGGCTCGGCTGGGACGCCGCCAGCCACCTCGCCACCGTGACGCCGCCCGGCCGGAGCGCCCACACCCTCGCCTGGGCGCCGACCGACTGGCTGGCCAGCGTCACGCCGCCGGCGGTGAGCGGGGCGGGGACCCTGTCCACCCTGGTGACCCGCGACGCCGACAGGAGGCTGGCCCGCCTCGACCTGCCGGACGGCGACGCGGTGGTCCAGACCTACGCGGCAGCTTCCGGTGGCCTGCCCGGCACCGCTGGCCAGCTCGTCGCCTCGACCATGGGGGCCGGCACGGCCGCCTTCACCTGGGACGCGGCCGGGCGGCTCTCCACCGCCGCGGCCGGCGGCGTGACCTTCACCGCGGGCTGGGACGGCGCGCTGCTCACCGCCCAGGCCTGGTCCGGAGCCGTGGCCGGCGCGGTCACCTCCACCCACGACGCGCGCCACCGGCCGGCCTCCACCTCGGTGGGCGGCGTCACCGCCGCCCTCACCTACGACGCCGACGGCCTGCTGGTCGGGGCGGGCGCGCTCGCCATCGGCCGGGCCGCCGCGAGCGGCCTCCCCACCTCCACCACCCTCGGCACCGTGACCACCAGCGAGGGCCACGACGCCTTCGGGGCACCTGCCACCTTCGCCGCCTCGGCCGGCGGGAGCCCCCTCTACGCCGCAGCCTGGTCGCGGGACGCGCTCGGCCGGATCACCGGCGTGGTCGAGACGGTGCAGGGCACCACCCGCGCCATCGACTACGGGTACGACGCGGCCGGCCGGCTGGCCACCGTGACGGTGGACGGGGCGCTGGCGTCCACCTCCGGGTACGACCCGCAGGGGAACCGCACCTCCCACGCCTCCGGCGGGCCGGCCGTGAGCGCCACCTTCGACGCCCAGGACCGGCTCCTCGCCGCGGGCTCCACCACCTACGCCTGGACGCCCACCGGTACCCTCGCCTCGCGCACCGGTGGCGCCGGCACCACCAGCTACCAGCACGACGCGCTCGGCCGGCTCCGCGGCGTCCTGCTGCCGGACGGCCGGCAGCTCGACTACCTCCTGGACGGGCTGGGGCGGCGCATCGGGAAGCGGGTGAACGGCGCGGTCGCCGAGGCCTACCTGTTCGACGGCGAGCGGCCGGTGGCCTGGCTGGACGGCGCCGGTGCCGTGAAGGCGGTCTTCGTCTACCGCCCGGGCCACCACGCCCCGGACTACCTGGTGAGCGGCGCGGGCACCTTCCGCATCCTCTCCGACCAGCTCGGCAGCCCCCGCCTGGTGGTGGACGCCGCCAGCGGCGCGGTGGCGCAGCGGCTCGACTACGACGCCCTTGGCCAGGTCCTCCTCGACAGCAACCCCGGCTTCCAGCCGTTCGGCTTCGCCGGCGGCCTGCGCGACCTCGACACCGGCCTGGTCCACTTCGGGGCCCGGGACTACGACCCGGCCACCGGACGCTGGACCTCCAAGGACCCCATCGGCTTCGCGGCCGGCGACACCAACCTGTACGCCTACGCCGGCAACGACCCGGTCAACCGGATCGATCCCTCCGGCCTGGAGGACGTCTGCGCGGGCCGGCGGAGGGTCAGGCCGGGCGACACGCTCTTCGTCTCGTCCCACGAAACCGATTTCTACGACTCCTCTCGGCTGTCGCCGAACGGGTTCCGGCGGCACCTGAACCTGAACGAGCCGGTCACCTTCCGCGGGATGGATCCGAGCGACAGCCGCTTCGTCATGGTCGAGCAGGGTGGGCAGGCGGGGGTCATCCTCAAGGAGAACCTCTCCACCAAGCAGTACGGCGTCGAGACCCAGCCAAGCCATCGGGACTTCGGCCCGCCCATGGACACCAAAGCCTACGAGTCGCACGGCGCCGGCACCAAGGGGTGACGGTCCGCCAATGACGACGCGGCGACCCCGGGAGGAAGTCCTGGGGCGCCGCGGTCTGGGCTACAAGCAGCGGCCGCGAAGCGGCCGCTAATACCGGTAGTGGTCCGGCTTGAACGGCCCCTTGGGCGAGATGCCGAGGTACTCGGCCTGCTTGGGGGTCAGCTTGGTGAGGCGCGCCCCGATCTGCTCGAGGTGCAGCGCCGCCACCTTCTCGTCCAGGTGCTTCGGCAGGGTGTAGACCTCCTTGCCGTACTTCTTCCGGTTCACCGCCAGCTCGATCTGGGCCAGCGTCTGGTTGGTGAAGGAGTTGGACATCACGAAGGACGGGTGGCCGGTGGCGCAGCCCAGGTTGAGGAGGCGCCCCTCGGCCAGGATCAGCACCCGGTGGCCGTCGGGGAAGACGAAGGCGTCGTACTGCGGCTTGATGTTGACGCGCGTCAGCCCCGGCACCTTCTTCAGGCCGGCCATGTCGATCTCGTTGTCGAAGTGGCCGATGTTCCCGACGATGGCGCAGTCCTTCATCTTCGACATGTGCTCGGTGGTGATGACGTCGAGGTTGCCGGTGGCGGTGACGAAGACGTCGGCCGTCTTCACCACGTCCTCGAGCCGGACCACCTGGTAGCCCTCCATCGACGCCTGCAGCGCGTTGATGGGGTCGATCTCGGTGACCACCACGCGGGCGCCCTGCCCGCGCAGCGCCTGGGCGCAGCCCTTGCCCACGTCGCCGTAGCCCAGCACCACGCAGAGCTTGCCGGCCAGCATCACGTCGGTGGCGCGGTTGAGCCCGTCCACCAGCGAGTGGCGGCAGCCGTAGAGGTTGTCGAACTTGGACTTGGTGACCGAGTCGTTGACGTTGATGGCCGGGAAGAGGAGCTGCCCCTTCTTCTGCATGTCGTAGAGGCGGTGCACCCCGGTGGTGGTCTCCTCGGTGACCCCGGCGCAGGCGGCCGCCACCCGGGTCCAGCGCTTCTTGTCCTGCTTCAGCGTGGCCGCCAGCAGCTGCAGGATGACGGCGTACTCCTCGGAGTCGGCCGTCTCGGGGCCCGGCACCTTGCCGGCCGCCTCGAACTCCACGCCCTTGTGGATGAGCAGGGTGGCGTCGCCGCCGTCGTCCACGATCTGGGTCGGGCCCTTGCCGGCGCCGAAGTCGAGGGCCCGCTCGGTGCAGAGCCAGTACTCCTCGAGGGTCTCGCCCTTCCAGGCGAAGACCGGCACGCCGGCCGGGGCGGCCTCGGTGCCCTTCCGGCCCACCGCGATGGCGGCGGCGGCGTGGTCCTGGGTCGAGAAGATGTTGCAGGAGGCCCAGCGCACGTCGGCGCCGAGGTCCACCAGGGTCTCGATGAGGACCGCGGTCTGGATGGTCATGTGCAGCGAGCCGGTGATGCGCTGCCCCTTGAGCGGCTGGCGCTTGCCGTACTCCCGGCGGATGGCCATCAGGCCCGGCATCTCCTTCTCGGCCAGCTCGATCTCCTTGCGGCCCCAGGCGGCCAGGGAGAGGTCCTTCACGTTGAACTCGAGCTTCGAGGCGGGCTTCTTCTTGGCGGCCATGGTTCGTCTCCTTGTGTTCGTGGCGTCTCGGTGCGGCGTCAGGGCTTCGGTGCGGCGTGGTCTGGTCCGGCGGCGGCGCGGGCTCGAGGGCTCCGCGCCGGGAGGAGGGAAGCGGCGCCTAGGGGCCCGGCCGGTGGGCGGTGGCCAGCAGCAGCGCCGGCCCCTTGGCGCCCGGCTCGGGCGGCAGCGGGCGGACGGTGGCGCCCGCGAGGCCGGCGGCGGCGAGGGCGCGGGTGAGATCGGCGGGGGCGAAGCCCAGGCGGGCCTGGCCGAGCCGGCGGGCGAAGTCCTGGTCGTCGTGGCGGGCCAGGTCCACCAGCACCAGGCGACCGCCCGGCCTGAGGATGCGGGCCGCCTCGGCCAGCACCGGCGCCACCTCGGGCACGTAGGCCAGCACCAGCACCAGCAGCGCCGCGTCGCAAGAGGCGGCCGGCAGCGGCAGCGCCTCCAGCCCGGCGCGGTGCAGCTCCACGTTGGCGGCGCCGTCGAGGCGGCGGCGGGCGGTGCGCAGCATGGCGGCCGACTGGTCCACCCCGATGACCCGCGCCACGTGCGGGGCCAGGGCGGCGGTGAGGGTGCCGGCGCCGCAGCCCAGGTCCGCCACGATCCAGTCCGGCGGCAGGAGGGCGCCCAGCGCCTCGCGCTCGAAGGCCGCGCCGTAGAGCTCGGCCCGGAGCGCCTCCCACTCCTGGGCGGCGCCGGCGAAGAACTCCTGGGCCCCGGCGCGGCGGGCCTTGAGGCGCGCCTCCAGCCGCAGCTCGTCCTGCCCGGCGGCGGCCCAGGCCTCGGTCTCGGCGCGGGCCAGCTTCCAGAGCCGGCGGGCCCCGGCCTCGGCGTCCGGCGAGAAGGCGTAGAAGCTGGCGGTGCCCTGGCGCCGGCTGGTGAGCCAGCCCTGGTCCGAGAGGGTCTTCAAGTGGCGCGAGACGGTGGACTGCGGCAGCCGCAGCACGTCGCACAGCTCCTGCACCGAGAGCGCCTCGCGCTCCAGCACCCGCAGGAGCCGCAGGCGGGTCTCGTCGGCCAGCCCGTCCATCCAGCCGAGCAGGGCGGCGGGCCGGGAGGGGTCGGCGGCAGGGGGCTGGGCGGGGGCGGGTTTCATCGCTCTATCCGGGTGAACGGATATAACGATCACGGGTGGCGGATCAAGTCGGGGCGGTCTTTCCCCCCTCTCCCCACCCCTCACCCCTGCCCTCTCCCCGGAGGGGAGAGGGAGCAGACAAGGCGTGCCGCCTGGCAGGGACGGCTTCTGCCCCTGGAATGCCGGAAGTGCGGGCTCCGTCCACCACCAGCTAGACGGTGGTGCCGCCCACCCTGCCGCGGAGAACCACGGTCTGCGCTCCCTCTCCCCAGCTCGCTGGGGGAGAGGGCCGGGGTGAGGGGGCCGGATGACCTCGAACACCGGGAGACTCAGTCCGCGGGAGCCGTGGACTCGTCCGCTCGAGCTCCCTCTCCCCCAGCTTGCTGGGGGAGAGGGCTGGGGTGAGGGGGCCGGGGGGCGGGGCGGAGGCTGGCCTCTCTATCTGCCGCTGCCGCCCACCCCTCCCCCCAAAGGATGGTTCGGACGTCCGAACCGATATCGGTCCAGGCGTGTGAACTGACCCCCTCCACGCCGAAGGGCCCGCCACCTCGGCGAGCCCCCCGGAACAGCCCTGCGGCGCGGCGCCGGAGACTACCCGGCCTGCTTCTTCAGCCCGCCCGCTGCGGCCAGCTCCTCGGCCTTGTCGGTCCGCTCCCAGGTGAAGCTCTTCTCGGTGCGGCCGAAGTGGCCGTAGGCGGCGGTCTTCTCGTAGATGGGCCGCCGCAGGTCGAGCTGCTCCATGATGGCGCGCGGGGTCAGGCCGAAGACCCGGCGCACCGCCTTGCCGATCTTGTCCTCGGCCACCGTGGCGGTGCCGAAGGTCTCCACCAGCACCGAGACCGGCTCGGCCACGCCGATGGCGTAGGCCACCTGCACCTCGCAGCGGGTGGCCAGGCCGGAGGCCACCACGTTCTTGGCGATGTAGCGCCCCATGTAGGCGGCCGAGCGGTCCACCTTGGACGGGTCCTTGCCGGAGAAGGCGCCGCCGCCGTGGCGGCCCATGCCGCCGTAGGTGTCCACGATGATCTTGCGGCCGGTCAGGCCGGTGTCGCCCATGGGGCCGCCGGTGACGAAGCGGCCGGTGGGGTTGATGTGGATCTTGGTCTTCTTGTCGAGCAGCTTGCGCGGCAGCGACTTGGCGATGACCAGCTCGCGCACCACCTCGTGCAGCTCCTTGTTGGAGACCTCCTCGGAGTGCTGGGTGGAGACCACCACCGTGTCGATGCGGAAGGGCTTGCCGTCGCGGTACTCCACCGAGATCTGGCTCTTGCCGTCCGGCCGGAGGAAGGCCACGCCGCCCTTGCGCACCTTGGCGAGCTGCCGGGTGACGGCGTGGGCGTACTGGATGGGCGCCGGCATGAGGGTGGGGGTCTCGTCGCAGGCGTAGCCGAACATCATGCCCTGGTCGCCGGCGCCGCCGGTGTCCACGCCCTGGGCGATGTCGCGCGACTGCTCGTCCACCGCCACCAGCACCGCGCAGGTGCTGAAGTCGAAGCCCATGGCGCTGTCGGTGTAGCCGATGTCCCGCACCACCCGGCGCGCGATCTTGGGGAAGTCGAGCAGCGCGTCGGAGGTGATCTCGCCGGCGATCATGACGTAGCCGGTCTTGAGCAGCGTCTCGCAGGCCACCCGGCCCTTGGGGTCGGTCTTGAGCACCGCGTCGAGCACGGCGTCGGAGATCTGATCGGCCATCTTGTCCGGATGGCCCTCGGTGACGGACTCCGAGGTGAAGAGGTAGTCGGTGGCGGACATGTGGCTCCTGACGGTGGTTCGAAAGGGCCGCACCGTATTCGGCCCCGTAAGGGACTGTCAACATGGCGGACGGCACTGTCGCCCGTCCGCTCCGGCGGACGGACCACCGCCGCGGCGGCTACCCCGAGACCGGCCCCACCTGGGCGTCGTGGTCCAGCAAGGCGCCGAAGCGCCGGCTCATCTCGTCCTTCACCTCGCGCTCGATCTCGTCGGCCGAGGTGAGCGTCAGCACCCGCGCCGCCAGGGCCCGCCCGTCCTCGGCGCGGGCCGCCCGGATGACCCGCTTCACCAGCGGGATGGACGGGCCGTTCATGGAGAACTCGGTGACCCCCAGCCCCATCAGCACCAGCGCGTTCATGGGCTCGCCGGCCATCTCGCCGCACATCGAGACCGGGATGCCGGCCGCCGCGGCGTTGTCGCACACCAGCTTGAGCAGCCGCACCACCGCCAGGTGCAGCGGCTTGTAGAGGTAGGCCACGTCCTTGTTCTGCCGGTCGATGCCGATGGTGTACTGGATGAGGTCGTTGGTGCCGATGCTGAAGAAGTCGCACTCGGCCGCCAGCCGGTCGGAGATGACGGCCGCGCTGGGCAGCTCGATCATGATGCCCACCGGGATGGGCGGCAGGTCGTGCCCCTCGCGCCTGAGCTCCTCGCGCACGTCGGCCAGGGCCCGCTTGGCGGCCCGCAGCTCGTTGATGCCCGAGATCATGGGGAACATGAGCCGCAGGTTGCCGTGGGGGGCGGCGCGCAGGAGCCCGCGCAGCTGGGCCCGGAAGAGCTCCGGCTGGCGCAGGCAGTAGCGGATGGCGCGCAGCCCCAGGGCCGGGTTCTCGGTGTGCACCCGCATGCCGGCCGGCAGCTTGTCGCCGCCCAGGTCGAAGGTGCGGATGGTGACCGGCCGCGGCGCCAGCTGCTCCAGGATGCGCCGGGCGTCCTGGTAGTGGTCCTCCTCGGTGGGCAGCTGCTCGCGCTGCAGGTAGAGGAACTCGGTGCGGTAGAGCCCCACCGCCTCGCCGCCGTGCGAGAGCAGGCTGGGCACCTCCTCGGCGAACTCGATGTTGCCGGCCAGCCGCACCGTGACCCCGTCCTGGGTCGAGGCCGGCAGGTCGCGGGTGCGCAGGAGCTCCTGCTCGTGCTCCAGCCAGCGCTCGCGCGCCACCTGGTAGTCGGCCCGCTCGCCCGGGGTGGGGTCGATGATGACCACCCCGCGCGCCCCGTCCACGATGATCCAGTCGCCGCGATCGGCCAGGGCGGTGATGCGCCCCACCGCCACCACCGCCGGCACCTCCAGCGCCCGCGCCACGATGGCGGTGTGGCTGGTCTTGGCCCCGGCGTCGGTGACGAAGGCCGCCACCTTGCGGTCGTGCAGCAAGAGCGCCGTGTCGGCCGGCGAGAGGTCGTGGGCCACGATGATGGCCCCCTCCGGCGGCGGCTCGTCCACGTCCACCTGCTCGCCCAGCAGGTTCTTGATGATGCGCTCGCCGACGAAGTCCACGTCGGCGCGCCGCTCCTTGAAGTACTCGTCGGCCGCGTCGGAGAAGGCGGCCTTGATCTTGCGGACGGCCCGCTTGACGGCCCACTCCGCGTTGATGCGCTCCTCGCGGACCAGCCGCTGCGCCTCCAGGACGAGCATCTCGTCCTTGAGCATCATGCGGTGCATGTCGATGATGGCGACGTGGTCGCCGGCGCTGCTGCCCTCGGCCTCGGCCACCTTGCGGCGCACCTCGCCCAGCTGCTGGTCGGAGCGCTCCAGGGCGGCGCGGAAGCGGCCCAGCTCAGGCTCCACCTCCTCGGGCCCGAGCCGCCGCTTGGGGGTGCGGACCTTGCGCCGGTCCACCGGCCAGCAGCGGCCGATGGCGATGCCGGCGGAGGCGCCGATGCCGACCAGGATGGTGGTGCCGGTGGCCACCTAGCCCTCCCCGAAGCCGGTCTCGATCATCTTGCCGATGGCGGCCAGGGCGGTCTCGGCGTCCTCGCCCTCCACCGTCACGGTGAGCTGGCTGCCGCGCGCCGCCGCCAGGGTGAGCACCCCCATGATGGACTTGGCGTTCACCTCGGCCCCGTCCTTGGCGAAGAGCACCTCGCTCTTGTGCCGGTTGGCCGCCTGGACCAGCTGGGCGGCCGGCCGGGCGTGCAGCCCCAGCGGGTTCACGATGGTGAAGGTCTTCTGCAGCCGCGACATCGTCACGAGCCCCCGTTCCAGCGCCCACCGAGCGCCATCGCCGCCACCGCCGCCGCCGCCGCCCCGGCGTAGACCACCGGGAAGAGCGGCACCCCGCGCGCCAGGGCCAGGTAGCCCAGCGCCGCGCCCAGCGCCACCGCCGCCGCGCCCGCGGCCCCCACCGCCCCGGCCAGCGGGCCGCCGGCCGTGCCGCCCGAGACCGCCAGCTGGCCGCCCACCGCCGCCAGCGCCAGCAGGCCGGCGGCCGCGCCGCACAGCACCGCGCCCAGCAGCCGGAGCCGGTCGGCCAGGCGGGGCAGCGCCAGCCGCGCGATGTCCGCCACCACGCCGTCGCCCTTCTCGTAGCCGGCCCGGAACAGCCCCCAGCGGATGGAGGCGTGGATCAGGTTGTAGGCCAGCAGCG
The DNA here is from genome assembly GCA_016718565.1 of Anaeromyxobacter sp. Taxonomy (NCBI): domain Bacteria; kingdom Pseudomonadati; phylum Myxococcota; class Myxococcia; order Myxococcales; family Anaeromyxobacteraceae; genus Anaeromyxobacter; species Anaeromyxobacter sp. The sequence goes on along the minus strand of JADKCZ010000001.1, from coordinate 355,269 downwards.
CCGCCACCACCGCCGGCCAGCCGATGGTGAGCGCGCCCACCGCCGCCACCGCGCCGAAGAAGGGGCGCAGCGCGGTCCAGAAGAAGCCGTCGCCCACCGCCGCCAGCGGCCCCTGCAGGGTGGCCTTGTAGGTGAGCGGGGCGGCCCCGGGCTCCTGCCCGGCCGCCACCTTCTCCTCGTGGTGGATGGCCCCGCCCAGGATGGCCGCGGCCATGTAGGGGTGGCAGTTGAAGAACCCCAGGTGGCGCTGCAGCGCCTCCTCGCGGGCCACCGGGTCGGCGTAGAGCGCCCGCAGCGCCGGGTCGATGGCGTAGGCGAAGCCCAGGTTCTGCATGCCGCGCCGGTTCCAGGCGGCCTGCAGGAAGAGGCAGCGCCAGAAGACGCGCAGCAAGGTGGCCTGGCGCAGCCTCACGCGGCGCCTCCCATGAGGAGCCCGCCGGCCAGCACGGCCACCGCGGCGGCCGCGAAGGCCCAGCCGGCGCGGCGGGCCCTGAGCGCCTTGGCCCCGGCGGCGCAGGCCACCCCGGCGAAGGCCCACCAGGCCAGGGTGAGCGGGGCGCCGGCCCCGGGGGCGGCGCGCAGCAGGGCCGGCACCGCCGCGCCGCACAGGGCCGCGCCCACCGGCACCAGCAGGGCCGAGAGGGCGAAGGGCAGGAGCAGGCCGTGCAGGTTCTGGCGCACCGCCGCCTGGGCGTGGTGGCAGGCCAGCTCGTGCTCGGCGCGGGCCGCCAGCTGCTCGTTCTTCACCTCCACCAGCCGGTCGGCGCGGCGGCCCAGCAGCGCCAGCGGGGCGCACAGCAGCACCGCCAGGATGGCCACCGGGGCGGTCACCCCGGTGCCGAGCGCCTGCCCGGCCAGCACCGCGCCGGCGGCGATGGCGGCGGTGCCGATCGACTCGTGCAGCGGCAGGGCCGCCCCCATGTTGACGGCGCCGAGCCAGAGCAGCTCGAGCGGCGCGGCCACGTAGAGGCCGCCGGCCGGGTCGCCCAGGGCCAGCCCGGCCACCGGCGCCAGGGCGATGGGGCGCGACAGCATGGCCTGCAGGAAGCCCTTGCGCTCCACGGCGGCGAAGCCGGCGATGAGGCCGAGGAGGAGGTAGGGCACGGTGTGGGGAGTCTAGCCTATCGGGCGGCGGCGTACCGGCGCGCCAGCTCGGCCAGCCCCGCGGGGGGGTCGGTGGGCAGCGCCCGCGCCTCCACCTCGAAGCCGGCGGCGGCCAGCGCCTCCAAGGCGGCCAGCTCGGCCGCGCTCAGGAACACCGACGGGCTGACCGGCCGGCGCCCCTCGGCGAAGTGGACGTTGCCCAGGTTGAGGCGGCGCGCCCGGGCCGGCGTGAGCCCCCCGGCGGCGGCCCGGACCAGGCCGGCCACCTCGCGCACCAGCACCAGCACCGGGCCCGGGGCGGCCGCCAGGGCGGCGAAGTCCACCCGGTCGAGCGGCAGCACCTCCACCGGCACCTCGGCGGGGACGCACAGCGTCATGGCGGCCTGCGCCAGCGGGCTGGCCGCCGCCGCGTCGTCGGCCACCACCACCCTCGCCACCTGCAGGCGCGGCATCCAGGTCTCCAGCACCTGGCCGTGCAGCAGGCGGTTGTCGACGCGGACGACTGGGATCACCGGCGGGGGGCTCTCGGGCAGGTGCGGCGGGTCAGCGGCGGGCGGGCTGGACCTTGGCGCGCAGGAGCGCGCTGGCCAGGGTGATGTTCTTCTGGCCGTGGGCGCAGGCCAGCTCGGCGGCGGCCGCCAGGCCGTCGGCCCGGGTGGTGGCCAGCTTGATCAGCATGGGCAGGTTGACGCCGGTGACCACCTCGATCTGCTCGTCGAGGAAGGTGAGCGCCAGGTTGGCCGGGGTGCCGCCGAACATGTCGGTGAGCACCAGCACGCCCTCGCCGTCGGTCCCCACCTTGTGGATGGCGGTGGCCAGCCGGCCCCGCGCCTCCTCCACCGAGGTCTGCGAGTCGACCGAGACCGCCGACGCCAGGGCGACCGGGCCGACGATGGCTTCGGTGGTGCGGAGCAGCTCGGCGGCGAGCTCCCCGTGGGTGGCGACGACCAGTCCGACCATGGCGGGCGGGGAACCTACTCCTTTTCCACGTCGCGATGCCAGAGCCGCACGGCCTGCCCGGCCGACTCCAGCCGGCGGGCCAGCTCCCCGGCGATGGCCACCGAGCGGTGCTTGCCGCCGGTGCAGCCGATGGCGATGGTCAGGTAGCTCTTCCCCTCGGCCCGGTAGCGCGGCAGCAGGAAGCCGCCGAAGTCCACCAGCCGGTCCAGGAAGGCCTGCGCGTCGGGCTGCCCCAGCACGAAGTCGCGCACCTCCGGCTCGGTGCCGTCGTGCGGCCGGAGCGCCGGCACGAAGTAGGGGTTGGGCAGGAAGCGGACGTCGAGCACCAGGTCGGCGTGGGCCGGGATGCCGTAGCGGAAGCCGAAGGAGACCACCGTGACGCCCAGCCGGGCCCCCTCCCCGCCCACGAAGCGGCGCGCCACCTGCTTCTTCAGGTCGTGCACGTTCAGGGTGGTGGAGTCCACCACCTCGTCGGCCAGCGCCCGCAGCCCCTCCAGCGCCAGCCGCTCGGCGGCGATGCCGTCCTGCACCGTGCCGCCCTCGCCGGCCAGCGGGTGGCGGCGGCGGGTCTCCGAGTAGCGGCGCACCAGCGCCTCGTCGGCGCAGTCGAGGAACAGCACCGTCAGCGCCACCCCGCGGGCCCGCAGCTCGCCGATGATGCGGGGCGCCTCGCCCAGGAAGCGGGTGTCGCGGGCGTCCACCACCGCGGCGATGCGCGACACCTCGCCGGCGGTGTGGCCGGAGAGGTCGAGCAGCTTCTCCAGCAGCACGATGGGCAGGTTGTCGACGCAGTAGAAGCCGGCGTCCTCCAGGGCCCGGAGCGCGGTGGTCTTGCCGGAGCCGGAGACGCCGGTGAGGATCAGGAGCTCGGGCGGCCGGGGGGCGGCCTCGGCGGGGGCGGTCACTCGACGTCCATCTCGCCGGCGCGCGCGCCCGGCGAGAGCGCGATGGCCCGGTTGAGCCGCTCCTGGAACTCGCGGGCCGAGTGGTGGCCCTGCTGCTTGAGCAGGTGGTTGCGGGCCGCCACCTCGATGATGGTGGTCATGTTGCGGCCGGGGCGGACCGGCACCACCAGCATGGGCACCTCCACGTCGAGGATGCGGTACTTGCGGTCCTCCACGCCCAGGCGGTCGTACTCCACGGCCGGATCCCACTCCACCAGCTCGAGGACGATCTCCACCTTCTTGCGCTCGCGGATGGCGGCCACGCCGAAGAGGTCCTTGATGTTGATGATGCCCAGGCCGCGGATCTCCATGTGGTGCTTGATGATCTCGCTGCCGGCGCCCACCACCGCCTCGGGCGACTTGCGCTTGACGTCCACGATGTCGTCGGCCACCAGGCGGTGGCCGCGCATGATGAGGTCGAGGGCGATCTCGCTCTTGCCGATGCCCGACTTGCCCAGGAGCAGGATGCCCACCCCGAAGACGTCCAGCAGCACCCCGTGCATCGAGGTCTGGGCGGTCAGCACGTCCTCCAGGTAGTTCTGGACGGACTCGATGAAGGTGGAGGAGAGGTGGCTGGTGCGGAAGACCGGCACCCCCACCTCGTCGGCGGCGGCCACCAGGGGCGCCGGCACCTCCAGCCCCTTGGTCACCACCAGGCAGCCGATCTCCTGGGCGAAGAAGTTGCGGGCCAGCTCGACCTGCCGCTCCGGCGGCAGGGTGGCCAGGTAGCTCATCTCGGTGTTGCCGAAGACCTGCACCCGCTCGCGGTGCAGGTACTCGGTGAAGCCGGCCAGCACCAGCCCGGGCTTCTGGATCCTGGTGGAGCTGATGCGCCGGGAGAGGCCCTTCTTCCCGGCGACCAGGGAGAGCCTGAGATCGAACTTCTTGTCGTCGAGGAAGGCCCCGACGCGGATGGCGTCCATGCGGGGCCGAGTGTACCGGGCGGGGGCGGGGGCCGCTACTCGGCGGGCGGCCGGGCGGCGGGGGGCGCGGCCGGCCGGGCCGGTCCGTCGGTCGGCCGGGGCGGCTTGCGGGCCGGGGCCGGCTCGGCCAGCAGCCGGTCCACCATGGCCGGCAGGGCGTCGAGGAAGGCCTCGTCGCCGGCCCCCTTGAGCCGCTCGGAGACCGCCGCGGCGCCGCGCGCCCTGCGGGCGTCGAGCGAGGCGATGTTCACCAGGAGCGAGCCGCCCACCCGGCCCACCGTGCCGTGCACCACCCGGTCGGCCCCCAGGGCGCCGCCCAGCTCGGCCAGGCAGCCGGCGTCGGTGCAGCCGGCCACCACCTGGCGCCGCTTCTCGGCGCCCAGCAGCGCCGCCACGTCCGAGTCGGCCAGCACCGAGACCCCGGGGCGGCGCCGCAGCTCCCCGGCCAGCGCCTCGGTGAAGAGCGCCACGGTGGCCTTGTCCACCTCGCCCAGCGGGGCCAGCGGCAGCAGCACCAGGGTGAGGGTGCGGGCCGCGCCGGCCGGCTGGGCGCAGGTGACCCGCACGGTGGAGGGGTCCCACAGGTGGGCGTTCAGCACCCACAGGCCGCCGGCCCCGGTGAGGAGCTGGCCCAGCCAGTTGAAGAAGGTGACCTGGTTCTCCACCGCGGCGAAGTCCTCGGGGCAGACCTTGTCGAGCGCGATGGGGCCGGAGGCGTCGACGGCCCCGCCCACCAGGCCGTGGTGCCACTGCTCGCGCGGGGCGCCGGCCTCGGGGGCGCCGCGCCGCTCGTAGCGGATGGTGTAGCAGCCGGACAGGGCCAGGGCGCAGGCGGCGGCCGCGGCGGCGCGCAGGGCGCGGCTCACCGCGACACCTCGGCGCACTCGATGACCACGGTGCGCGGGCTCCACAGCCCCAGCGTCACCACCCCGGCCAGCCAGCCGCCGAAGGTGGCGCCGCTCCGCCAGCGGGCCACGCCCTCCGGGCAGGCCGCCTCGAGGTCCACCACCGGCTTGCCGACCAGCCCCCAGAGGAAGAAGTGGTGGGTCTGCTCGACGTGGCGGGCCGAGGCCGGCCGGGCCGTCTGGTAGCGGACGGTGTGGCAGCCGGCCAGCGCCAGAGCGGCGGCGAGGGCGAGCGGGGCGAGGCGCGGGGGGCGCATGGGAGGGGCATCCTACCGCGCAGGACCGCGCGCGCCAGCCTGCCGCACCGCCCGTGTTCACCCCGGTGGGTGCCCCCCGCCCGCCCGCGGACGCCGGCGTGTTCGCTCGGGTATTGTCCGGCACCCTCGCGATGGACCTCTCGATCCTCTATCACGGCAACTGCTTCGACGGCTGCGCCAGCGCGGCGCTCTTCGGCCGCTTCATGGCGGCGCGTCAGGGGGTCCAGCTCGGCGCCATCCGCCACCGCCCCATGGCCCACGGCCAGGGTGATCCCTTCCCGTCCGACGCCTTCTCGGGCGGGCTGACGGCCTGCGTCGACTTCCGGTTCTCGGCCAGCCCCGGCCTCCACTGGTGGTTCGACCACCACCAGAGCGCCTTCCTCTCACCGGCCGACCGCGCCACCTTCGAGGCCGACCGCTCGGGTCAGAAGTTCTGGGACCCGGCGGCGCCCTCCTGCACCGGCTTCATCCACCGGACGCTGCGCGACCGCTTCGGCTTCGAGGACCCTTCGCTGGCCGAGCTGGTCCACTGGGCCGAGATCATCGACGCGGCCCGCTTCCCCTCGGCGGCGGTGGCGGTGCGGCTGGAGGAGCCGGCGCTCCGGATCATGACGCTGCTCGAGGCCACCCGCGACCCGGCGCTGCCCGACCGGATCATCGAGGCCATGCGGACCACGCCGCTGGCCGCCCTGGCCGCCGCCCCCTGGGTGACCGAGCCCCTGGCGCCGCTGCTGGAGCGCCACCGGGCCGCCATCTCCCTCTTCCGCCAGCTGGCCCGCCTCGAGGGCGGGGTCGTCGAGGTGGACCTGGGCGACACGCCCGTCGAGGCCGCCAACAAGTTCATCGCCTACGACCTCTTCCCCGCCGCCCGCTACACGGTGGTGGTCTCCAGGGACGCCAAGCGGACCAAGGTGTCGGTGGGCTCCAACCCGTGGCCGGTGACGCCGCGCACCCACGACCTCTCGCAGCTGTGCCAGCGCTACGGCGGCGGCGGCCACCCGGTGGTGGGCGCGGTCACCCTGCCGCCCGGCCGGCTCGACGAGGCGCGCCGCGTCGCCGGCGAGATCGCCCGGGCGCTGCGGGTGGAGCCCTCGCCGTGACCCCCGGCCAGTACATCCTGGTGGTGGACGACGACGACGACTTCCGCGAGGCGCTGGTGGAGGTGCTCTCCTCGGCCGGCTACCCGGTGGAGCAGGCCTCCAACGGCGAGGAGGCGCTGCTGCGGGTGGCCGACGAGATCCCCGGCATCATCCTGCTCGACCTGAAGATGCCCGGCATCGACGGCTGGGGCGTGATGGAGCGGCTGCGGGCCGAGCCGCGCTCGGCCGCCATCCCCATCCTGGTGCTCTCCGCCTACGGCTTCGAGTGGGAGGCCGAGCTGCTGGGCGCGCAGGGCTACATCCCCAAGGCCGACGTGCAGCTCGACGGGATCCTGGAGCGGGTGCGCACCGCGGCCGGGGACCCGCCCATGCACCACTGAGAGGCCGTCACGGTCGTGGCCGCCGGCCCGGGCGCCGGCCGGCACGCCACCCCTCAGCCGGTCTCGTCCGAGGCGCCCTGCAGGATGGGTCGCCCGGTGGCCTCGAGCCAGGCGGAGCGGGCGATGGGCGAGGTCCACCAGGCCTGGAAGAGCGCCACGGGGTAGGGCTCGTCGCCGATGAGCGCGGCGCGGAGGCGCTCCAGGTCGAGCGCCTGGCGGGTGGCCTCGAGGTCCAGCCCCCTGGCCACCGAGGCCGCCACCTGGCGCCGCACCTCGCGCAGCAGCGCCTGCATGGCGCGCAGGTGGCCGGCGTCGCGCTGCACCTCGCCGTGCCCCGGCACCAGCAGCTCGAAGTCGAGCGCCGCCAGGCGCTCCAGCGCCTCGATCCACTCCCTGGGGAAGCTGCCGAAGCCGTAGGGGATGGGCGCCACCACCAGGTCGCCCGCCGCCACCACCTTCTCGCGCGGCAGCCAGACCACCAGGTCCCCCTCGGTGTTGCCCCGCCCCAGGTGGCGCACGTGGATCTCGCGCTCGCCGCGGTGGAGCACCAGCGCGTCGGCCACGGTGAGGTCCGGCGGCGAGGCGACGGTGCGCCTGGCCTCCGTGAGCGCCTGCTCGCCGTCGGCCAGGAGGGCGCGCTGGCGCTCCGAGGCCTCGCCCCTCCCCTCCCGCTCGCGCAGGTCCTGCAGCATGGGCGCCAGCTGGGCCGGCATGCTGGCGAGGTAGCGCGCCTGCGCACCCAGGATGTCGCGGCGCGTGCTGGGGTGGCCGACCACCACCAGGCCGGGGTAGGCGGCCCGCCAGGTGGCGGTGCCGAAGGTGTGGTCGCCGTGCCAGTGGGTGTTCACCAGCACCGAGACCGGCTTCGAGGTGATGGAGCGGACCAGCCGGATGGCGTTCTCGGCGGCGCGCGGGGTGCCGCCGGCGTCCACCACCACCACGTCGGCCTGGTTGACGATCACCAGCACGTTGGGCTCGACCGGCTGGCGCAGCACGTCGGGGCGGCGCAGCAGGTAGAGGTCGGGCCGGAGGGGCACCAGCTCGAGGTCCCAGGCGGTGGTGCGCGCCGGGGTCAGCGTGACCGGCGCGGCCACCGGCGAGGGGGCAGCGCGATCGGGGGGCTGCGCGGGCCCGACCACCCGCGGCGGGACGGGCGGCGGCGCGGCAGGCGGCGGCGCGGCCGCGGTCAGGTGGGGGACGAGCGCGAGCGCCAGGGCCAGCTGCAGGCGCGCGGGGCTGGCGGTGCGGCGCGGCGGGGGGACGGCGGCGTGGCGCGCAGCGGGCATGGGCACCTCGGGCAGGGGGCTCATCGGTGGGAGGCGTGGGCCGCCCTGGCGTGACAGGTCGCGACGGGGCGGCGGCGCCCGCCGCCCGCCGCGCCCGTGGAACGCCGACGCGCCCGTGGGACGCCAGGGCGCCCGGGCCGTCCTCACTCCCGGTCGCGGCGGCGGTGGCTCGGCCAGGCGTCGCGCACCTCCTCGCCGGCCAGGTCGGCCCGCTTCACCGTGCCCGAGCCGAACCGGTCCGACAGGGCGTCCACCGCGGCGTTGAGCTTGCGGCGGCGCGCCTCGGCCGGTGAGCCCCCGGCCGGCGCGCCGCCCGCGGCCTGGCCCTGGCCGCCCGCCGCCCCCGCCGCCCCGCCGAACAGGTCGAGCTGCCCGGCCTCCGGCGGACCCGCCTGCTCCTCGAACCCCGAGACCGTCACCCCCGCCAGCCGCACGGCGCGCGACGGGTCGATGCGCCCGAGCTGCCCCCGGGCCGCCTGGTAGATGGCCTCGTCGTCGTCGGTGGGGCTGGCCAGCGTCACCCGGCGCGTCACCAGCGTGAAGTCGGCGTACTTCACCTTGAGCGTCACCACCCGCCCGCGCAGGTGGTGGGCCCGCAGCCGCCGCCCCACCCGCGCCGCCTGCAGGAGCAGGCAGCGCGCCAGGGCGGCCTCGCCGCGCACGTCCTGCTCGAAGGTCTCCTCGCCGCCCACGCTCTTCAGCCCCTCGTCGGGCACCACCTCGCGCGGGTCGCGCCCCAGCGCCAGCTCGCGGAACGCGTGGGCGCGCTCGGCCCCCAGCGCCGCGGCCAGCGCCGCCTCCGGCGTGCTGGTCAGGGCGCCGATGGTGGTCACGCCCAGCCGGCGCAGCGCCTCCTCGGTCACCTCGCCCACGCCCCAGAGGCGGCCGATGGGCAGCGGCGCCAGGAAGGCGGCCACCCCGCCGGGCGGCACCACGGTGAGCCCGTCGGGCTTGCCGAAGTCGGTGGCGATCTTGGCCGCCAGCTTCACCTCGGCCACGCCGGCCGAGACCGTCAGGCCGGACTCGGCGCGCACCGCGGCGCGGATGGCGGCCGCGATGGCGGGCCCCTCCCCGTGCAGCGCCCGGGAGGCGGTCACGTCGAGGAAGGCCTCGTCGAGCGAGAGCGGCTCCACCAAGGGCGTGTAGCGCCGGTAGACGTCGAAGATCCGGTCCGACAGCTCGCCGTAGCGCTCGAAGCGCGGGTGCAGGAAGACCCCCTCCGGGCAGAGCCGCCGCGCCCGGGCGGAGGGCATGGCCGACCGGACGCCGTACTTCCTGGCCTCATAGCTGGCGGCGCAGACCACCCCGCGCCCCGAAACGCCCCCCACGATCACGGGACGGCCGCGCAGCGACGGGTCGTCGAGCTGCTCCACCGAGGCGTAGAAGGCGTCCAGATCGAGGTGGAGGATGGTCCGCGGGGCGCTCAGGAGTCACCGGTCCATGGTTGTGCTTCGACGCACATCACCCGTGTGGGGAGTAATCCTGCTTGACCCCGGTCAATTACGGGGATAAGTCAGTTGCCGAATGGACGGCTCAGTCGCAAACATGCGCCGGCTCGGCCCGCCCCGCAGCGGTATCGCGGAGCGGATCTGGGAAGCGGCCAGGCTGGAGTTCTCGAAGCGTGGCTACCACGGCGCGCGGGTGCAGGGCATCGCGCGCGGCGCGGCCTGCAACGTGGCGCTCATCTACCGCCACTGGTCCTCCAAGAAGGCCCTCTACCTCGACATCCTGCGCTCGGTCTGGCTGGGCGCGGCCAACGAGATCGCCGAGCTGGTCCAGAACGGGCCGGGCGGCGCGGGCGCGGTGGTGAGCGCCTACCTCGACGCCATGATGAAGGACCAGATGGGCGCGCAGCTGCTGATCCGGGAGTACCTGGACGGCGCCCCGCACCTGGCCCAGCTGGCCCAGACCGACCCCGCGCTGCTCGAGCCGGTGCGGCGCGCCGCCGCCGCCATCGCGCTGGCGGACGGCGGCCACAACGAGGTGGATCCGGTCCTGGCGGTGGTGACCATCGGCGGCCTGGCCGCCCTGGTGGCCAGCGCCCAGGAGGCGGCCCGCCCGTTCATGGAGTCGCCGCTGCCGCCCGAGGCCTGGCGCAAGCACGTGCACGACCTCCTGCTGCACGGCCTGGCGCCCAAGGCGCGCTCGGCCAGCACCCCCCCCCCGCCCAGCGCCAGCAGCAACGGCGCCGGGCACCCCTCCCCGTAGACCGTCGAGCGCGATCCGGAGGCCCCGGTCGCGCGGAGTCGAGGGACGCCCCGTGGTCGCGGGGCGCCCCCGCGCCGGTCGTCGGCCGCGGCTCGTCCGGCCGCTGACGCGGCGGCGGTGGCGCCGCCCCCGGCCTCGTTCTAGTGTGCGCCGCCATGAGGGCCGACGCGGTGGTGATCGGGGCGGGCGTGCAGGGCTGCGCCGTGGCGTGGCGCCTGGCGCAGGCCGGGCTGGACGTGGTGGTGCTGGAGCGCGCCATCCCGGGCGCGGAGGCGTCCAGCGCGGCCGGCGGCATCCTCTCCCCGGGCGTGGAGGCGCTGGAGCCCGGCCCGTTCTACGCGCTGGGGCGCAGCTCGCTGGCCCGCTACCCGGCCTTCGCCGCCGAGCTCGAGTCGCTCACCGGCGTGGGGCTCGGGTACCGCGGCGGCGGCACGCTGGAGGTGGCCTTCGACGACCAGCACGCCCAGCTCCTGGCCGGGCGGGCCGGCAAGATCCAGTCGGCCGGCCTGCCGGTCACGGTGCTCGACGACGGCGAGGTCCGCCGCCTCGAGCCGGGCCTCTCGCCCGAGGCGCGCGGCGCGCTCTGGTTCGAGGACGAGGCCTCGCTCGACCCCAGGCAGCTCGGCCGGGCGCTGGCCATCGCGGCGGCGCGGGCCGGGGCGCGCTTCGTCGCCGGGCAGGTGCGGGCCATCCGGCACGAGGGTGGGCGGGTGGTGGGCGTGGCGCACGAGCAGGGGCCGGTGGACGCGCCCTGGGTGGTGCTGGCGGCCGGCTCCTGGTCGATGCTGGTGGCCGGGCACGGCCTGCCGCCGGGGGCGGTGCGGCCGGTGCGCGGCCAGATGGCGGTGCTCGACACCCGCCCGCCGCTCCTCTCGCGGGTGATCTTCTCCGGCCACGGCTACGTGGTGCCGCGCCCCGACGGGCGGGTGCTGTGCGGCTCCACCATGGAGGAGGCCGGCTTCGAGAAGCAGGTCACCGCGGGCGGGCTGCGCCACGTGCTCGAGGTGGGCATGGGCATCGCGCCGGCCCTGGCCGCGGCCCCGCTGGTGGAGACCTGGTCCAACTTCCGGCCGGCCAGCCCCGACGGCGAGCCCATCCTCGGCGCCGGCGACGTGCCCGGCCTGCTCTACGCCACCGGCCACACCCGCAACGGCATCCTGCTCTGCCCCATCACCGCCGACGCGGTGGCGGCCTGCGTGCTCGGCGCGCCCCCGCCGGTGGACCTGGCCCCCTTCTCGCCGGCCCGGCTGGGCGCGGGGCGGCCCACCCGGTAGCGGGCGCGGCTGGAGCGGGCGCGGCGGGTCCAGGCCGGTCCGGGCCAGGGCTCACCAGGCGGCGGCGCGCCAGCCCAGCGCCAGGGTGGCCACGGCGCGGCGGAAGCCGGGTACCTCGGCGCTGCCGTCCGCGTGGTACCAGGCCAGCACCAGCGCCACCTCGAGCGGCCCGGCCAGCGGCCGGGAGAGGCGCGCCTCCACGGTGTCGAGCGCCTCCTGCCCCTCCGCCAGCCGCTGGCTGGCCGGCAGCAGCAGGGGATCCGGCCAGTGGGTCCACTGCAGCGCCAGGCGGGCCGCCAGCGTGAGCTCGGCCGGCAGGCGGGCCGCGGCGCTGGCGGTGAGCCGGTGGCGCTCGAAGTCCCCACCCCGGGCGTCGGAGCGGTTCACCGTCAGGGCCCAGCCGGCCGAGAGCAGCGCCGCGCCGCGCCAGCTCCAGTCGAGGCCGAGGAGCAGCGCCCGGTCGGTGCGGCTGGGCGAGGCCGGGGCGCCGAGCGCGGCCCAGCCCGGGAAGCCGGCCAGGCTGGCCCCGAGGGCGGCGCCCAGCCGGTGGGCCTCCGCGGGCGCGGCCGAGAGGCGCAGCCAGCCCTCCGGCCCGGACGAGCGGAACGGGCGCAGCGAAGGCTCGCGAGGCACGAAGAGCGACCAGCCGGCCGCCAGCGCGCCGCCCCAGGCGGCGCGCCCTGCGGCCAGCGAGGCCTCGGCCCGCAGCGCGTGGCGATCGAGCAGGCCGGACCGCTCGCGGTAGTCGGTGGCGGCGCCGCTGGCCGCCAGGGCCAGGCCGGCGCCGAGCTCCCAGCGGGCCGCCCCCTCCAGCCGCGAGGCCAGCGCGTCGGCGCCCTCGGCGGTGGGGTAGAGCCGGCCCGCCTCGGTGAGCGAGAGCGCGGCCCGCCGCCCCTCGCCCTCCAGCTTCAGGCGGGCCCGGCCGAGCAGGGAGGTGAAGCCGCGCGCCGCGCCGTCGGTCCCGGCCAGCCGGGCCGGGTTGGTGTCGGCGCCGCCGCCCGCCTCCAGCCACAGGTCGAGCTCGCCCTCGGCGCGCGCGGCGGGCGCCAGGGCGAGCAGCGCGACCAGGATCGCGGCGAGGCGGGGCACGCCGCGGGAGGCTAGCACGCGCCGTTCGTGCCGGCGGGCGCGCCGGGCAGCCGATTCACTCGGGCCAGGCACGCCGCCGCCGGCGCCGCGGCCTCACCGCGCCCCGTCGGCCGCCTTGGCCTCGGCCTCCAGCGCCTCGGCCTGCCGGCGCAGCCCCTCGACCGAGCGGACCAGCTCGGCGCGGCGCCGCTCCAGGGCGCGCGGCTCCTCGGCGCCGGTGAGCCCCGCGACCCCGCCCGGGGCCGGCGCGGCGCGCAGCTCGGACGCCGCCGTGGCAGGGCTCGCCAACGGCCCGCCCACGGCGGCCCCGACCTCGCCGGGGCCGACCGGCAGGCTGCCCGGCCCGGGCGGCGGCCCGTCGGTGGCGGCCTGGCGCAGGCCGCCCCGCGAGGTGACCCCGTCGGCGAAGAGGTCGGAGGCGGCCCCCAGGGCCTCCAGCCCCTCGCTGAGCGCGGCACGGCGGCGCGCCTCGGCCAGCGCTCCCTCCAGCCGGACCAGCGCCGCGGCCTGCTTGTCGGCCCGGTCGCGCAGGGCGTCGGCCCGCTCGCGCAGCTCGCCTGCGTCGGGACCGGGGGGCGCCGGCCCCGGCCCGGCCGGTGTGGCCAGCCGCTCCAGCCGGGCGGCCAGCGCCTGCGCCTGCGCCAGCAGCCGCTCCAGCTCCGCGCCGGCGCCGCGGCCGGCCGCGGCCTCGCGCTTCAGGAGCTCGATGCGCGGCGCCAGCGACGAGAGCTCGGCCTGGAGCGCCGCCCGGTCCTCGGCGACGGCCGCCACGGCCAGCCCCGGCGAGGCCAGGGCGGCGAGGGCGAGCGCCAGGAGCGCGACGCGGTGGAGGGCGCGGGTCATCACCCCGGGAGGAGAGCAAGGCGCGTGCCGCGGCGGGGCCTGGAAAAGCCCCGTGGTGGCGCGGGCCCCTGGCTCGCGCCGGGCCGGCCGGGCGCGGAACTCCGAGCGGAGCCTCGGAAATCCGAGGGGGCCACCGTCGGGCGCCCGGGGCGCCGTCCCGCGGCCCGGCCGCACCTAGCGCCCCTCCCGCTCGCCCGGCCCCGGCTGGCGCGCCGGACCATCCTCCGGCCCGTCACCGCCGGCCGCGCCGCCGGGCCGGTCGGCCGGACCGACGCCGCCGATGCCGTACTTCTCCAGCTTGTAGTAGAGCGCCGAGGGCTTCACGCCGAGCAGCCGCGCCGCCTCGGCCTTGACGCCGCGGGCCCGCGAGAAGGCGTCGGCCACCAGCTGCCGCTCGATGTCGTCGAGCAGGTCCGGCAGCGGCCGGTCGCCGCTGGGCACCGGCAGCGCGGCCGGGGCGTCGCGCAGCGCCGCCGGCAGGTCGGCGGCCCGCACCAGCGGCCCCTCGGCGAAGACCATGGCCTGCTGCACGGCGTTCTCCAGCTCGCGCACGTTGCCCGGCCAGGGGTGGCGCTCCAGCAGCGCCAGGGCCTCCGGCTCGAGGCCGTCCAGCCGGCGCCCCAGCCGGCCGGCGTGCTTGGCCAGGAAGTGGGCCGCCAGCGCCGCCACGTCGCCCGGCCGGGAGCGGAGGGGCGGCAGCGAGAGCGGCACCACCGCCAGGCGGTAGTAGAGGTCCTCGCGGAAGGCCCCGGCCGCGGCCCGGGCCTTGAGGTCCCGGTTGGTGGCCGAGACCAGCCGCACGTCCACCTCCAGGGTCTCCTCGCCGCCCACCCGCTCGAAGCGCCGCTCCTGCAGCACCCGCAGCAGCTTGACCTGCAGCGGGGGCGGCAGCTCGCCCACCTCGTCGAGGAACAGGGTGCCGCCGTCGGCCAGCTCGAAGCGGCCGATCTTGCGGCGGGTGGCGCCGGTGAAGGAGCCCTTCTCGTGGCCGAAGAGCTCGCTCTCCAGCAGCCCCTCCGGCAGCGCGGCGCAGGAGACCGGCACGAAGGGCCGCTCGCGGCGGCGGCTCTCGGCGTGGATGGCCCGCGCCACCAGCTCCTTGCCGGTGCCCGACTCGCCCAGCACCAGCACGGTGGCGTCGGTGGGCGCCACCTTGCGCACCAGCTCGCGCACCCGGGCCAGCGCCTCCGACCCGCCCACCAGCCCGAGCGGCCCGGCGTCGCGGGCCCGGTCCTCGTCGAGCGCCGCCGCCCGGGCGTGGGCGTCGCGGGCCCCGCGCCGCTCGCGGGCGATCTCGGCCGCCTTCTCCACCCGGGCCGCCAGCAGCTCCGGCGGGAAGGGCTTCTCCACGAAGTCGATGGCCCCGGCGCGCATGGCCTCCACCGCGGCCGGCACGCTGCCGTGGGCGGTCACCACCAGCACGGTGGCCTCCGGGTCGAGCTCGCGCAGGCGCCGCACCACCTCCAGGCCGTCCACCGGCACCATGCGCAGGTCGGTGACCACCACGTCGGCGTGGCGCCTGGCGTAGGCCGCCACCGCCTCGGCGCCGCCCTTCACGCCGCGCACCTCGTAGCCCAGCCGGGTCAGGGTGAGGACCATCCCCTCGCGCATGGCATCGCTGTCGTCGGCCACCAGCACGCGGATCATGCCGGGACCTTACCCTGGCCGCCGGCGCGGGCGGTGGGGCCGGGCGCCGCCGGGCCGGCCGGGCCGGGGCCCGTCGGGACGGTCAGCCGGGCCTCGGTGCCGCCGCCGGCCCGATCGCACAGGACGAGCCCGCCGCCGTGGGCCAGCGCCACCTTGCGGGCCAGCGCCAGGCCGAGCCCGGTGCCCCGCTCGCGGGTGGTGGTGAAGGGCTCGAAGAGGCGCGCCCGCACCGCCGCCGGCAGCCCGGGGCCGCGGTCGCGCACCGAGAGGGCCGCCTCCGCGCCGCCGGCCGGCGCCGCCACCTCCAGCTCCACCGCCGCCCCCGGCGGCGAGGCCTCCAGGGCGTTGCGCACCAGGTTGAGCGCGGCCCGGCGCAGCTGGTGGCGGTCGGCCAGCAGGGTCCCGGCGCCGGCGGCGGCCAGCGCCACCCCGCGCTCGGCGGCCAGCGGGCGGCACAGCTCCGCCACCTCCTCGGCCAGCCAGGCCCCGTCCACCGGCTCCAGGTCGGGGGCCCGGGTGCGGGCGAAGTCGAGGAACTCCTCCACCAGCCGCGACAGCGCCGCGAGCTCCCCCTGCAGGCGCGCCAGGTGGGCCGCCTCCGGGCGCCCCTCGAGGTCGGCCTGCAGCGCCCCGGCGTAGAGCGCCATGGCGCCCAGCGGGTTGCGCACCTCGTGGGCGATGCCGGCCAGCATCACCTCGCGCTCCCGGTCGCGGGCCCTGAGCGCCAGCCGGGTCTCCTCCAGGGTGCGGCGCAGGGTGGCCACCTCGCCGCGCGCGCCCACCTCGGGCAGCGGCGAGTCGAGGTCGCCCTCGCCCATGCGCCGCGCCGCGCCGGCCAGCGCGTGCAGCGGCCGGGTCACCGAGTGGGCCGCCACCACCGCCGCCGCGGCGCCCAGCACCGCGCCGCCCAGGGCCAGCAGGAGCAGCAGGGCCCGGAAGTCGCGCAGGGTGGCGAAGGACGGGGCGGTGCCCTCGGCGGCCACCAGCGCCACCACCCGGCCGCCCTCCAGGAGCGGCGCGTACCCGGTCTTGGTGAGGTGGCCGCCCTGCCCCTCGAAGAGCCGCTGGCTGGCGGTGGCCTGGCCGGCCGCCACCCGCTCGAGCTCGAAGCGGTCCAGCTCCAGCGCCGGCACCGGGGCGCCGATGGCGTGGCGCCCCTCCGAGTCGCCCAGGGCGGTGCGGTCGAGGCGCGCCACCGTGAGCCGGGTGCCGGTGGCCCGGGCCAGCGCCGTGAGCCGGGTGCGCAGGTGGCCGGCGGTGCGGGTCCCCTCGTCGCCGGGGACCAGCGCCGCCACCCGCTCGGCCGGCAGCGCCGCCGCCGCGGCCTGGGCCACCGCGGTGAGCCGCGCCCCCAGCTCCTCCTCCAGGGCGCGCCGGGCCAGCCGGTCGCCCAGGAGCGCCATCAGCACCAGGGAGAAGAGGGCCGGCAGCGCGGCGGCGAGGGCGAAGCGGAGGCGCACGCTGGCGAGGCTACCTCGCCAGCTCCACCATGGGCACGCCGTAGGGGCCGGACGGCAGCCAGGCCAGGCCGTCGCCCACCACCACGTCCTGCACCCAGCCGTTGGTCCGGTGGAAGGCCTCGAAGGCCGGCCGGGCCGGGCTGGAGAGGTCGTAGACCAGCAGCCCCTGGTCCTGCCACCCGGCCTGCAGGAAGAGCTTCCCGCCGGCCGCCTTGGCCAGCCAGGCCCAGGCGCCGTCCACCCGCTGCGAGCTCCTGACCGCCATGGCGTCGAGGTCCACCGCCGAGAGGCGGGTCACCGAGGCGCCGGCGCTCCAGTCGGAGGTGGCCACCCAGGCATAGCCACCCTCGCGGGCCGCGCCCGACGGGTAGCCGGGCAGCTCGACGCTGCCGCGCAGGCGGGCCGCGCCGCGCGGGGTGAGGGTGAGGCCGTGCACCCAGGTGCGCACCGTCTCCCCGGTCCACTCCGACTCGAGCGTGGTCAGGTCGCGCCCGTCGGCCGAGGCCGCGAAGAGCACGCCGGGCACGTTCACCTTGGCCAGCAGCTGCGGGTTGCTGGGATCGGTGAGGTCGATGCGGTCCACGTAGTAGCGCCCCATGGCGGCGCCGCTGGCCGGCAGGGCCAGGTCGCCGCCCCACTCGAAGTGGGTCAGCCAGAGGAAGTTGCCGCTGGCGGTGAGCCCCCAGGACCAGGCGCCGTCGGGGATGGTCACCACCGCGGCGCGGGCCGGGTGGTCGGGATCCGACAGGTCGTAGACGTGCACCGAGTCGATGGGGTTGCAGGGATAGGAGACACAGGTGACGTAGGTGAGCCGGTGGATGGCCAGCGCGCTCCCCACCAGCGCCGCCTCGTCGCCGTAGCCCCACCAGCCGGGGGAGAAGCCGGCCGTCTCGCCGGAGGTCAGGTCGAGCCTGCCGCGCGGCGTCGGGTGGAGCGGGTCGGAGAGGTCCACCGCCTGCAGCCAGCCCGCGCCGCTCCTCCAGTCGCGCGCCAGCAGCCAGGTGATGCTGCCCAGCTGGAACATGCGGGCCGAGGGGGCCTTCACGGTCAGCCGCGCCAGCGGCACGGCCGCGTCCGGGTCGCGCTGCTCGGTGACCACCAGCTCGGTGTCGCCGCGCGACCAGTCGCCGGACAGCTCCACCAGCTTGCCGTTGACCGGCGCCACCGCGTTGACCGGGCGGGCCAGGTCGAGGCGGGCCAGCTCCACCGGCGCCGAGCGGTTGGTGGCGTCGATGGTCTGCAGGGCCTGGTCGGAGAAGGCCACCAGCCTGGCGCCGGCCGCGTCGGCCGGGAAGGCCCGGGACGGCGCGCCCGGGTGGGAGAGGAAGCCGCGCAGGGTGAGCGCGTCGCGGCCCAGGTCGATGAGCTGGGTCCCGCCGGTGGAGGTCCAGCTCAGCGGGTCCCAGCCGAGCAGCGGCACCAGCACCAGGCCGATGCCGGCCGGGGGCGGGTCGAACACCAGGAAGGCCTTGCGCAGGTCGTCGGCGCTGGCGTTCACCTGGCCGAAGGCGCCGCCGAAGGTGACGCGGGAGAGCAGGGTCGGGGCCGAGAGGTCGGCCACGTCGATGAGCGAGGCGGCCAGCTGGAAGGTGGTGCCGGCCTCGCCGGTGTGGCCCAGCGCCACCAGCCGGTCGCCGCGCGGCTCGATGAAGTCGAGCTGGCCGGGCATGGTCAGCTCGGCGGCCAGCCGCGGCGCGGCGGGATCGGTGGTGTCCACCACCCAGAGCGGGTCGATGCGCATGGCCGTCACCAGGTAGACGCGCGCCCCGTCGAAGCGCGCGGCGGTGAGCGACTCCTGCACCGGGATGAAGAGGCGCGAGAGCGGCGCCACCTCGGCGGGCGTGGGGGAGCGCCACAGCTGCACGGCCGCGCCGGTGTTCCCGCCGGCGTCCGCCACGGCGCGGAACAGGTCGGTGGCGCCGTCGTAGTCCATGCCCCAGCGGTCGCGGACCGTGCCGGCCATGGCGAAGGTGGCCCCCTCGGCCAGGTCGCCGGCCGGATCCGAGCTGTCCACCACCTTGAACTCGGTGACCGGGCCCCAGGTGGTGGTCGGGTCCATCTGCCAGCCGGCGAAGGAGAGGGTGATCCGCTCGCTGGTCACGTTGGCGTGCACGTCCCAGCCGCTGGCGGTGAACTCCAGCCGGTCGACCGGCGCCGGGTGGGCCGGGTCGGAGAGGTCGAAGCTGGCCACGTACACGGTGTCCTGGCCGGGCGCCACCAGCGAGGCCTGCACCGGCGCGCCCAGCGACGCGGCCGGCCCCACCGCCACCGGGCCGACCCAGTCGTACCACCACCAGCGGCGCGACACGGCGTAGAGCACGTCGCCCACCAGGCGCGACTCCTCCACCTGGCCGTCGATGGCGAGCTCGCCGGTGACCACCGGGGCGGCCGGGTCGGAGACGTCCACGCTCACCAGGCGCGAGCCGCGGGTGGGGCGGGTCGAGCCGTCGGTGGCCACCACGTAGGCGAAGGCGTCGCTCACCAGCAGGTGGGCGGTGGTGCCGCGCACGTACAGGTCCACCGGCGTGCCCACCACCGGGACGCGGCCCACCAGGCGCGGGTGCGAGAGGTCGGCGAGGTCCACCACCTGCAGGCCGCGGTAGGCGTTGAGCACCAGCAGCCTGGAGCCGAGCCGGGCGTAGATGTCGGCCTCCTCGATGGTGCGCGTCGAGGTGGCGTTGCCGGTGGCGGCGCCCGGGGCGGCCGGGGCCGGGGCGCCCACCGGGGAGGTGCCCGAGTCCTCGCCGGCCAGGCTGCCGCGCGAGCCGCCGGGCGCCTGGGAGGTGAAGCGCTCGGTGCCGGTGTCGTGCGGGCCGTCGGAGGCGGGGCCGCCGGAGCAGGCGGCGGCGCCGGTGGTCAGGAGGAGTGCGAGGGCCAGTCGGGTCGAGGTCATGGTGGTCTCCGAGGCGGAAGGCACCGTGGAGAGGAGCACTCGCCGTGCCACCGCCAAGCACCTGGACACACTTGGATCATTGGATCGCAGGTGGCGGAAAAGCGAGGGGCGGGCTCGGAAAACCGAGGGTCCCCCGGCGGCGGCGGGGGCGGTCTGGTTTGTCCCGGCCTCGCCCGCCGTGGCACCCTCCTGGGCGTCCATGCCCGCCCGCCTCGCCGCCCTGCTGGGGGTCCTCGCCTGCGCCGCGCTCTCGCCCGGGTGCAAGCGCTCCACCCCCGAGCCCGGCGCCGGCGCCGCACCGGCGGCCGCGGCCGCTCCCGGCCCCTCCGCTCCACCGGCCACCGCCGCCGCGACCTCCCCGACGAGCGCCCCCACGACCTCTCCGGCCGGCGCCGCCGGCAGCGCGCCAGCCGGCCCGGAGGCGGCCACCATCGGCCCATTCCCCCACCCGCCGGTCCGCCCGCCCTTCCGCTGCGTCGAGGACGCCGCCCTCACCACCGGCGCGCTGGTGCGCGAGGCGGAGGCGGCGCTGGCGGACGGCAGGCACGAGCGGGCCCTCGGCTGCGCCGACGAGGCGCTGCGGGCCGACCCGCGGCTGGTGCGGGCCCTGACGGCGCGCGGCGAGGCGCTGGCCACCGCCCGGCGCGCCCCCGAGGCCCAGCTGGCCCTGGCGCGGGCGCTGGCCATCGATCCCGACGACCCCTGGGCGCTGGCCGCCGCGGCCGACCTGTACGTGCGCGGGCTGGGCGGCGCCCACGACGCCCTGGCCGCCGGCCTGGAGCAGGCGCTGCGCGGCCTGCGCGCCCTGACCCGCGTGCCGCGCCGCGACCCCGACCTGGCCCAGCGCCTGGAGCTGTCCGCCGCGGCCGCCCTGAACGACCTGGGCCGGGCCGCCGAGGCGCTGCCCCACGCCGACCGGGCCGTGGCCCTGCGCCGCACCGAGCCCGCCGCGCTCTCCGAGCGGGGCTTCGCCCTCTTCGAGCTGTGCCGCTTCGAGGAGGCCCGCCTGGCCTTCGAGGCCGCGCTGGCCCTGGCGCCGGAGGATCCCTGGGCGCTGCACCAGCTCGGCCTGCTGGCGGAGCGGCGCGGCGACGAGGCCGGGGCCGCCGGGCTCCTGGCCCGGGCGCGGGCCGCCGCGCCCGCCGAGTTCCCGCCCGAGGTGACCGTGAGCGGGGAGTCCTTCCGCGCCGAGGTGGCGAAGGCGGTGGCCGGGCTCTCCGAGGTGGACCGGAGGGCCCTGGCCGGGGTGCCGGTGCAGGTGGCCGACCTGCCCGCGCTCGACGACCTCACCTTCGGCGACCCGCCGCTCTCGCCCTCCATCCTGGGGCTCTTCCGCGGGCCGCCGCTCGGCGAGGCCTGCCACCCGGAGGACGGCGACCCGTGCCGCTCCATCGTCCTGTACCGCAAGAACCTGGCCCGCTTCGCCCACGACCGGGCCGAGCTGGACCGGCAGGTGCGGGTGACCTTGACCCACGAGCTCGGCCACCTGCGCGGCGAGGACGACGGGGCGCTGCGCGACCGCGGCCTGGAGTGAGCCGGCGGGGCCGGCCGGCGTTACACTCCCGCCACCCCAGGAGGAGCCCCGCCATGTTCGCCCCCTCGCGCCCCGCGCCCTCGCCGCGCCTCGCCGTCCTGGCGCTCGTGCCCGCCCTGGCCCTCGCCCTCTCCGGCTGCTCCAGGAAGGCCGACTGCTCCGACGCCACCACCAAGGCCTCGGTGCTGGCCACGGCCCGGGACTGGTACCTCTTCGACGACCTCATCCCCGCCGCCGGCCTCGACCCCGCCGACCCGACCCAGTCGCCGCAGGACTTCCTCGACCAGCTCACCGCCGAGGCCCGGGCCCAGGGCAAGGACCGCGGCTTCAGCTACCTGACCACCCGGGCCGAGAGCAGCCAGTTCTTCGTGGAGGGGACCAGCCAGGGCTACGGGCTCGGCCTGCGCCAGGTGGGCGGCACCCGGCTGCTCCTCACCCAGGTGTTCGGCGGCTCGCCCGCGGCCCTGGCCGGCTTCGCCCGCGGCGACGAGCTGCTGGCCATCTCGCCCACCCTGGGCGGGCTCGACCTGCTGGAGAACCAGGTGGCCACGCTGCTGCCGGCCGGCCTGCTCGGACAGGCCCTGAGCTCCGGCGTGGCCGGCACCACCCGCAGCTTCCGCGTGCGGCGCGCCGACGGCGCCCTGGCGGTGCGCACCGCCACCACCGCCACCTACTCGCTCGACCCGGTGCCGGACGCGGCCGCCCCGCTGATCCTCGACCGCGGCGCCGCCGGCAAGGTCGGCTACCTCATGCTGCGCACCTTCGTGGGCACGGCCGACCCGCTGCTCCGGCAGGCGGCGGCGGCCTTCCGGGCGGCCGGGGTCACCGAGCTCGTCATCGACCTGCGCTACAACGGCGGCGGCCGCATCGACGTGGCGGAGACCTTCCTCGACCTGCTGCGCGCCGCGCCCGGCTCGGCCGACGTGATGTTCCGCTTCAGGTACAACGCCCGGCACGCCGCGGCGGAGGAGTCGGCGTTCTTCCGGCCCCTGCCCCAGTCGCTCCCCCTCACCCGGGTGGCCTTCATCGTCACGGGCGGCAGCGCCTCGGCCTCCGAGCTGCTGGTGAACTCCCTGCAGCCCTACCTGCCGGTGGCCCTGATCGGCGAGCGCACCTACGGCAAGCCGGTGGGGCAGTTCGGCTTCGAGGAGCCCGACTGCCCGACGCTGCTCTACCTCATCTCCTTCCAGCTGCTGAACCGGGACGGCGCCGGCGACTACTTCCAGGGGCTGCCCGACGCGGCCTTCACCGGCGCCTCCTGCGCCGCCGAGGACGACCTCGGCCACCCCACCGGCGACGCCGCCGAGGCCTCCACCGCCGCGGCGCTGCAGTGGCTGGCCGACGGCACCTGCCCGGCCGGGCCCATCCCGGACCCGGCGCCGGCGGCGGCCTCGCGGCTCCTCGAGGGCCGGGGGCCGGCCGGCTTCCCCGAGGTGGCGGCGCCGTCGCTCGTGCAGCGCCACCTGCCGGGGGTCTTCTAGCGCCTAGGCCACCAGCGCGTCGTAGAGCGCCTCGTAGCGCGCCGCGCTCCGCCCCCAGGAGTGGTCGAGCGCCATGCCGCGCTTCAGCATGGCGTTCCAGGCGCGCTTGTCGCGGAAGAGCTCCTCGGCCCGGCGCAGCGCGCCCAGCATGGCGCGCGGGTCGTAGTCGGCGAAGGTGAAGCCGGTGCCCTGCTTCCAGCCGTCGAAGTCCTGCACCGTGTCGGCCAGGCCGCCCACCCGGCGCACCACCGGCACCGTGCCGTAGCGCAGCGAGTAGAGCTGGTTGAGGCCGCAGGGCTCGAAGCGGCTGGGCATGAGGAAGGCGTCGGCGCCGGCCTCGATGCGGTGGGCCAGCCCCTCGTCGAAGCCGATGCGCGCCGCCAGCCGGTCCGGGTTGGCCCGCGCCGCCTCGGCGAAGGCCTGCTCCCAGTCGCGCCGCCCGCTGCCCAGCAGCACCAGCTGCAGGTCGCGGCGCAGGAGCTCGGGCAGCGCCGCCAGCACCAGGTCGATGCCCTTCTGGTCGGCCAGCCGCCCCACCATGGCCACCAGCGGCAGGTCGGCGCGCGGCGGCAGCCCCAGCTCGCGCTGCAGGGCCTCCTTGCAGGCGTGCTTGCCGGCCACCTTGCCGGCGTCGAAGTGGGCCGGCAGGTGCGGGTCGCGGGCCGGGTCCCACTCGTCGAGGTCGATGCCGTTGAGGATGCCGGTGAGGTCCCGCTGCCGGTGGCGCAGCAGGCCGTCGAGCCCCTCGCCCCCCTCCGGCGTGGTGATCTCGCGGGCGTAGCCGGGCCGAGACGGTGGTGATGGCGTCGGCGAAGACCAGCCCGGCCTTCATGAAGTTGAGCCGGTCGTGGAACTCCATGGCGTCGAAGCGGAAGACGTCCCAGGGCAGGCCCAGCGCCGGCAGGACCTCCTTCCGGAAGACCCCCTGGTAGGCCAGGTTGTGGATGGTGAAGACCGAGCGCACCGCGCCCAGCAGCGGGTCGTCGCGCCGCTCGTGGCGCAGCAGCCAGGCGCACAGGGCGGTCTGCCAGTCGTTGAGGTGCAGGATGCGCGGCCGGTGCCCGAAGGCGGCCGGCACCTCCAGCGCGGCGCGGCACAGCCAGGCGAAGCGTTCGGCGTTGTCACCGTACTCGTGGTGCGGGTCGCCGTAGAGGCCGGGGCGCGAGCCGAAGAAGTGCTCGTGCTCCACCAGGTAGTGGGCCAGCCGGCCGCGGCGCCGCTCCCACACCGTGGCGGCCTCGCCGCGCACCCGCACCGCCCGGTGGCGCGCCACGAAGCCGTGGCGGGCCGCGTCGATGCCGCCGTAGCGGGGCGAGACCACCGCCACGCCGTGCCCGCGGGAGGCCAGGGCCGCCGGCAGGGCGCCGGCCACGTCGCCGAGCCCGCCGGACTTGGAGAGCGGGGCCACCTCGGAGGCGACGAAGAGCAGCTCCATCGGGGGCGCCGGACCGCCGGCTAGGCCACCACCTTGCGGAGGAACTCGGCGGCCTCCTCGGGCGGCACCGGGTTGATGTGGAAGCCGGAGCCCCACTCGAACCCGGCCACCTGCGTCAACGCCGGCATGACCTCGATGTGCCAGTGGTAGCTGGGGGTGGGCAGGTCGCGCAGCGGGTTGGAGTGCACGATGAAGTTGTAGGGCGGGTCGCCCAGCGCCACGGCCAGCCGGCGCAGGGTGGTGCGCAGCGCCTGGGCGCACTGGCCCAGCCGCTCCTTGGGCTCGGCCTCGTAGTTGGACTCGTGCCGCTTGGGCACGATCCAGGTCTCGAAGGGGCTGCGCGGCGCCCACGGGGTGAAGACCAGGAACTCCTCGTTCTCGAAGACCAGCCGCGAGCGGTCCTTGCGCTCCTGGCTGACGATGTCGCAGAAGATGCAGCGCTCGCGGTGCTCGAAGTGGCGGCGCGCCCCGTCGATCTCGTCCTGCACCTGGCGCGGCGTGATGGGCAGCGCGATGAGCTGGGAGTGCGGGTGCTCCAGCGAGGCGCCGGCCGGGGCGCCGTAGTTCTTGAAGAGCAGGATGTAGCGGAAGCGCAGGTCGTTGCGCAGGTCCAGCATGCGGGCCTTGAAGGCGAACAGGACCTCGGTGAGCTCCTGCTCGGAGAGGTCCTTCATGAGCCGGTCGTGCTCGGGGGTCTCGATGACCACCTCGTGCGCCCCCACCCCGTTCATCAGGTCGTAGATGCCGTCGGCCTTGCGGTCGAGGTCCCCCTCGATCTTGAGCGCCGGGAAGCGGTTGGGCACCACCCGCACCTTCCAGCCCGGGGCGTTGGGCGGCGCCGAGGGCGGCCGGCCGGTGACGTAGACCTCGCGCGGGGTCTTGTCCTCGTGGCCCGGGCAGAAGGGGCACAGGCCGGAGGCGGGGCCGGGGGCCGGCCGGACGAAGTCGGAGGGCTTCTTGGCCCGGTCGGTGGCGATGATGACCCAGCGGCCGACGATGGGGTCCCTGCGGAGCTCGGGCATGTGTCGATCCTACCTCGCCTCGTCGGGCGCCGGGCGCGCCCGCATGGTCAGGCCGATGAGCGCGGAGACCAGCATGAGGACCGCCCCGCCCACGTAGGGCCAGGCGTGCGACGCCACCGGCGCGTGCGCGTAGCTGGCGGTGCCGCTGATGGGGCCGAGCACCCGGCCCAGCGCCGAGGCGGCCTGGCCGACCCCCAGGGTGCCGCCCTGGGCCTCGGCCCGGGACATGCGGGAGAGCAGCGCCGAGAGCGCCGGCGAGGTGAGCCCGCTGCCGATGGCCAGCGGCGCCGAGGCCACCGCCAGCTCGATGAAGCCGGGCGACAGCCAGCCGGGCAGGGCCGCGTCGGCCGGGAACCAGCCGTGGGCGAAGGGCAGCCAGAGGAGCGAGCCGGCCTGCATGGTGGCCCCGATGATCAGCAGCCGCCGCTCGCCGAGGGCGCGCGTCAGCGGGCCGATCAGGCCGCCCTGCACGATCACCACGAACACCCCGATGACCAGGAAGGAGAGCATCACCCCGCGGTGGTCGAGGCCGTAGTAGGCCTCCGCCAGGAAGGCGTAGGTGGCCTCCATGGCGCTGAAGGCCCCGGTGACCAGGAAGAAGATCACCAGCAGGCGGCGGATGCCGGGGCGGGTCAGCGCCTCCAGCAGCGCGCCCATGCGGTGCTTCAGCTCGGCGCCGGCCTGGCTGCGGGCGGCCGGCTCCGGCAGGAGGAACCAGGCCCCCACCAGGTTGACCGCCGAGAGCCCGGCCGCGGCCAGGCCGGGCCAGGCCAGCGAGTAGCCGGAGAGCCAGGCGCCGATGGCGGGGCCGAAGACGAAGCCCAGGCCGAAGGCCGCGCCGATGACGCCCATGCCCTTGGCGCGCCCCTCCGGCGTGGTCACGTCGGCCACGTAGGCCTGGGCGATGGCGATGTTGGCGGTGGCGGCGCCGGCGAAGAGGCGCGAGGCCAGCAGCCAGGCGAAGGTGGGCGCCAGCGCGTAGCCCAGGAAGGCCACGCCGGTCATGGCGATGGAGAGGAGCAGGACGGGGCGTCGGCCGATGCGGTCGGAGAGCACGCCCCACACCGGCGCGAACCCCAGCTGCATGAGCGAGAAGCCGGTCGAGAGCCAGCCGGTGGACCACTCGGCCGCGCCCAGGTGCTTGGCGTAGAGGGCCATCACCGGGATGACCATCCCGAAGCCGAGCAGGTCGACGAAGACGACGAGGAAGAGGACGCCCAGGGCCGAGCGGCCCCGGGCTGCGGACAGTGGCTTCACGGCGGCGCAGCATACCCGAGATGGCCCCGGGACCTACACGCGCCAGTTGACGCCCTCGAAGTCGGCGTCCGGCGCCGCCAGGTTGACGAACCCGTACCGCGGCAGCCGCTCCACCTCGACCATGGAGCGCAGCACGTGCAGCGCCAGCGCCACCTTGTCGCCCGGCCCCACGCCGAGGGCGGCGAAGGGGATGGAGATCTCCAGCACCTCCTGGAAGGCCGCCTGGCCGGCCTCGCGGCCGCCCGGGGCGCGGCCGGCGCGCACCTGGCCGTCCGGCAGGATCTCGAAGTCCACCTC
This sequence comes from Anaeromyxobacter sp., assembly GCA_016718565.1. Lineage (NCBI taxonomy): Bacteria > Pseudomonadati > Myxococcota > Myxococcia > Myxococcales > Anaeromyxobacteraceae > Anaeromyxobacter > Anaeromyxobacter sp. The sequence continues at coordinate 328,970 of JADKCZ010000001.1, read as the reverse complement.
CACCTGCCGGTCGCGGGCCAGGACCTCGACGCGCACGTGGTTGCCCACCTCGGCGGCGCGGCCGGGCGACTCGGCCGGGTCGAGCCGGAGGTGCAGCGCGGAGAGGTCGAAGCCGAAGCGCAGCAGGGCGAAGGCCTGGGCCCCGCCGTACATCGAGCCGCGGGTCTGTCCCGGCCGGTAGAGGCCGGAGCCCTGCCACTCGTAGAAGTCGGTCTCGCGGCCGTCCAGGATGGGCGTCAGGAGCAGGGTGGGCTCGCGCAGCGGCTTGGCCTCGGCCGAGAGCGAGGTGCTCACCACGTGCTTGATGGGCTCGAGCGCCTCGGCCGGCGGGCTGGCGCCGGCCAGCAGCGCCGCCTGCACCACGTGGCCGCGGAAGAGCGCGTCGAACTCCGCCAGCTGCTCGGAGCCGAAGTCGTCGCCGTACCACCAGAACCAGTCGGAGCCCTCGGCCGCGTAGCAGTGGCGGGTGGCCCGGGCCAGCCGCGCCGGGTCGGTGGCGCCGGCCTGCGCGGCGGCCGCCACCGCGTCGCGCGCCTTGCCCAGCGCCGTCCAGCCCTGGCGGTCCTCGTGGTGGCCGATCCAGATGCGGTAGGAGGCCTCGATCCAGGAGCCGGAGTGGATGCGCGCCACCGCCGGGCCGGGCGCGTCCTTCACCGCGTCGCCCACCGTGGTGGTGGTGACCCCGGGCGAGGACTCGAGGGCGCCGTAGAAGGTGTCGAGGAAGGCCAGCCCGGAGCCGTCGTAGTGCTCCCAGGCGTTCTCGCCGTCGAGGAAGACGCCCACCGTGGCCGGCCCCTGCTGGCCGTCGCGCGCCCAGGCGTCGCCGATGGCCTGGACCCGGTTGAGGAAGTCGGCCACCGCCTCCTTGGCCACGGCGCGCGCGTAGGTGAAGCCGATCAGGTCGGAGAGCGGCCGGTCGCGGAACAGCATGCCCAGCTCGCGCCCCGGCCCGGCGGCGACGCGCCAGGGGCGGTAGAGCGAGCGCAGCCGGGTGGCGTCGGGCGGCAGCGAGTGCAGCAGCACGCCCTCGTCCGAGGCGGCCCAGCCCACCCCCTCGGAGGCCAGCACCTCGAGCGCCTCGGGCGAGACCGAGCCCTCGGCGGGCCACATGCCGGCCGGCGGCGCGCCGAAGCGGGCGGCGTGGCTGGTCATGGCCTCGCGCACGTGCCAGCGGGCGTCCTCCGGGCGCTGGAAGCGCGGCGGCAGCTGCAGGCCGGGCAGGGCCCGGCGGGCCGCGTCGGTGTCGCAGACCAGCGGCAGGATGGGGTGGTAGTAGGGCGTGCTGGAGAGCTCCACCTGGCCGCGCTCGGCCAGCGCCTTCCAGCGCGGCACCACCTGCTCCATGAGGCGCCGCTGGGCCGCCAGCAGGTACTCCACGTCGGCCTGCTCGAAGTTCTGGCCCTTGACCCGCAGCGCCGCCAGGCCGGGGTCGTCGTGCAGGCCGCCGAAGCCGACCCAGGCCAGGTTGAAGAGCACCTGCAGGTCGGTCAGCTCCTGCTCGGTGAAGGCCCGGGCGGCGCGCGGCAGGTCCACCAGGCGCAGGTCGCGGCCGCGCCGGTGCAGGAGCTCCCAGTAGCGCGGCAGCGGGCGGATCATGGTCTCCCAGTCGACCATGAAGAACTGGCGCAGCACCGCCTCCCGCTCGTCGAGCGAGAGGTCGGCCGAGGGGCGGGCGGTCAGGTCCAGGAAGCGGTCGCGGGCCACGCCGCTGACGTAGTCCTCCAGCTGCTCCAGCAGCACCGGCGTGAAGTTGACGGTGCAGCGCACGCCCGGGTGGCGGTCCAGGATCCACGCCATGTCGTAGTAGGCGCGGGTGGCGTGCAGCCGCACCCAGGGCATCAGGTACTCGCCGGTCTCCGGCTCCCGGTAGAGCGGCTGGTGCATGTGCCAGAGCAGGGCCAGCCGGACCGGGGTCATGGTCTCCTCGGGAGCCTGGGTCAGCGGCCGCGCGGCCGGCGCGGGGCCGCGGCGGGGCGGGCGGGCGAGGGCGGCGCCGGGCCGCGGCGCGGCGTGGCGGGCGGGGCGCCCGAGGCGATGGAGGCCGGGCCACCCTCGCGGCGCACCTTCCACTCCTCCCAGAGGTTCAGCACCAGCGCCACGTCGTCCAGCGGCAGGTCGCGGCCCAGGTGCGGGAACTCGGCCAGCAGCGCGGCGTGGAAGGCCTGGTAGCCGGCCGGCGTGAAGTAGCGCAGCAGCGCCTCGCGGCCGCGGGCGTCCAGCTCCAGGAACTCGATCCCCAGGCCGGTCTCCAGCTCGGGGTGGCCGTGGCCCACCACGTGGGCCACCCGGGAACGGACCGCCAGCGGCCCGGCCGGCAGCCGCAGCTCGGCGTAGAGCGCCATCCCCTCCGGCAGGAGGAAGCCGGAGGAGACGAAGACCCCGCCCAGCCCCAGGTTGCGCGAGGTGAAGGAGGCCTCGAAGCGGAGCCCGCCGGCGCCCGGGACGAAGAGCCGGACCGGCAGCTCGATCTCGATCCTCTCGTACCGGCGGTTGGCTTCGCTCACGGGGCCGGAAGATAACACCGAGCCTTCGGGTGCGACAGGGAGGATGCGGCCCGGCCCGGGCGCCTGGGCGCCACCTGGGCAGCCGGACGGCGAGGCGCCCGCCGGCTGCCCCCGCGCCGGGCAGGTGCCCGCGGCGCGGGCAGGCGTCTACCTGAAGATCTTCCCCAGCCCCTTGGCCTTGAGCTCGCCCATCTCCTTGGCCAGCCGGCCCAGCCGGTCGGTCTTGTCGGCCACCTCGCGCTGCAGCCGGGTGATGCGGGTGTCGCGCTCCGCCACCGCCGCCGCCAGCGCCTCGCGCTCCTCGCGCAGCCGGGCCAGCCCGGCCTCGCCGCCCTGGTCCGCGCCCGGCGCGGCCAGCGCCGCCAGCCCCGCCTCGGCGGCGTGGGCCCGTGCCGCGGCCTCGCTGGCCCGGGCGTCGGCCTCGGCCGAGCGGCGCGCCATCTCCACCAGCCGCGACTCCGCCTGCGAGGCGCGCGCCTCGGCGGCGGCCAGCGCGGCCTGGTCGGCGCCGCCGTCGAGCGGCCCCGGACCGCTGGTCAGCTCGCGGACCACCGCCTCCAGCCGGGCCACCTCCTTGCGCAGCCCCACCGCCTCGGCGGTGCGCGCGGCCACCTCGTCGCGCACCCGCGTCAGGTCCGGCGGAGGCAGGGCCTGGGTGGCGGCCTGGGCCGCCAGCGCCGCCTGCAGCCGCTGCTCGATCTCCTCCTTCTCCCAGCGGATGGCCTGCAGCTCGGCGTCGATCTCCGCCGCGCTCCCCTCGGCCACCTCCTGCGCGGTGCGGGCCGCCGCCAGCTCGGCCTCCACCACCCGGCGCGCCTCCTCGGCCGCCGCCAGCGCCTGCTGCAGCCCGTCGAGCTGGCCCGCGGCCGCCACCTGCCCCTCCCCGCGCGCCTCGGCCTGGCTGGCGCGCACCTCGGCCTGGCTGGCCTGTGCTGCCGCCTCGCCGGCGCGCGCCTCGGCCTGCCGGCGCGCCTCGGCCGCCTCGTCCGCCAGGGCCAGGGCCTCTGCGGCCCGCGCCTCCGCCTGTCCGCGCCGCTCGCTCTCGGCATCGAGGCGGGCCTGCGCGTCGACCAGCCCCGCCTGCAGCGCCTCGCGCTCGGCCGCCAGCTCCGCCTCGGCCGCCCTGAGCCCGATCACCTCGGCCGAGAGCGCCTCGGCCCGCCCGGCCAGCGCCGCCGACTCCTCCTCGCGGCTGCCGGCCTGGCTGGCCCGCCCCTCGGCCGCCTCCACCTGCGCCGTGGCCTCGGTGGCCCTGGCCTCGGCTGCCTCGGCCCGCGCCTGCTGCTCGGCGGCGCGCGCCCTGGCCTCCGCCGCCCCCCGCTCGGCCGCCTCGGCCCGGGCGCGCGCCTCCTCCAGCGCCTGCCCGGCCGCCTCCGCCGCCGCCTGGGCCTCGGCCTCCCGCGCCGCCAGGGCCGCCTCGCCGGCCGCCGCCGCCTGCCTGGCGGCCTCGGCCGACTGGCCGGCCTGGCGGCCGATCTCGCGCTGCGCCGCCAGCTCCCGGGTCAGCTCCGCGGCCTGGGCCGCCTGCTCCGCCTGCCCGGCGCGCAGGGCCTCGAGCTCGCCGCGGGCCTCGGCCAGCGCGGCCTCCCGTCCGCCCACCTCGCCGCGGGCGGCCGCCAGCCCGGCGCGGGCAGCCTCGGCCTCTGCGCGGGCCCGCTCGGTCTCCGCGCGTGCCGCCTCGGCCTCCGCGCGGGCCGCTGCCACCGCCGCCACCGCCTCCGCCGCCGCGCCCGCCTGGGCGCGCGCCGCCGCCAGCGCCTGGTCGGCGCGCAGCGCCTCGCCGCGGGCGGTGTCGATCACCCGGTGGGCCACGTCGGCCTCGCTGCGGGCCGTCACCGCCTGCTCGCGCAGCCCGTCCACCTCGGCCCGGAAGCGGGCCGCCTCCTGCCTGGCCTGCTCAAGCTCGGCGCGGCCGGCCTCCACCTGCGCCGCCGCCTCGGCCCGGACCTGGTCGGCCAGCCGCTGGGCCGCCTCGACCTCGGCGTGCACCACCCCCTGCTGCCCCTGCCGCCGCTCCAGCTCCTCCTCCAGCGCCTCGACCCGCGCCTCGGCCTGGTCGGCCCGACCCAGGGCCGACGCCAGGGCGCTGTGGCCCGCCTGCGCCTCGGCCCGGGCGGCCTGCAGCGCCGCCTGCGCCTCGTGCATGGCGCCGGAGCTGCCGGCCAGCTCGGTGACGGCCCGGGTCCGCTCCTCGCCGACACGCGAGGCCTCCAGCTCGGCCTCGGCCACCCGCCGCTGCAGCCCGTCCACCTGCCCCCGCAGGTCGCCCACCTCGCGCTCGCGCAGCGCCAGCACCTGCCCGAAGCGCTCGGCGTCGGCCCGGGCGGCGTGCCCGGCCTCGCGCTCGGCGTCGCAGAGCGCCTCGGCGCCGCGCAGCCGCTCGGCGGTGGAGGTGAGCTCGCCCTTGAGCCGCTCCACCGAGCCGGCCCCCTCGGCCCGGGCCGCCTCGACCTCGCGCCGTGCACCCTCCACGGCCTCGTCGCGCGCCGCCACCGCCTGCGCCAGGGCCGCCGCCAGCTCGCCCTGGGCCCGCTCCACCGCCGCGGCCGTGCCGGCCAGGGCCGCGGCCACGTCGCGCTGCTGCCGCTCCACCGCCAGGGTGGCCTCGCCCTGGGCCGCCGCCAGCTCCCGCCGCAGCGCCTCGAGCTCGGCGCGCGCCGCGGCGTCGGACGCCGCCAGGCCGTCGCGCTCAGCGCCGGCGGCCTCGAGCTGACCCGCCAGCCGCTCCGCCTCGGCCCTCGCCTCGGCCTCGGCGGTGAGGGCGGCGTCGCGGTCCTGCGCCAGCCCCTCGCGCTCCTGGGAGGCCGCCTCGCGCTCCGAGAGCAACCCCTGGCGCTCGGCGCGCAGGGCGTCGCGCTCGGCCAGCACCTCGGCCAGCTCGGCCGCCGACCGCTCGGCCGCGCCCCGGACCTCCTGCTCCACCCGCTGGGCCTCGGCCAGCGCGGCCTCGCCCTCGGCCCGCGCCTCCGCCGCCGCGCGCCGCGCCGCCGCCGCCGCCTCCAGCAGGTCCCGCGACGGCATGGCCGCCAGCGTCAGGCCGGACAGGCCGGTGGCGTCGTCGCCGCAGATGGCGATCCAGCCGGCCGCCTCGGCCTCGCCGGCGTGCGAGCCGTCCACGCTCACGTCGGGCTCGCCGCCGCCCGGCGGGGGCAGCACCACCGCGTAGCCCACCGAGGCCGACAGCGTGGCCACCTCCACCGAGGGGAAGTGCTCCACCAGCGCGGCCACGAAGTCCTGGTAGGGCGGGGCCAGCAGCGGCTCCGGCTGGCCCGCCAGGTCGGCCAGGGTGTGGCCGTCGGGCGCCGACAGGGCGGTCACCAGGTGGCCGCCGTCGGCCAGGAGCCGCCGCAGCGCCGCCAGCCTGGCCAGGTCGGCGGCCAGGGGGGCGCCGTCGGCCAGCAGGATCAGGTCGAAGGCGCCGGGCTTGAGGGTGCCGACGTCCAGCGCCTCGAAGCGCACGAACGGGTGGTGGCCGGCCCGCCGGGCCTGGGCCAGGTCGGCCTCGTCGGCCTCCACGCTCAGCACCGCCGCGGCGCCGCGATCGGCCAGCAGGAGGGCGCTGGCGCCGTCGGTGGCGGCGGCCGCCCCGAGCTCGAGGACCCGCCGCCCCTCCAGCAGGGGCTCGATGAAGCTGTAGCGGGCGAGGAGCTCGCCCGCGCCGTTGCGCGCGAAGAAAGGGGACATGTCCAGGCGATGGTACACCCGCCCCGGCGGGTTCGCGCCTATCTGGCCGGGGGTGGCGGACCCCTCCGCCGGGGGCCCCCGTCACCTGAGATGCAGCAGCGCCACGTGGGGCAGGTTGCGGAGCCGGCCGTCGTAGTCCAGCCCGTAGCCCACCACGAAGCGGTCCTCGATGGTGAAGCCCCGGAAGTCGACGGGCACCTGGACCTTGGCCCGGGCCGGCTTCTCCAGCAGGGCCGCCACCTTGAGGGTGCGCGGGCGCCGGGTGGCCAGGTTGTCGAGCAGGTAGCGGATGGTCAGGCCGGTGTCGACGATGTCCTCCACCAGCAGCACGTCCTCGCCCTCGATGCTGCGGGCCAGGTCGGTGGTGATGCGCACCACGCCGGTGGACTGGGTGCCCTGGTAGGAGGAGACGCCGATGAAGTCCACCTCCAGCTCCGGCAGCGGGATGGCCCGCACCAGGTCGGCCAGGAACATGAAGCTGCCCTTCAGCACGCCGACGCAGACCAGCCGCTTGCCGGTGTGCTGCGCGGCGATGTCGCGGCCCAGCTCGGCGATGCGCTCGCGGATCTGGGCCTCCGAGATGAGGACCTGGGTGTCGTAGGCGGGGGGCATGGCGCGCCACTCTAGCAGCGCCGCCAGGGCGCCGGGGCGACCTCGGGTGGCGTGCCGCAGCGCGGCGCGGGGCGGTGGCGGGCGGCGGCCTTCGGCTCAGCCCTTGGCGACCGGCCGCTCCGGCGGCAGGCGGGAGCGGCCGTCGGGCAACAGGTCCGGCGGCACCGCCGCCCCCGCCAGCGTCAGCCGGTAGCGGACGCACCGGTCGAAGCCGCTGTCGCAGAAGAGCGTCTGCCAGACGGTGAGCGCGCTCCTGGTCCCCAGCTGGTCGTGCAGGGTGCACCGCTTGGCGTGTGGGCAGGACATCGTGGAGCCTCCGGCCTCACCCCACTGCACCGGGCGGACCAGCCGCCTGGACGCAGCGTGAACACGGATCGGCCTGCTGGGCGGCCCTTCGGGCCCGAGGCCCCGCGGCGGCCGCCTGGGTTGTCCCCACCCCGCGGTACGGCGTGACCGTGGGGCGGATGAGGGCGGACGGGGGCGGGCCGGCCACACGCCACCACCGGTGCGGCGGGGTGGTAGAGAGGGGCGGTGCGCCTCGTCACGCTCGCCCCCGCCAAGGTGAACCTCGTCCTCAAGGTCGGCCCGCTCAGGGCCGACGGCTTCCACGATCTCGTCAGCCTGCTGGTCCCGCTCGACCTCGGCGACGGGATCGAGGTGCGGGTGGCGGCGCGCGCCGGGCCGGTCACCTGCCGCACGCCGGGCCACCCGGACCTGGCGGGCCCGGGCAACCTGGCGGCCCGCGCGGCCGAGGCCTTCCGGCGGCGCTTCGGCGTGGACCGCGGGGTGGCCGTCACCATCCAGAAGCGCACGCCGGTGACGGCGGGGCTGGGGGGCGGCTCCTCCGACGCCGCGGCGGTGCTGCGCTGCCTGGCCCGGGCCTTCGGGGTGCGGGACGCGGCGGCGCTCGCCGAGGTGGGGCTCGCCATCGGCTCGGACGTCCCCTTCTTCCTCGGCCCGGGCCCCGCCTGGGCCGCCGGGCGCGGCGAGCGGCTCACCCCCGCCGAGGTCCCGCCGCTGCACCTGGTGCTGGCCTACCCGCGTGATCCGGCCCTGGCCATCCGGGCCGGTGAGGCCTACCGCTGGCTCGACGAGGCCCGCGCCGGCCGGCCGGCGCCCCGCCTGCGCCGCCCCGCAGGGCCCTTCCGGCCGACCCAGGCGGGGAACGACCTCCAGGGCGGCTGCGTGGCCCACCGCCCCGCCTTAGGACCGCTGCTGGGTTCCCTGGTGGGCGCCGGCGCCGAGGTGGCGCTGCTGTCCGGCAGCGGCCCCACCGTCTACGGGCTCTTCGCCGGTCGGGCCGCCGCCCGGCGCGCGGCCTCGGCGGTGCAGGCTGTCGAGGGCCCGGGCGTCCGGGTCCTCGTCGCACGGACGGTGCAGCGGCCGCCGAGGGTGTCGCCATGGAGATCACCGAGGTCCGCGTCTTCCCGGTGAACGAGGAGAAGCTGCGCGCCTACGTCACCGTCACCCTCGACGACTGCTTCGTGGTGCGCGACCTGAAGGTCATCCACGGCACCGCCGGGCTGTTCGTGGCCATGCCGGCCAAGCGGCGCAAGGACGGCACCTTCAAGGACATCGCCCACCCGCTCAACGCCGAGACGCGCGAGCGGTTCGAGCGGGCCATCCTGGCGGCCTACGACCGCGAGCTCAGGGGCGCCGAGACGCCGCGGGCCACCGGCACCGACCCCCACGCCGACTGACCGCGTCCGGCGCCCTCCGCCACGCTGGATCCGGCCAGCGGGAGGGCGGATTCGGCGGTCGACGGGTGGGCCTCCGCCTGCTATGAGCCCCCTCGCACCCCATCCGGAGGCTCGATGTCCAGCAACGGCAATCGCTCCGACTACAAGCTCTTCGCCGGCAACTCCAACCGGAGGCTGGCCGAGGCCATCTCGCAGGCGCTGGGCAAGCCCCTGTCGCAGTGCATGGTGGGCCGCTTCTCGGACGGCGAGATCCAGGTGGAGATCGGCGAGAACATCCGCGGCCTCGACACCTACATCATCCAGTCCACCTGCCAGGACGCCAACTCCAACCTGATGGAGCTGCTCATCATGATCGACGCGCTCAAGCGCGCGTCGGCCGGCACCATCAACGCGGTCATCCCCTACTACGGCTACGCCCGCCAGGACCGCAAGGTGGCCTCGCGCAGCCCCATCACCGCCAAGCTGGTGGCCGACCTGCTGGTGGCGGCCGGCGCCACCCGCGTGGTGTCGATGGACATGCACGCCGGACAGATCCAGGGCTTCTTCAACATCCCCTTCGACCACCTCTACGGCGCGCCGGTGCTGCTCGACCACATGAAGAAGCGGTTCGAGGGCAAGACCGACGACCTGATCATCGTCTCGCCCGACGCCGGCGGCGTGGAGCGCGCCCGCGCCTACTCGAAGCGGCTGGGCGCCGGCCTGGGCATCGTGGACAAGCGGCGCCTCAAGGCCAACGTGGCCGAGGTGCTGAACGTCATCGGCGACGTCAACGGCAAGGTGACGGTGCTGCTCGACGACATGATCGACACCGCCGGCACCCTGACCCAGGCCGCCAACGCCCTGGTCGACAAGGGCGCGGCCAAGGTCTACGCCTACGCCACCCACGCGGTGCTCTCCGGCCCGGCCGTCGAGCGCATCATCAAGAGCCCCATCGAGGAGGTCGTGGTGACCGACTCGATCCCGCTCTCGGCGGCCGCGGCCGCCTGCCCGAAGATCAAGGCGCTCTCCTGCGCCAGCCTCTTCGCCGAGGCGGTCCGCCGCATCCACCACGGCGACTCGCTGTCGAGCCTGTTCGTCTAGGGCCGGCCCCTCACCAGCAGAGCCGCAGCGCCACCCGCCCGCCAAGGGCCTCGGCCCACGCCGAGCGGACCTGGTAGGCGCCGCTCGGATCGGTGGGCAGCGACCAGCGGGTGGCGGACCAGCTGCCCAGCAGCCGCGCCGAGAGCGGCCCGCCGAGGGCGACCTCCGCCCCGGCCTCCACCCCCAGGCCGAGCGCGCTGCCGCCAGGGAAGAAGGCGGCCCCGCCGGCCAGGTCGGGGGCGTCGCGCCACCAGGCCAGCCGCGCGCCGGCCAGCACGGTCACCCGTCCCGCCCCGAGGCGCCGCTCCAGGTCGAGCCCGCCCGTGGGTCCCTCGAGCCGGGAGTCGGGCAGCCCCGGGATGCCGGCGCCGCCCACCGCGCCCACCCGGAAGGACTCGCGGCCCCAGCCCACCCAGGGCACCAGCACCAGCCGCTGGCCCACCCGGGCGCGCCAGAGCAGGCCGGCCCGCAGCTCGAGGAAGGTGGCGCGATGCGTCCCGGCCGCGCCCGGGAGCGCCACGCCGCCCTGCCAGGCCCCGTCGCCGAAGAGCCCCAGCCCGGCGGCCGTGCCGCCGGCCGCGGCCAGCGGGAAGACCTCGAGCCTGAGCCGCGGCGTGAGAGGCAGGGTGGCCGTGTAGCCGACCGGGGCGGTGCCGGCGCCCGGGAAGGTGAGGGCGCGGCGGGAGGGGGCGAGGCCAGCCTCCAGGGTGAGCCAGCGAGGGGCAGGGCTGCTTGGGGCCGGACCGCCAGGTGCAGGGCTGCGAGCATCCGCACTCCCTCTCCCCCAGCTGGCTGGGGGAGAGGGCCGGGGTGAGGGGGCGCCACGCTCCGCCGCGGCAGGCGGAGACACGGAGGTCGAGGTCGGGGTCGAGGTCGGGGTCGGGGTCGAGGTCGGGGTCGAGGTCGGGGTCGAGGTCGGGGTCGGGGTCGGGGTCGAGGTCGAGGTCGAGGTCGAGGTCGGGGTCGAGGTCGGGGTCGAGGTCGGGGTCGAGGTCGAGGTCGGGGTCGAGGTCGAGGTCGGGGTCGATGGGGCGCCGCGCCCCGCCCCCAGCACCGCGTCGAGGTCGCGCGCCACCCCGGCCAGCGCGGATGGCCGCGGCAGGCCGTCGCGGCCGAGCGGCAGGGTCCAGGTCCGCGCCGGTCGTTCACCCTTCGTGAAGAGCGCCAGCGAGAGGACGCGCCCCGCCGACTCGGTCCAGACCGAGCCGACCAGCACGGCCTGCGCGCCGAGCCGGCGGGTCCGGGCCAGGTCGCGGCCGGGCGAGCCGCTGGCCTTCACCCCTGCCAGGCACGGGCGCGCCTCGCACAGCGCGGCGACCAGCCTGGCCCCGATCGCGCCGCCGGGGTCGCGGCGCACCGGCGAGATGGCGAGGCGGCCGGCCTCGGGTCTGGCGGGAGCCCCCGCAGGCGCGGCCGCCGGCCGGGGGCCGTGCGTGGCGCCGCGGGCCTGGTCGCCACGGGCCGGCGCCGCGCCCAGGCAGGACGCCACCAGCAGCGCGAACCACCTGGCCAGTTGCACCTGCTCCTCCGCTCGCGGCGGCGCCGCGGCGCGCCTGGCCGCCTCGCCGCCCTCGTCATCCTGCCACCACACACCAGAAACGCCCCGCCCCGCGGCTGCGAGGCAGGGCGTCGCTGGTTCACCCGGACCGGCCCGGGCCCGCACGGAGCGGGCGCGGACCAGCCGGGAGACCGGGGCCAGGCCGGAGCCCGGCCCCGTGGTCCGCTACGGCGCCGCCGCGATGGCGGCCAGCTGGGCCGGGGTCAGGGCGCGCAGCGCCGCCGAGCCCATGCCACCCCGGTTGGAGTTGATGGCGCTCTGGGTGCTGCTCGCCGACGCGCCCTTCTTCGAGTTGCCGTGGCACCCGGCGCAGTACTGGTTGTAGAGCGCCGTGCCGTCGAGCGGCGGGGTGTAGGTGCAGGCCTGCATGGTCACCGGCGCGCCGCCGGTGCAGCCGGCCGGCGAGGAGGTCAGCACGCTGCGGGTCTGGGTGTTGTTCGGCTGGCAGGCGCCGTAGGCCGAGTAGGTGAACGAGCTGCAGGTGGTGACCGGCGGCACGTAGGTGCAGGCCTGCATGGTCACCGGCGCGCCGCCGGTGCAGCCGGCCGGCGAGGAGGTCAGCACGCTGCGGGTCTGGGTGTTGTTCGGCTGGCAGGCGCCGTAGGCCGAGTAGGTGAACGAGCTGCAGGTCGTGACCGGCGGCACGTAGGTGCAGGCCTGACTGGTCACCGGCGCGCCGCCGGTGCAGCCGGCCGGCGAGGAGGTCAGCACGCTGCGGGTCTGGGTGTTGTTCGGCTGGCAGGCGCCGTAGGCCGAGTAGGTGAACGAGCTGCAGGTGGTGACCGGCGGCACGTAGGTGCAGGCCTGGCTGGTCACCGGCGCGCCGCCGGTGCAGCCGGCCGGCGAGGAGGTCAGCACGCTGCGGGTCTGGGTGTTGTTCGGCTGGCAGGCGCCGTAGGCCGAGTAGGTGAACGAGCTGCAGGTCGCCGGGGTCGGGTTGCCCGCCGCGGCGATGGCCGCCACCTGCGCCGGGGTCAGGGCGCGCAGCGCCGCCGTGCCCATGCCGCCCCGGTTGGAGTTGATGGCGCTCTGGATGCTGCTGGCCGAGGAGCCCAGCATCGAGGTGCCGTGGCAGCCGGCGCAGTACTGCGTGTAGAGCGCCGCGCCGTCGGGCGGCGGGGTGGTGCCGCAGGCCTGCGAGAGCACCGGCGTGCCGCTGCAGCCGGCCGGCGCGGAGGCCAGCACGGTGCGGGTCTGCGCGCCGCTGCTGCAGGTGGACCAGGCGCTGTAGGTGTAGGTGCAGGCGGCCGGCGGGGTGGTGCCGGAGCGCAGCGCGGTGGCGATGGCGGAGAGCTGGGTGCCGCTGAGGGCCCGCAGCGCCGCCGTGCCCATGCCGCCCTCGTTCTCGGCGATGGCCTCGGCGATGGAGCTGGCCGACTCGCCGCGCACCTGGCTGGAGGCCAGCCCGCCGTGGCAGGAGGCGCAGTTGGAGGCGTACAGCGCCGCGCCGTCGGTGGTGGTGGGCGGCGGGGTGGTGCCCGGGCCGGCCGGCATGTTGGCGGCGGTGAAGGTGCCGGCGGCCAGGTTGCTGAGCCGGCCGGTGAAGATGACCTTGCCGGTCTCGCGGTTGGTGACGGTCACCACCCCGTCGTCGCGGCGCACCCGCACGTCCTCGAGCAGGACCCGCACCGCGGCCTTGTCGACCCGGGGGTCGGTGATGCCGTACCGCTCGAAGAGCGGCGCCAGCACGCTGCGCAGCTGCACCAGCAGGGCGCTCGCCCGGGTGGAGGCCTCCCGCTTGTCGTCGGAGCTGGAGGTCTGGAAGACCTGCTCGTCGTCGCTGCCGCCGGAGGCGGCGCCGAAGGCCACGTCGGTGATGGGGTTCACGTCCAGGTTCTCGTTGCCCTCGGTCACCGCGTAGAGCTTCTTGGCCCCGGCGGCGTCGGCCCACTCCACCCGCAGCATGTACGGCGGCGTCAGCCCGGCCACGTCCACGGAGAAGGACCCATCCGCCCGGGTGGCCACCAGCCGCTGCTGCTGCTGGGCCGACGAGTCGGCCAGCGTCACGGTCCCGGTCACCGGGGCGTCGGACAGCGCCACGCCGGTCACCGCCGCGCCGTTCACTTCGTTCCCGCCACAGGCCACGAGCACCAGGCCGGCTGCGACCGCAGCCAGCCACACCACACCACTCGACGTCATCGGCTTCGTCATGCGTCCTCCTCGAACGCTGCAGGTGGACGCCTCGGGGTTTCGGACAGGTCCTCCTGACCCCATCCTCGACCTGGACCGCTGCTGTGCCGGTCCAGGTAGGTCCCCGTGGCGCAGGCCTCTCCGATGAGCACGTGAACCGCGTTCAAGGGACAGACGTGTCCCGTGGTTACGCGACACGCCGCGGAGCGTCAACCGATCCATGTGCCTGATTGTACTGAGGAAGCACACGGTGTGCGCCGACCAGATGCGGTGTGCGCCTCGAGCGATATCGACACCTTGGACTGACTCCAGCGGGTTACCGCGACTGGAGTATGAGTTTGCTGGCACCCAAGAGGGCCAGCCAGCTCGCGCGAGGAGAGACGGACTGAGGGGTGGTGTCTCGGCGGAGGAGCCGCGCGCCCGGGGCGATCACGAGCGCTGCGCGCCGGAGCCCCGGCCAGCAGGTGGCCGGCGGCTCGGGTGCCAGCGTGCTCAGCCGCGGGCGGGCGGCGTGGGCCGGGCGGCCTGGGCCACCTCGGCGCCGGCCGGCGCGGCGACCTGATCGGCGACGCTCGGCGCGGCGGCCAGGCTGAAGAGGAACCCGGCTTCGACGATCACGACCAGCACCGCAGTGACGATGGACTTCATGGGACGGCCTCCTTGTGGCTCGTGGCTCCACCTACGGAGGCGGGCGGGAGGTATTTCGCGGAGGGGAAGCCGGACCCGCCCGGGCCCAGGTCGACCGCCCAGCCTGGCCAGGCCCCCCCGCCCGCTTGACCACCCCGGCCTGATCGGCTAATCACCCGCCTTCCCTGGGGTCCAGAGCAGCCGCCGCACGGGCCCCTTTCACCGTCACCCAGGGCAGCCGCCTTCACCGGCGCCAGCCCCTCGCCCGAGCCCTTCGAGGGGCCGGCTCGAGTCCATTGGGAGGTCTCGCATGTCGCAGAACGTTCTCACCGCCGAGAAGCGCGAGGGCAAGGGCAAGGGCCCGGCCCGCCGCCTCCGCCAGAAGGGGCTCATCCCGGCCGTCAGCTACGGCAAGCAGGGCGCCCCCTCGCACCTGTCCGTCGATCCCGGCCTCCTGATGGAGGCCATCGCCACGCCCCGCAAGTTCAACACCCTCCTGACCCTCAAGGTCGAGGGCACCGAGACCTTCGTCCTCTTCAAGGACTACCAGGTCGACCCGGTGACCCGCCGCCTGCTGCACGCCGACTTCCTCGAGGTGAAGCTCGACGAGCCGGTCAAGGTGGCCGTGCCGGTGTCCATCGTCGGCAAGTCGATCGGCAGCCTGGAGGGCGGCATCCTCTCGGTGTCGGCCCACACCATCGTGGTGCAGGCGCTCCCCACCAAGATCCCGGAGAAGATCGAGGTGGACGTCACGCCGCTCAAGGTGGGCGCGTCCATCCACATCTCCGAGGTGAAGGCCCCCGAGGGCTGCACCTTCAAGTTCTCCACCGACTACGTGGTGGCCTTCGTGGCCATCCCGGAGAAGGAGGAGGTCGTCGCCGTCGCCGCCGCCGTCCCGGGCGCCGAGGGTGCGGCCCCGGCCGCTGGCGCGGCTCCGGCTGCTGGCGCGGCTCCGGCCGCGGGCGCGGCCCCGGCCGCCAAGGGTGGTGCCGCTCCGGCGGCTGCCCCGGCCAAGGACGCGAAGAAGAAGTAGCCCCCGTGAAGCTCGTCGTCGGCCTGGGCAACCCCGGGGACGCCTACGCCAGGACCCGCCACAACGTCGGCTGGAACGTCGCCGACCGCCTGGCGGGTCTCCTCGGGGCCAGCTTCACCGTGAAGAAGTTCGCGGCGGAGCTGGCCGAGGCCAGGAGCGGCGACGAGCGGATCTGGATCATGAAGCCCCAGACCTTCATGAACCGCTCCGGCGAGTCCGTCGGGCCGGCGCTCAAGTTCTGGAAGCTGGACCCGGCGGACCTGGTGGTGGTCCACGACGACCTGGAGCTCGACCCCCTGCGGGTCCAGCTCAAGGTGGGCGGTGGCCACGGCGGGCACAACGGGCTGAAGAGCGTCAACGCCCACGTGGGCACCCCCGACTACGCGCGCCTGCGCGTGGGCGTGG